>DATFVX010000254.1:0-8554 GCA_035259985.1 Acidimicrobiales bacterium | reverse complement strand
CGTGGGCCCGTCGCAGGAGGCCCTGCCGGCGATCCGGCGCGACGGGTACGCGGTGACGCGTGCGTCCCCGGAGCTGCGGCTGCTCTCGCGGCCGGTCCCCACGGCCGGCCGGCCGCCGGCGACGACCGCCCGCCGCGAGCGGCGTCCCACGCCCGAAGAGCTCCGTGCGCTGCTGGCGGCGATCGGCCGCCAGCACCTGCTGCTCATCGACGTCGACGATGCCGGCAAGTACCGCGTCGCCGACGTGGCGGCGGCGGTGTTCGACGGCTCGGGGAACGCGGCACTGGTGGTCGCCGTGTCGGGGCTGGACGACGTCGAGTTGAGCGGGACCGAGGTCCGGGCGCTGGGTGCCCAGGTGGCGGCCACCGCCGAGGCGCTCACGGCGGCCGTGCGCGGCCACCGGCCGGCGCAACCGGCGGCCGACGACGCCTGAGGCCGGACGCCGGGCACCGCCCGCTGCGGATCCCTTGGGAACCCGGCAGCGCGGGCCTACCGTCAATCCCATGTCCCCCGCACCCACGGCCGCCCGGGCCCGGTCCGACTACGTCCCCCCGCTGGCGGACATGCGCTTCGTCCTCGAGAACGTCGTCGACGTGGCCGGGCTGGCCAGCCTGCCCGGCTACGAGCACGCCGACCCGGACACCGTGTTCGGGGTGCTCGAGGAGTCCGGGCGCCTGTTCGCCCAGGAGTTCGCACCCCTCAACCGAGTGGGCGACGTGCAGCACAGCCGCCGCCACGACGACGGCACCGTCACGATGCCCGAGGGGTTCACCCGCGCCTACCGCCGCTACGTCGAGGGCGGCTGGGCGGCGGTGCCGTTCCCGCCCGACTACGGCGGCGGGGGGTTCCCGTGGCTGGTGGCGGTGGCCATGCAGGAGATGCTGACCGCCGCCAACATGGCCTTCTCCCTGTGCCCGTTCCTGACGCAGGGCGCGATCGACATGCTGCTGCGCTACGGGACCGAGACGCAGCGGGAGATGTTCCTGACGAGGATGGTCACCGGCGAGTGGACCGGCACCATGAACCTCACCGAGTCCAACGCCGGCTCCGACGTCGGCGCCCTCACCACCAAGGCCGTCCCGGCCGAGGACGGCACCTGGCGGATCACCGGTCAGAAGATCTTCATCAGCTACGGCGAGCACGACCTCGCCGCCAACATCGTCCACCTCGTGCTGGCGCGTGTGCCCGGTGCGCCGCCCGGCACCAAGGGCATCTCGTGCTTCATCGTGCCCAAGTTCCTCGTCGCCGACGACGGCTCGCTCGGCGAGCGCAACGGCGTGCACTGCGTGTCGATCGAGAAGAAGATGGGCATCAACGCCAGCCCCACGTGCGTCCTGGCATACGAGGGGGCCGTCGGCTACCTGATCGGCGAGCCCAACCAGGGCATGCGCTACATGTTCACGATGATGAACAACGCCCGCCTGTCCGTGGGGCTGGAGGGGCTGGCGCTGGGGGAGCGGTCCTACCAGCAGGCGGTGGCGCACGCGCGGGAGCGGCACCAGGGGCGCGCCCCCGGGGCGCCGGCCGGTGAGTCGTCCCCGATCATCGACCATCCCGACGTGCGGCGGATGCTGCTCACCATGCGGGCGCAGATCGAGGCGCTGCGGTGCATCGCCTACCTCAACGCCGAGTCCCTCGACCTGGCGCAGCTCCACCCTGACCCCCAGGTGCGCACCTGGCGCCAGGAGCTCGCCGACCTGCTCACGCCCATCACCAAGGGCTGGGGGACCGACCTCGGCGTCGAGCTGACGTCGCTCGCGCTCCAGGTCCACGGCGGCATGGGCTACATCGAGGAGACCGGCGTGGCCCAGCACTACCGCGACGCCCGCATCGCGCCGATCTACGAGGGAACCAACGGCATCCAGGCCATGGACCTGGTGGGCCGCAAGGTGCCCATGCGGGCCGGCGGCGTCGTGAGCGACTTCCTCGACGGCATCGCCGCCACCGCCGACGAGCTGGTCGCGTCCAACGGGGACCTCCCCGCGATCGGCAAGCGCCTGGCGGAGGCCCAGGCCACCCTGCGGCAGACCACTGACTGGCTGCTGGCCAACGGGCGTCGCGATCCCGACAACGCCCTCGCCGGCGCCACGCCCTACCTGCGCATGTGCGGCATCGTCACCGGCGGGTGGCTGCTGGCCCGCTCGGCGCAGGCGGCCGCCCGTTCGCTCGACGCCGGACAGGGCGACGCCGACTTCCTGCGCCAGAAGCTCGTCACCGCCCGCTTCTACGCGGAGCAGCTGTTGCCGCAGGCGGCCGGGCTGGCGCCGGCGGTGACCGCCGGTCCCGCCGATCTCACCGAAGCCGCCTTCTGACGGCGTGACCCAGGGTTCCTGACGGCCTGACGGGCGCGGCGTCGCTCGGCGGCACCGCAGCACAGCGGCGAGCTCGCTCGGCCGCGATCATCCGTCCCGCAACGGTGATCCGAAGTGCGGGTGTCACTCACCCACGCCCAAGGAGGACCCTTGTGAGGACGACCACCCTTTTGCGCCGAGCCGCGGCTGTGGCAGTCGGCCTGTCCCTCGCCCTCGGCGCCGGCGCCTCGGCGGCGCCGCAGAGCCAACGCAACCCCGACCTCAAGCCCGACCGCCTGACGGCATTCGTCACGACCGATCAGAACCAGCTCATCAGCTTCGACGTGCGCCGGCCCGAGCAGCTCCGCTCGATCCAGAACATCAGCGGCCTGCCCGCCGGCGTGTCACTCGTGGGCATCGACTTCCGACCCAAGACCGGTGACCTGTACGGCGTCGGCTCGAACAGCGTCGTCTACCGCGTCAACCCACAGACGGCGATCGCCATCGCGGAGAACGTCGCCCCCGGCACGCCTCCGATGGACGTTCCGTTCGCTCCCGCGCTGAACGGCACGAAGTTCGGGATCGACTTCAACCCGGCGCCCGACGCCATCCGCGTCGTCTCGAACGCCCAGCAGAACCTGCGCCTGTCGCCCGATGCGGGCACCGTGATCGGCGGCGTCGCCGACGGCAACCTCAACCCCGGCATGCCCGAGGTCGTGGGAGCCGCCTACACCAACTCCACGTTCAACGTCACCCAGCCCGCCGCGACCGCGGTGAAGCTGTACGTGCTGGACCGGGCCCAGAACCAGGTCTGCCTCCAGAACCCGCCGAACGCCGGCACGCTCACCATGTGCCAGCCGTTGGACGGCGTGAAGCTCAGCCGTGACACCGGTTGGGACATCGCCGGCACCAACGATGTCGGCTACCTGACCACCAACGACCGGCGCGGTCGCTCCACGCTCTACACCGTCGACGAGACGACGGGCGACACCGCCAAGATCGGCCGGGTCGGCGGCCGTCGGCTGAGCGGCCTCACCGTCACCGGCCTCGCCGTCAACCAAGCGGGCTGACCCCAGCGCATCAGCTCCGCCACCCGGCGTCGCCCGCCCTCCCGGGGGCGGGCGACGCCGCGCGTCAGGCCCCGGCACGCTCGCTCAACGCCGCCGACGACAGTGCCGACCACAACGGCGTCGCCCAGTCGCCGAACTCCCGGTCGGTGAGGACGACGCACGCCAGCCGGGCGTCGGGGTCCACCCACAGGAACGAGCCGGACCCGCCGAAGTGGCCGAACGTGCGGGGCGACCCCTCGGGTGCCGTCCAGTGGGGGGACTTGGTGCCCTTGAGCTCGAAGCCCAGGCCCCAGGGGTTGGGGTCGTAGCTGCCGAGCCCGGGCACGACCCCCGCCAGGCCCGGAAACTGTTCGGTGGTGGCCTCGTCGAGGGTCCCGGGGGCCACCAGCGTCGGTGCCAGCAGCTGGTTGGCGAACCGGGCGAGATCGTCGACCGTCGACCAGGCATCCTTGGCCGGCGACCCGCGCAGGTCGGTGCGGTCCATCCCGAGCGGGCGCAGCACGGCCTCCGCGAGGTAGGTCGCCACCGGCATGCCGGCCGCGGACGCCAGTGCGTCGCCCAGGCGCTCGAAGCCGGTGTTGCTGTAGATGCGGCGCTCGCCCGGCCGTGCGATCGGGGCCGATCCCTCGAACGGCAGACCCGAGGCGTGGGCCAGCAGGTGCCGCACGGTGCTGCCGGGCGGGCCCGCCGGCTGTTCGAGCGCCAGCGTGCCCTCCTCGAGCGCCACCAGGCATGCGTAGGAGACGAGCAACTTGGTGACCGACGCGATGCGGGTCGTCCAGGCGGTGTCGCCCGCGGTCGCGCGCGTTCCGGCGGCGCCCACGACCGCCCCGGTGGCGCGGTCGACGGGCCACGAGGCCAGGGCGTCCAGCGCGGACATCCCGCGGACGCTAGGGCGGAGAATCGGCGGGCGCCGATCGACACAGGGTTTCGGGCACCCGCCACGTACGATCGCTGCTCGTGCAGACCGTCCCCGACGCCGACCACGCCGATGCGCTGGTGCGCCGAAACTTCGCGTTCATCGACCTTTGCGGCTTCACCCTGCTGACGGACGAGCAGGGCGTGGGCGAGGCGGTCGCCGCGCTGTCGACGTTCCGGGCGGTCGTGCGCGAGCGGGCGGGATGGCGGGGTGTCCGGGTCGCCAAGTGGCTGGGCGACGGCGCCATGTTGGTGAGCACCGAGCCGCGGCCGCTGCTCGACGCGGTGATCCGCATGGAGGAGGCCCTCGACGTGCGCGGCTGCCCGCTCCCGCTGCGCGGCGGGGTGGCCGCGGGGCGGGTGATCCTGTTCGAGGGCGACGACTACATCGGGCGCCCGGTGAACCTCGCGGCCCGGCTGTGCGACGATGCCCAGCCCCATCAGCTGTTGGTGACGGCGTCGCTGTACGACGCCGCCGGCGAGGGCCTCCGGGGCCGGCGCCTCGGACCACACAGCATCCGGGGGTTCACACGCCCGGTCGAGGTGGTCGACCTGAGCCAGGGCGACCATCGGGTGCGGGTCCCCTGACCGCGCCGTCACATCGCCGCTCCGACGATGTGCCTCCGGGCGGCGCCCGCCCGATAGGCTGGGCGGCGAACATGCACACCGAGAATCAAGAGACGTTCTCGGCGCTGGGCGTGTCTCCCGATCTGGTAGCGGTGCTCGACGACGCGGGTATCACGACTCCGTTCCCCGTCCAGCGCCTCTGCATCCCCGACGCCCTCGCCGGCCGCGATGTCTGCGGCAAGGCCAAGACGGGGTCGGGCAAGACGCTCGCGTTCGGGCTTCCCCTCGTCGAGCGGGTGACGCCTGTGGCCCGAGCGCCCCGCAGCGACGCTGCGGGAGCGGGCAACGTGTCATCGCCCGGGCGGCCCACCGGGCTCGTGCTCGTGCCCACGCGTGAGCTCGCCGTGCAGGTGTCCAACGTCCTCCTCCCGCTGCTCCGGGCCCGAGCGCTCCGGCTGGTGACCGTGTACGGCGGAGCCCAGATGGGCAAGCAGATCGCCGGGCTCCAGGCGGGTGCCGAGATCGTGGTGGCGACGCCCGGCCGGCTCATCGATCTCATCGATCGGGGGATCGCCGACCTCAGCGACGTGGCCAGCGTGGTCATCGACGAGGCCGACCGCATGGCCGACATGGGCTTCCTCCCGCAGGTCGAATGGGTGCTCCGCCACATCGGCCGCAGCCACCAGACGCTGCTGTTCTCGGCCACGCTCGACGGCGGCATCCAGGGCCTCGTCGATCGCTACCAGCGCGATCCGGTGTTCCACGAGGTGGGCTCGACCACCCACACCGTCGAGGAGATGGTCCACCGGTTCCTGCTCGTCCACGAGATGGACAAGCCCCGGGTGGCGGCCGCGATCAGCCGCTCGGGCACCCGCTGCCTGTTGTTCGTCAACACCAAGCGGGCCGCCGACCGGGTGGCCCGCCAGCTCGGCGACGCCGGGGTCGATGCCCGCGCGATCCATGGAGATCTCCGCCAGGAGGTCCGGGAGCGGGCGCTGAAGCGGTTCGCCGCTGGAAAGCTGGCGGTCCTGGTGGCCACCGACGTGGCGGCCCGCGGCCTGGACATCGACGACCTCGACATCGTCATCCAGTACGACCCGCCGCCCGACCCCAAGACCTACCTGCACCGCGCGGGCCGCACCGCGCGCGCAGGCGCCGCCGGCCTGGTGGTGACGCTGGTCCTGTGGAACGAGGAGCTCGAGGCCCGGCGGGTGAAGCGCCGCCTCGGGCTCGAGGAGCCGATCGTCGAGATGTTCTCCAACGACGAGCGGCTCGCCGACCTCGCCGGCTGGGACCCGGCCCGCGAGGGCGCGGCATAGACAGGGCTGGGCGGGCCTAGCTCGCCGAGAAGGCCAACGCCCACAGGAGCCCGGTGAGCGACATGCCGTCGTACACCTGACCCTGCTCGATGAGCCAGCGGACCTTGTCGGCCTCCACCCACTCGATCCGCTCGCTCTCGCTGGGGTCGGTCGGCTCACCGACGTGTGCGGCGCCGTCGGCCGTGAAGAGGTGGAACACCTGGTCGCTCGAGCCGTTGTTCGGCGCGTAGCTGCCCAGTCGGCGCAGCGCCCCGGGCCTCCAGCCGGTCTCCTCGATCGCCTCCCGCACGGCGGCCTGCTCGGGCGACTCGCCCGGTTCGATGCGGCCCGCCGGGATCTCCCAGCCCCAGGTGTCGGTGATGAAGCGGTGGCGCCAGATCAGCAGCACCCCGCGCTCGGTGTCGTGGACGATCGTGCCGGCGGCCGCCCGCGGGAAGCGCACGACGTGGTGGTCGAAGCGGGCGCCGCCCGGGACCTCGATGTCCACCAGCACGAGCCGGAGCCACTCCGAGTCGTAGAGGGACCGCTCGCCGTGGATCGTCCAGCGCATCGGGCCGAGGTTACGGGGGCGGCGGTCCGGCGTCGGCATCGAGGTCGAGCCACATGGCGACGTGGGGCCCGATCTCGGGGTCGTCCCATGGTGCGCCGTGGGCCCGGAACCCGGCCCGCTCGTAGAGGCGGCGCGCCGGGACGCGAGCGTTGCACCACACGAGGTGGCCTCCCGAGGCGGCCACGTGCGCCAGCGCAGCCTCGAGGACCCGCGTGCCGATGCCCCGGCCGCGGAGACCCGGCGCGGTCGCCATGCCCCTGAGCCGCCACGCGTGCGCCCGGTCGGGTAGCCAGGGGCAGGGCTCGGGGTAGACGACGGCGGTGCCGACCACCTCACCGTCGACGGTCCTTGCGCCGAACGACGCGGTGGATGGCTCGTCGTCGATCGCGAAGCGGGCGGCGTCGGGGGGTCGGCCCGGGCGGAGCACCCGCTGGCGCAGCGGATACGTGGCGGCCGCGTCGACCCGCTCGACCGTGATGCGGGGTTCTGGCCCGACGGTCGAGCTCGTCGTGCCCTGGCCGGCCATGGCATCGACGGTACCGTCGGCCGGGAAGATGGCACGTCCGGGACACGACGAACGGAACCGCGCCCGTGCCGTGGCCGCGGCCGCCGTCAGGCTGGCTGCGACGACGGGCCGGCGCCTGCCGGACGACCTGCGGTTGTGGGAGCTGGCGGGGGGCCGCCCGGAGGTGGACGCGGCGACGGTCGTGCGCCCCGTCCGCGGCGCAGACCTGGCGGCGGCCCTCGAGGCGGCAACCGGGCCGGAGCAGCGACGCGCCAACGGGCTACACGTGACGCCCCGCTGGTTGGCGGATCGGCTGGTGGCTCGGGCGCTCGAGGGCGTCGGCGTCGCTCCCGCGGTCACGGTCTGCGATCCGGCATGCGGCGGGGGTGCGTTCCTGGTCGCCGCCGCCCGGCGCCTGCATCGCCGGGGCGCCGATCGCCGCCGCGTCGTGCGCCACCTGCTGTGGGGCGCGGACATCGATCCCGTGGGCCTGGCCGGGGCCGAGGCGGCGCTCGCGTTGTGGGCGGGGGAGGCGCCGCCGCCCGGGCGCCTGGTGGTGGCCGATGCCCTGGCGGACGGCCCCGCCGTGTGGCCGGACCGGCCCGCCGCCGGCTTCCACGTGGTGGTGGGCAACCCTCCGTTCCAGAGCCAGCTCGGGCGCGCCACGGCGCGCACGCCCGTCCAGCAGGCGCGGCTGCGGGACCGCTACGGCGCGGCGGTGCGGGCCTACACCGACGCCGCATGGTTGTTCCTGCTGGCGGGCTGCGACCTGGCCCGTGCGGGGGGTCGCGTGGCCATGGTGGAGCCGCAGTCGCTGGTCGGGGCCCGGGACGCCGCCGCGGTCCGGGCGGCGATCGACTCCCGGGCCCGGCTGATCGACATGTGGGTGGACGAGAGGCCCGTCTTCGCCGCCTCCGTCCGGGTCTGCGCGCCGGTGCTGGAGGTCGACCCCGGACGTCGCGGCGGCGAGGCGAACGCCTGGTCCGAGCGCTTCGCCGACGCGGTCGGCATCCCGCTCGTCCGGGCGCCCTCGTCAGCGGTGCTCGGCGACCTCGCGACCGTGATCGCCGGCTTCCGTGACGAGTACTACGGCCTGGTCGACGTCGTCCGCGAGCACGCGCCGGGCGACGAGGCCACGGCGCCGCTGGTCACGAGCGGGCTGATCGATTGGCTGGGTTGCTCGTGGGGACGCCGCCCCGCCCGGTTCGCCAAGCGCACCTGGCGGGCCCCGGTGGTCGACCTCGCCGCGCTCGACCGCGCCGGCGCCCCCGCCGCCCGGCGGTGGGTGGAGCGCGCCCGGGTGCCGAAGCTGCTGGTCGCCGCGCAGACCAGGG
>DATFVX010000253.1:0-11914 GCA_035259985.1 Acidimicrobiales bacterium | reverse complement strand
GCCCGCCTGTGGGCGATCGCCGCCCAGACCCGGCTCGGCCTCGACGCCGAGGGCAAGGAGCAGAGCCTGCAGGCCGACTGCCTGACCGGGCTGTACGCGCGGTCGATCGCGCCCGAGGTCCCGGCCGGCGAGCCCAACTCCGTCCTCGTCACCATCTCACCCGGCGACCTCGACGAGGGGATCCAGGGGTTCATCGCCTACGGTGACGCCCTCGTCGACGACACGGGCAGTGCGTTCGAACGCACCGACGCACTCCGCACCGGCGTGGTCGAGGGGCTCCCGGGCTGCGAGCGCGACTACTGCGACTTGAGCTGAGCGGGCGCGTCGGACCCCGTCGCCCGGCGGGCCCGGGCCCGCCGTGACTCCCGGACGGCCAGGACCGCAATCCCCCCGACGCCGATCACGATGAGCACGAACACGAGGCCCTGGAGCGCCCCGCCCCGATCGCCGGCATCCCTGGGGGGTCGACCCGAGTTGGGCCGGGGGATCATGTCCTGGTCCGGGAGCGGCGCATCGTCGGTGGACGGGTCCCCGTCGGGGTCGTCCCGGGGCTGCTGCGCCACCCCGTGCGGGGAGCCGACATCGGCCACGCCCGCCTGCGCCCGGGCGGGCAGCAACAGGAGTGCGAGCGCGGTCACCGTCAGGGCCGCGGCGCAGGCGAGGGCGCGCCGGTGCACGGGCCCATGGTCCGGCCGCGCGCCGGAGCGGGTCAAACCCGGCGCTCGCTGGGACTGGGGGTGGCCGATCGACGCAGCCTCAGTCCGGCGGCTGGTAGTCCGCCGGCAGGACGATCGACTTGGTCTCCAGGTACGCCGTCAGGCCCTCCGGACCCAGCTCGCGGCCAACGCCCGACGCCTTGAACCCGCCGAAGGGATTGCGCAGGTCGAGGGTGCCGAACTGGTTGATCCCGTAGGTGCCGGTGCGCACCCGGCGGGCGACGTCGATGCCGCGCTCGACGTCCTGGGTCCAGACCGAGCCCGAAAGCCCGTAATCGCTGTCGTTGGCGATGCGCACGGCGTCGGCCTCGTCGTCGTAGGGCAGGACGGCCAGGACCGGCCCGAAGATCTCCTCCTGGGCGATCGTCATCTTGTTGTCGACGTCCACGAACAGCGTCGGCTCGACGAACCAGCCGCGATCGAGCGCCGCCGGCCGCCCGCCGCCCACGGCGAGCTTGGCGCCCTCGCTGCGGCCCTTGTCGATGTAGCCCAGCACCCGGTCGCGCTGGCGCTCGGCCACCAGCGGGCCCACCGCGATCGAGGGATCGGCGGGATCGCCCACCGTCGTGGCCTTGACCGCTTCGGCCACGGCGTCGACCACCTCGTCGTAGCGGTCACGCGGCGCCAGGATCCGCGTCTGGGCCACGCAGGCCTCGCCGTTGTTCATCAGGGCGTTGGGCATGAGCAGCGGCAGGGTGGTGGCCAGGTCGGCGTCCTCGAGCACGATGGCAGCGGACTTGCCCCCCAGTTCGAGGGTGCAGCGCTTGAGCATCTCGCCGCACACGGCGCCCACCTTGCGGCCGGCGGCCGTCGAGCCCGTGAAGCCGACCTTGTCGACGCCCGGGTGCCGGACGATGTACTCGCCGATCTCGCGGCCGGCGGGGAGGATCGACACCATGCCCTTGGGCAGCTCGATCTCGTCGAGCACCTCGCCCAGCAGGTAGGCGTCGAGCGGTGTCTCCGGCGAGGGCTTGAGGATCATGGGCGACCCGGCGACCAGCGCAGCGCCGAGCTTGAGGGCGACGATGAACAGCGGCACGTTCCAGGGGATGATCCCCGCGGACACACCCACGGGCTCCTTGCGCACGAGCACCGGGCCCAGTGCGCCCGGGCGGAGCTCCTCGAACGGGAACGTGCGCGCCAGCTCGACCCAGCCGTCGAAGACCATCGTCGACGACAGCACCTGGCCCATGAGCGCCCAGCTCGACGGCGAGCCCATCTCCCTGGTGATGGTCTCCGCGAATTCCGGGGCGCGGGCCTGGATCGCCCGCGACAGCCTGCTGACGTACTCGGCCCGCTCGGCCGGCGTCAGTTGCGGGAAGGGACCTGCCAGCGCGGCCTTGGCGGCCTCCACGGCCCGGTCGACGTCGCCCTCGGATGCCTCGGGCACCCGGGCGATGACCTCTTCGGTGGTCGGGCTGATCACGTCGATGGTGGCGGTCGACGCCGGTGCCATCCACTCGCCGCCGATGTAGAGCGTGTCCTTGGTCTCCATGAGCCCTCCTCTTCCTCGCAGCCGGCGAGCCGGCGACCTGAAATCGCGTCAGCCATCGTGCCATGCCGGCGCCGCCGACCGGATGGCGGGATGCGGCCGGCGGTCCCCCTCCCTGCGACCGTGGCCGAAACGACGGGCGGCGCGGCGCCGGGCGCGCGACGCTTCGACGAGGACATCGACCGGGAGCGCACGATGACCACGATCGCCGATGACGAGCCGCTCGCCGTCGCCGTGACGGACGCGATCCACGGGGGCGACGTCGAGACCCTGGGGCGGCTGCTCGCCGAGCACCCGGACCTGGCAACCGCAAGGATCGCCCGGACTGACTGCGACGACGAACGGGGGCCCGACGCCGGGCGCACGTTGCTCCACGTGGCGACCGACTGGCCCGGGAACTTCCCGAACGGGCCCCAGACGGTGAACCTGCTCGTCGCTGCCGGCGCCGACGTCAACGCCCCGTGTCGGGGGCCGGAGAGCGCAGAGACCGCCCTCCACTGGGCCGCCAGCAGCAACGACGTCGCGGTCCTCGACGCACTCGTGGCTGCCGGCGCGGACATCGAGGCGCCCGGGGCCGTCATCGGCGGCGGCCCGCCGCTGGCCGACGCCACGGCGTTCGGGCAGTGGAAGGCGGCGCGGCGGCTGGTCGAGCGCGGCGCCCGCACGACGCTCTGGCACGCCGCCGCCCTGGGGCTCATGGATCAGATCCGGGCACACGTCGCCGCCGAGCCGGGCCCGACCGCGGACGAGGTCACGCAGGCGTTCTGGGCCTCCTGCCACGGCGCCCAGCGCGAGGCCGCCGAGTACCTGCTCGGTCGTGGTGCCGACCTCAACTGGATCGCGACCTGGGACGGGCTCACGCCCCTCGACGCCGCCCGCCGCAGCGAGCAGGACGGCTTGGACCCAACCGAGCTCGTGGCGTGGCTGCTGGCGCAGGGGGCCAGGTCGGCGGCGGAGCTGGGCTGACCCGCCGATCGGCGGGCGGCCGTCGCTACCGCTCGACGAACGCCTGGTAGGCGTCGAGCACGTCGGGGTTGGCGAGGCTTCCCCGGCTGGCGGCCCGCTCGGGATCCGCGCCCTGCAGGATGCGCTTCACGGGCACCTCCAGCTTCTTGCCCGAGAGCGTGCGGGGCACACCCGGCACGGCGTGGATCTCGTCGGGCACGTGCCGCGGCGACAGCTCGGCGCGCAGCGCCTTGGCGATGCGGTCGCGCAGCTCGTCGTCGACTGCGGCGCCCGCAGCGGGGGCGACGAACAGCACGAGCCGGCCCGGCCCGGCGCCGTCGTCGTCCTCGAGGTGGACCACCAGGCTGTCCGCCACCTCGGGCAGGCCCTCGACCACCGAGTACAGCTCCGCGGTTCCCATGCGCACGCCGCCGCGGTTGAGGGTCGCATCGGATCGCCCCGTGATGATGCAGGCACCGTCGTCGTACACGGTGATCCAGTCGCCGTGAGTCCACACGCCGGGGTGGGCTGAGAAGTAGGCGGCCCGGTACCGCGAGCCGTCGTCGTCGCCCCAGAACGCCACCGGCATCGACGGCATCGGTTGCGTGATCACCAGCTCGCCCTGCTCCCCCACCACCGGCCGCCCCCCGACAAAGGCCTCCACGCTCGCGCCCAGGTAGCGGCAGGAGATCTCGCCCGCACGCACCGGAACCAGCGGGCAGCCACCGACGAACGCCGTGCACATGTCGGTGCCGCCGCTCACCGACGACAGCAGCAGGTCGGTCATGCCCGCTCCCGCGACGGCCTCGTAGACCCACTCGAACCCCTCGGCGGGGAGGGGTGCGCCGGTCGACCCGACCGACCGCAGGGGGGCGAGGTCGGCGATCTCGGCCGGGGCGACGCCGGCCTTGCGGCAGGCCAGCAGGTAGGGCGCCGACGTGCCGAAGAACGTGACCTCGTCCTCGCCGGCCATGCGCCACAGGGCGCCGAGGTCGGGGTGGCCGGGGTCGCCGTCGAACAGCACCAGCGTGGCCCCCACCAGCAGGCCGGAAACGAGGTAGTTCCACATCATCCAGCCGGTGGTCGAGAACCAGAAGAAGCGGTCGCCGGGGCCGAGGTCGTTGTGGAGCGCAAGGACCTTGTGGTGCTCCACCAGGATCCCGCCGTGGCCGTGCACGATCGGCTTGGGCAGCCCGGTCGTCCCTGAGGAGTACAGGACGTAGAGGGGGTGTGCGAACGGGACGGGATCGAACGCCAGCTCCCCCGGTTCGGCCAGCAGCTCCGCCCACGTCTGCGAGCCCGGGAGCCGCGAGGCGGGATCCAGGTACCCGACGGTGACCACGTGGCGCAGCGACGGCAACTGGACGCGGACCTCGGCCACCTCGGCGGCCCTGTCGACGCGCTTGGCGCCGTAGCGATAGCCGTCCACGGCCAGGAGGACGGCCGGTTCGATCTGGCGGAGCCGGTCGACCACGCTGCGGCTGCCGAACTCGGGGGCGCACGACGACCAGATCGCCCCCAGGCTGGCAGTGGCCAGCAGGGCCACCACTGCCTCGGGGATGTTGGGCAGGTAGGCCGCCACCCGGTCGCCCCGGCGGACACCCAGGCGCACCAGGCCGGCACGGCAGCGGGCCACCTGGTCGCGCAGCTCGGCGATGCTCAGCTCGACCGGATCGCGTGACTGCGAGCGCGCCACGATGGCCGGTCCCGCCGGCTCGCTGCGCAGGGCGTGCGCCGCGTAGTTGACCATGGCCCCCGGGAACCACTCCGCCCCCGGCATGTCGGCGCGGGCGAGCGCGCGATCGACCGGTGTCGCCGACTGCAGCTGGAAGTGCTGCCAGATCGTGCGCCAGAAGCCGTCGACGTCGTCGACGGACCAGCGCCACAGGCTGTCGTAGTCGGGGAACGACAGGCCCCGATAGCCCTCGAGCCACGCCAGGTAGCGGCCGATCCGGGTGCGCTCCCGCACGTCGCCGGGGGGCTCCCACAGCACCCTGCCCCTGGATCGCACGGCCACGGCGCCAACGTAGTTGGCGCCGCCGACGTCATCGCGGCGTGGGGCCGGCGGCGCTCAGGCGGGCGCCGGGGCCACCTCCACGACGCCGTGCATGCCGTACTCGTAGTGCCCGGGCAGGTGGCAGGCGAACTCGAACGTGCCGGGCTCGTCGAACCGCAGCGTCGTCACCCCCACCCGGTTGGGGCCCACCGACACCTCCCCCGGCACCGACGGGTGACGGGCCTCGGTGCCCCGGGCGTGGCGGGCATGGACCTCGGGACCGCCGACGATCAGCTCGTGGTTGATGGGGTCGTCGTTGTCGACGAGGAACCTGAGGCGCGTCCCCTCCACCACGCGGATCTCGGTCGGCTCGAACAACGAGTGCTCGACGTGGAGCTCCACGGTCACGTCACCGGGACCGAGCGCCGGCGGCTGCGTGTCCTCCCTCCCGTCCGCCCCGGCCGCGAACCCCGCGCCCGCGACGCCGACGGCGACGGCCGCGCTCGCTACCAGCCAGGGCCACCGCCGCGACGGCCGTCCGCCGCGCCGCAGCCCCTCGGGTGTGGCCGGGACGGACCTGCGGGACGCCCCCGGCGCATCGGCGCTCTGCCGCATGCCGACCGCGGCGCTCGCGGGGGTCATGTCCAGTGCGGGCCGCCGCCCGCCGGGGCCTGTCCTCCGCCACCGGGGCCGTCCGGGGCCACGCCCGCCAGCCCGCCGCGGCGCCACCAGCTCCAGCCGGCGGCGAGGACGGCGGCGACGGCCGCGCCTCCGGCCGCCAGGGGCCACCAGGCCCGGCCCGGGTCCTGCGGCCCGACCGGGATCGCCTGGGGCTCGGGCACGCCGGCGTCGACCAGCGACGGCGTCACCCCCGGGGTGGCGGAGACGGCCAGGTCGTAGTCGAGCTCGGCGGCCGGGGCTGCGAGCTTCAGGTAGGACAGCCACATGTCCTCGGGCACCCACTCCATGCCGACGTCGGAGCGCAGGTCCGAGAGCAGCAGGTCGGACGCCCGCTCGCTCCGGTCGAGCGTGAGCCCGGAGCCACCGGCGAGCAGCTCGGGCTCGTCGTCGGTGAGGAGGAACACGTCCGCCTCGACGTCCTGGCCGCCGTCCAGGCCGAGGCCGAGGATCCGCACGGGCACCCAGGGGTCGTCGGTCGGGATGGTGGCCATGATCGGCGTGCTGTCGCCGGCGCCCTGACCGAGCTGCTGCGCCCGTTTGGCGTCGAAGCGGGCGGCCATGAACACGGGGCTCCGCTCGGCGTAGTAGTCGAGGACCTCCGGGGCGTCGGGGGTGAGGAGGAACCCGTTGTCGACCGCCCACTCCCCGACCTCGTCGCCGCCGCCTTTGAGCACGGTGATGTCGAGCGCGTCGATCTGGGTCTCGAGGATGACCTCTGCGCCGCTCGCCTCTGCCGCTGTCGACCCATCGGCCGCCGCGAACCGCTCGGGCGGCGCGACCTCCTCGGCCAGGCGCTGCAGGGTCCAATCGCCGCCGCGCTCCACCTTGGTGGGCACGTCGGGCAGGGGCACGATCGAGCCGACCTCCTTGCCCTCGCCCGTGAACTCGAAAGCCGTCACGTAGCGCTCGACGCCGCCGCTGTAGGCGGCGAGCGTCGTGGTGCGCACCAGCTCGATCGTGCCGTTCTCCCCCACCAGCCCGCCGCACGCGCCGGCCGGCGCTGCACCCAGCACCGCCACCGGCACGGCGGCGAGCGCCCCCACAACCAGCATCCGTCTCCGCATCGTCGCCTCCCGGTCCGATTCCCCTCGTCACGGATTACGGGGATTGGACGTCGACGACGGCCGCTGCGGTTCCCGGAATGCGCGCCCGCTCAGTGCGAGCGGGCCCGGCGGCGGACGAACCAGCCGACGCCGAGAACCAGCACCGGCACGGCCAGCACGTGCACACCGGCCCAGGCCGCGTACGCGCCCCGGGACAGCTCGGAGCCGTCGACCACCACGGCGCGGACGTCACCCGACAGCGCGTCGAATACACCACGAACGCCCGATGCGTCCACGACCTCGTCCATCGCCAGGCGATCCCAGGCGATGAGCTGGCCCGAAACCAGGCCCAGCATGGCGATGGCCAACAGCCCGAGGGCCACCAACCACCCGGGCGGGATGCGCAGGCGCCGGACGGCGCCGACCCCCAGCACCGCGACCGTGCCCGCGGCAGCGCCGAGGAACAGGGTCGACGCGACGCTGTGCGCGGCCCGCAGCCAGTCGACGCCGTCGGGCCGGTAGAGGAAGATCAGCGGCACGCCGGTGGCCGCCAGCCCCGCCGCGGCGATCGCCAGCAGCCAGCCCAGCGCCCTGGTGATGCCGGCCAGCCCTTCGGCGCTGATGAGGGGCTCGCTGCCCCTGTCCGGCTGGTCGGATCCGGGGCCCGTGTCGATGTCGGCATCGGCCACCGGCCGAGCGTAGGACCTAACGTGCTGCCGGGGCGGGCTCATCGACGACCTTGGGAGGCACGACATGCCCGCACGCACCGCTACCGCCCGCTGGCAGGGCGGCCTCCGCGACGGCAACGGCAGCATGCGCCTGGGGAGCGGGGCCTTCGAGGGCCAGTACTCGTTCTCGTCGCGGTTCGAGGAGGGTACCGGCACCAACCCCGAGGAGCTGATCGGGGCCGCCCACGCCGGATGCTTCTCGATGGCGCTGGCGGCGGGGCTGGAGCGGGCGGGGTTCCCGCCCAACTCCGTGGAGACCAACGCCAGGGTCCACCTGGTGCCGAGCGACGGCGGGTTCCGGATCAGCCGCATCGACCTCGCCACCAACGCCGACGTGCCGGGGATCGAGCCCGCCGCCTTCCAGGAGGCGGCCGAGTCCGCCAAGGCCAACTGCCCGGTGTCGAAGGCGCTCGCGGGCGTCGACATCCAGCTGGACGCGTCGCTCGCCACGTGACGGCGGCCGCGCCGGGCCGCCGCGCCGAACGGCCGGCGGCTACAGCCGGAGCTCGTAGCCGGGGTTGAGCAGCGCCAGCCGGTTGTGGTGCAAACCGACCGTGCCCTCGACGACCATGTGCGACCCCACGCCGACCCCGGCGAGGCCGCGCCGGCCGAGGAAGACGACCGAGATGGCGGCGCTGCCGTCGTCGAGGATCAGCTCGAGCAGCGGCGCATCGTGCTGGGGGGCGACGCGCAGCGACCGGACGCGACCGGCGATCCGGACGCGGTCGCGGTAGCGCACCTCGGCGATGGGTGTGGCGCCGGGGACGTGGTACGGCGCGGGCCCATCACCCCCAACCCCCCCGAGCGGCAAGACCGGCAGCGGCGCGTCCCCGGGGTCGCCGCGGTCCGGGACCGTGGGAGGCCCGTTGCCTCCGGTCCCCACGATGGCCGACAGCGGCACGCTGGCATCGTCGGCGACGTCGAAGTGGAAGGGCACGGTGGTGACGTTGGCGTGCGGCAGCCGCGAGACCTGCTCGGCGATGCCGTCCGCCGTCCGGTCGTGCAGGATGCGGTGCCACAGGCCGTTGAACTTGCGGTCGGGCAGGAGCACGCTGACCTCGGTCTCGCCGTCGGCGACCTCGCGGGCGACGGTCTCCACGGCGCACCGGGTGAGCCGCCGGTCGGGGCACTCCACCAGCTCCAGCTGCACCCGGTGGAGCCCGAGCCGCGCCCACTCGTCGGCCAGGTGGCGGGCGGCCTCGTCGTCGAGCACGAAGTGGACGGCCCGCAGCTCGTCGGGCGTGAGCGTGCGCGCGTACTGGATCGCGCGGGCGGCCGCCAGGTCGAGGCGGTCCACGAACACCATGACCACGTGGCGTCGGAGGATCGGCGCCTTGGCCGCCGCGGGCACGTCGGCCTCGAGGTGGGCGGCCTCCCGCACGTACTGGCGGTTGAGCCGCAGGAAGACGACCACCAGCAGCGGGAGGATGATGAGGATCGCCCAGGCACCGTCCTGGAACTTGGTCACGGCGACGACGACGGTCACCACCGCCGACAGGAACGCCCCGAACCCGTTGATGACGATGCCCTTGCGCCAGCCGGGCTCGCGTTTGCGCCAGTGGTGCTTGGTCATGCCGGACTGCGACAGCGTGAAACCCGTGAACACGCCGATGGCGTAGAGCGGGATGAGCCTGGTGACCTCGGCGCCGGTGATGATCACCAGCACCATGGCGGCGCCCGCCAGGGCGAGGATGCCGTTGGAGTAGACGAGCCTGTGGCCGCGCTTGGTGAGCTGGCGGGGCAGGAAGCTGTCGCCCGCCTGGAAGCTCGCCAGCCTCGGGAAGTCGGCGAAGCCGGTGTTCGCCGCCATGATCAGGATCAGCATCGTGCCGGCCTGGAGCGCGTAGTACAGCAGGTCGCCCCCGGCACCGCCGCCGAACACGCCCTTGCCGATCTGCGAGATGACCGTGGGCGTGCCCGTCTCGAACGGGCGGACCTGCATCTTGGCCGCCAGCGCCGACAGCCCGAGGAACATGACCCCGAGGCCGGTCCCCATGAGCACGAGCGTCCTGCGGGCATTGCGCCACTCGGGCTTGCGGAAGGCGGGCACGCCGTTGGAGATGGCCTCGACGCCGGTCACTGCGGCACCACCGGAGGCGAAGGCGTGCAGGACGTCGTAGAGCCTCACGCCCAGCAGGAACCCGACGCCGCTCACGCCGACGCCCTCGAGGGTGAGCTGGCCGTCCTTCACGATCCCCGAGTAGTCGGGCAGGTCACCGGACAGGTACTTCCAGGCTCCGATGCCGAGCAGGAACGCCATCGTGATCATGAAGAAGTAGGTGGGGATGGCGAAGATCCGGCCCGACTCCCTGACGCCGCGCAGGTTGCCCCACGCGATGAGGGCGATGAAGAACAGCGAGATCGGGACGCGGTAGGGGGCCAGCGCGTCGACCGCCGACGTCAGCGCGGCGGTACCGGCCGATGCCGACACCGCCACGGTGAGGATGTAGTCGACGAGCAGGGATGCGCCCGCCACCTGGGCCACCGTGGAGCCGAAGTTGTCCTTGGTGACCAGGTAGGCACCGCCGGCGGAGGGGTACTCCTTGATGGTCTCCCGGTACGACAGGATCAGGAACCCCAGGACCACGCACATCGCCAGGGTGACGGGCACGACGAGCGAGAACGCCACCGCACCGGCGACGGGGATGAGGACGTGCAGGATCTCCTCGGTGGCGTAGGCCGAAGACGACAGGTTGTCGGATGCGAACACGGCCAGGGCCGTCGGCTTGCCCAGGCGTTGGTGCTCCAGCTCCTCGCTGTGCAGCGGCTTGCCCAGCAGCTTGCGCTTCAGGCGATACGACAGCGAGTCCGGCGGCAGGGGCACCGTCGGCCGTGGGACCGCCGGGGCGCGCGAACCGGTGGGAGCGTCCACTGACACGGCCCACACGCTGGCCGTGCCTCGGGCAAGTACGCGCTAAGGACGCGTCAAGATCGACCCCTCCGGCGTCAAGGGTGCGTTAACACCACGCGTGGGTGACAGGATTCCCGCGGTGGCGACGCCGGACGTCTACACCCACGGCCACCACGACTCCGTGTTGCGCTCGCACCGCTGGCGCACCGCCCACAACTCGGCGGCCTACCTGCTCCCGCACCTGCGGCCCGGGATGTCGCTGCTCGACGTCGGTTGCGGGCCGGGCACGATCACCCGCGACCTCGCCCGGCGGGTCGCGCCGGGCCGGGTCGTGGGCGCGGACTTGTCGACGGACGTGATCCGGCAGGCGGGTCGCGCCGCCCGTGCCGAGGGGCTCGACGCGCTGGGACTGGTGGCGGGCGACTTCCGCGACCTGCGCGGCGGCACGTTCGACGTGGTGCACGCCCACCAGGTCCCCAGCACCTGCGTGACCCGGTGGACGCGTTGCGGGCCATGCGCCGGCTCACACGGCCGGGGGGCATCGTGGCCGTCCGCGACAGCGACTATCCGGCGATGGTGTGGGCGCCCGCCAACGACGGCCTCGATCGGTGGCGGTCGGTGTACCTGGCGGTGACGCGGCGCAATCGTGCCCACCCCGACGCCGGCCGCCGCCTGCTCGGCTGGGCGCATCGGGCCGGGCTCGCCGACGCCGCGTACACGACGTCGACGTGGACCTACGCCAGCGGCGCCGATCGCGCGTGGTGGGGCGGGCTCTGGGCCGAGCGGTGCACGGCGTCGGCCTTCGCCGAGCAGGCCGTCGAGTACGGCATCGCCGCCGCCGCGGAGCTGGCCGAGATCGCCGCCGCATGGCAGCGGTGGGCGGCCGAGCCGGACGGCGTCTTCGTGGTGCTGCACGGTGAGGTCATCGCCCGGGCGTGACAGGCTGGCACCGACGCCCGCGCCGGAGGATGCCATGGCCACCGCCCTCGACCACTTCGTGCTCGTCGTGTCCGACATCGAACGGTCGCTGGCGTGGTACGGGCGCCATGCCGGGCTCGCCGGGGTGCGGATCGAGGAGTGGCGCAGCGACGAGGCGCCGTTCCCGTCGCTGCGGATCGACGACGCCACCATCATCGACCTGGTCCCCGGGGATCCCGGTGCCGGACGCGGCCACCTCGACCACATCTGCTTCGTCGTCTCCGCGAGCGACCTCGACGGCCTGGCCCGCGACCCCGAGCTCGAGGTAGTGGACCGGGGCGAACGGTTCGGCGCCCGCGGGCTGGGCCAGTCGCTCTACGTCCGCGACCCCGACGGGCTGCTGGTCGAGTTCCGCTGCTACCCCGCCTAGTGGACCCTCGCGGAAGTCATCGTGGCGTCTCGCCGACCAGATTCGCCGCTGGACATCGTCCTCGTCGTCGCCGCAGCTACGGCTGCGCCTTCCTCCTGCGTCCTCGCCAGCGAC
>DATFVX010000252.1:0-2971 GCA_035259985.1 Acidimicrobiales bacterium | reverse complement strand
TCGAGTGCGGCGTCCACGTCGGTGGCGATGCCCTCCGCGGTCAGGGCCGCCATGTGCGGCCGGACGCTGTCGTAATCCGTGTGGTCCAGCACCGGATCGCCCGTGCGGTGGAACAGGTGGGGCGCGACGGCAAGCCATTCGGCGTCGGCGAGGCGCTGGCACACGTCCTCGATGTGGTCAGTCACGCCGAACGCCTCCTGCACCACCACGACGCCGCCGGCCGCGATCTCGGCGGGATGGCGGATCGACAGCGGGGTCTCGTCGGAACGCTCGCTCATGCGCGGGACGCTAGCTCCGCGCCGAGCCCGTCGACGGCGCCGAGCACCATGAGCAGAGCCCCGAGGTACAGCTGCAGCGAGGGCACCATCAGGTGGCGTGCCGTCTCCATGCCGTCGCTGTGCCACGAGACGAGGGCATGCGGCACCGCCAGCGCCACGGTGGCGGCGCCGACGATCAGCAGCGGGGATCCCCAGCGACGCCGTAGCGTCGCCCAGAGCGCCACGCCCGCCACGGCGGCAAGCGCCACCCGGCGACCGGGCACCAACACGTCGGTCAGGACCGGCAGCTCGCGCTGGTCGAGGGGCGCGTAGAAGCTGCGGTCGCCGAACGCGTTGTTGAACGTGCGCTCGGGGCTCCGCAGCGGCTCGGTGACCAGGTACGCCGGATGGGTCGCGACCCACGCCGCGAACGCCTGCCGACCGTCGCGCTCGACCCAGTCCAACCAGTCCCGCATCCCGCGATCGGTTACGACGACGGAGACCACCGGTGCCAGGCTGCCGGGGCCCACGACCGGAGCCGGGGCGTCCGGGCCGACGAACCGCTCGGCCTGGGGCATGCCGTGCTCGGCGAACCAGGAAACCCGGTCGGGATACGGAAGCACCCGGGCCTCGAACACGTTGCGTAGGGGGTACGCGTACCGGTTCCCGTGCGACGCCGCCACCCACCCCAGCGCTCCGAGGGCGAACAGCCAGCACGCCAGCACGACCAGCGCACGTGCACCACGACCCCCCGCCACGGCGTCGTCGGCGCCCCGCCGGCGACGGCGCCGGTCGCGCCACCAGGCGACGCCGAGGCCCGCCCCGAGCGCCACGGCTGCGACCAGCACCACCGACGCGTGGCTGTCACGGGTCAGGAGCCACAGGGCCGACGAGGCCAGGACGGCGGCAACCCGCCGGCCAGTGACGCCTCGGGCCAGCTGGAGCGCGGCCGCAACCGTCAGCGCCAGGGTCGAGGCCGCGAGCGACTCCGACAGGACCGAGCGCTCCCACATCGTCACGGGGACCGTGCAGGAGAAGGCCACGACCGCCAGCGCCCCCAGCCAGCGGGCGCGTCCGGCCCCCATCACCGTCCACACCGACGTCGCCAGGGCAGCCCAGCAGACCACCGCGACAGCGGCCTGCCACACCACGTACGTGCGTGGTTCGAACCGCGCCAGCGACAGGAGCAGCGGGGCCGCCGCCGGGCGCGGTCCCGCCCAGCGCTGGAGGCTGAAGAGCCCCGTGCGTGCGCTGGCGAGGAAGTCGGCCGAGTCTGGCCACCAGAGGTGGTCCCGGCCCGCGATCTGCCAGGCACGCACCGCGGCCAGCACAACCGCCGACGCGGCGAACACCAGGCCGGCGCGGAGCCGGGGGTCCGCGACGCCACCCCGGACGGGGCCGGACCGCGGCTCGGTGGCGGTCACGGCGGCACGGCACCGCCGCGGGGTCGCACGGAGGTGCGGCGTGGACGGATCAGGGCAAGACCACCAGGTCGTCGCGGTGCACGACCTCGTGGGTCACGCCCTCCGGGAGCTCCGACGTGTGGCGACCGGCGACCTCGCGCAGCCCGGCGGCGTCGAGCCGGCACAGCCCCTTGGCGAATATGCGGCCGTCGGGGCCGGCGATCTCCACCGGCTCGTTGGCCTCGAAGCTGCCCTTCACGCCCGTCACCCCGGCGGGCAGCAGCGAGACGCCCCGCTCCAGGAGCGCCCGCCGGGCGCCATCGTCGACGACGACGGTGCCGGACGATCCGACCGCGAACGCGATCCACAGCTTGCGGGCCGGCAGCCGGCGGCGCCGGGGAACGACCACCGTGCCCACGCCGGCCGCCCCCGACACCGCCTCCACCAGCACGTTGGACCGGTCGGCGTGTGCGATGACGGCCCGCACGCCCGACCAGGCGGCGATCTTGGCGGCGGCCAGCTTGGACGCCATGCCACCGCTGCCGCGTTCGCTCCCGGTGCCGCCGGCCATGGCCTCGAGGGTGTGGTCGACCTCGACGATCTCCTCGATCAACGACGCGCGGTCGTCGAGCCTCGGGTCGCCGGTCAGCAGGCCGGGCTGGTCTGTGAGCAGCACCAGCAGGTCGGCGGCCACGAGATGGGCCACGAGCGCCGCCAGCCGGTCGTTGTCGCCGAAGCGGATCTCGTCGTCGGCGATGGCGTCGTTCTCGTTGACCACCGGCACCACGCCCAGCTCCAGGAGGCGCGTGAGCGTCGACCGGGCGTGCAGGTACTGCTGGCGGACCGTGAAGTCGAGCGGTGCCAGTAGAACCTGCCCGCCGATGAGGCCGTCCCGGGCCAGGGCGGCGTCGTACACGCGCATGAGCCGGCTCTGCCCCACGGCGGACACCGCCTGCAGCGACACCGCGTCGCGGGGTCGGGCGGACTCGAGCCCCAGCGCGGGCAGCCCGGCGGCGATGGCGCCGCTGGTCACCATGATCACCCGGTGACCGATGCGCCGCAGCGCCGCCACCTCGGAGCAGAACTTGGCGATGGCCGCCTCGTCGATCTCGCCGAGCTGGGTGGTGATCGACGACGAGCCCACCTTGGCCACGACGATCATCGGGCGCCGCCTCGGCGTGGCCGGCTCGCGCTCGTCATCGGGGCTCCTCGTCGTCCTCGTAGTCGAAGACGAGCGACCCGATGCGCACCGGGTCGCCGGGCCTGGCCCCGGCGCGCGCCAGTGCGCGGTCCACGCCGAGGCGGTGGAGC
>DATFVX010000251.1:0-3633 GCA_035259985.1 Acidimicrobiales bacterium | reverse complement strand
ACGTCGGGCTCCAGGGGGTTCCACTCCTTGATGACGAGGAGCCGGTCGAAGTCACCGAAGGGCACGCTCTCGGTCGCATTGAGCTCCTTCACCTCGGCCAGGTCCTCGGCCTCCCCCACGTAGTACTCCTGCCGGTACGCCTGACCGGCCTCGGGCTGCGCCTGCATCACGATCCCCGGCAGGGCGCCGTCGACCCCGGCCTCCCAGGAGCCCGACGTGCCCGCGGGCTTGCCGTTCTCGAACTCGGTGCTGTCCTCGCCCAGGTACCAGACGTTCCCGTCGCGGTCCTGCGCGTACCAGTCGTAGGTGTCCTCGACGACCTGACCGTCGGCGTCGGTCACGGTGTCGCGCACGACGGTGGCGGAGATGCCCATGATCTCCTTGCGCTCCGGGGTGACCGTGACGTCGACGTTCTCCGTCTCGCCGTCCTCCGTCCCCTCGTAGGACCACGACGCGCCGACCGGGAACGGCAGGTAGGGATTGTCGATCACGTCGACGAAGTTGTTGGGGTCGATCTCGGGGTTGTAGTTGCCGCCGTCGCCGGGGTCGATCACCGGCGCGCCCGCCGTCGTGGTCGACCCGCCTCCGGCGGCCGTGTTCGTGGAGTCGTCGTCGCCGCATGCCGCGAGCGCCAACAGCGACATGGCGGCGGCCGCTGCCGCCACCTGGATTGGAAGGATGACTCGCTTGCCCGCTGACATGGTCGCTGCCTTTCGGTCCGACCGAGCTGCCGGTCGCCGACACGATGGGATGCCGGGATCGTGGCACGGCCGACCTGAACGCAGGCTGACCCCGGACTGGATAGAAAGTGCCCGTGGCCGGACTTCCCGTCGTAGACGTTTCCGCACTGCGGACCGCCGGCGCGGCGCGTGACGAGGTTGCTCGCCAACTGGATGCGGCCTGTCGCGACGTCGGCTTCTTCTACGTTGTCGGCCACGCCGTCGACGACGGCCTGCTGGGCCGGCTCGAGGCGTTGTCCCGGGAGTTCTTCGGGCTGCCCGAGGACGAGAAGGCCCGCATCGCCATGGCCGGGGGTGGTCGCGCGTGGCGCGGCTGGTTCCCGGTCGGCGGCGAGCTGACGTCGGGGCGACCCGACCGCAAGGAGGGCATCTACTTCGGCGCCGAGTTGGGGCGCGATCACCCCCGCGTGGCCGCCGGCGTTCCGCTGCACGGGCCGAACCTGTTCCCCACCCGCCCGCTCGGGCTGCGCGACGCCGTCCTCGGCTACATGGCGGCGATGACGGAGCTGGGCCAACTGCTCGCGTCGGCGATCGCCCGCGGCCTGGGGCTCCCGGACGACTGGTTCGCGGCCCACCTGACCGCGGATCCCACGGTCTTGTTCCGCATCTTCCACTACCCGGCGGCCCCGGACGCCTGCGGCGGCGACGGGTCGGCCCCCGAGCGGGTATGGGGCGTGGCCGAGCACACCGACTACGGGTTGCTGACGATCCTCCGCCAGGACGACACGGGCGGCCTCGAGGTGCGGACGCCGACCGGCTGGATCGACGCGCCGCCGGTGCCCGGATCGTTCGTCTGCAACCTGGGCGACATGCTCGAGCGCATGACCGGCGGGCTCTATCGATCGACCCCCCACCGCGTGCACAACGCGGGTCGCGTGGGACGCGTGTCGTTCGCGTTCTTCTTCGACCCCTCGTGGGATGCCGAGGTCAGTCCGTTGCCGCTGGGCCCTCCGCCGGCACCGGCGCCGACGGCGCCGCGGTGGGACGGGGCCAGCGTCCACGCGCTCAGCGGCACCTACGGCGACTACCTGCTGGCCAAGGTGGCAAAGGTCTTCCCCGACCTTGGCGCGCGGGTCCTGGATCGCTGATGCGCAGGGGACCGCATCGGGTCACCCTTCCGCTCGCCGGGGCTGTGGTTGACTTGCGCCGATGACCGCCGCCAACGACCCCATGGTGCAGAACTACGAGCGTCGGGCGGAGGAGTACGAGCACTCACCACAGCGGGCCCTGTTGAGGGCAGCGCGGGTCGTGGTGTGGCTGGTCTACGCCTTCGCCCTCGTCACCGGGGTGCTGCTCACCACCGCCTTCTTCCTCCAGCTCGCCGGCGCCAATCCCGATGCGTCGTTCGTGGAGTGGGTGTATCGCAGCACCGACCGTGCCATGCGCCCGTTCCGCGGCATCTTCCCGACGCAGGAGCTCGACGGCTCGTCGGTGCTCGACTTCTCCTACCTCGTCGCCGCGATCGTGTACTTCGTCATCGCCCTGCTCGTGGACGGCCTGCATCGGTGGCTGACCGGCCGACTGCGCCGCCAGGACTGGGAGGCCGGCCGCGCCAGGGCACAGGCCGACATGGCCGCCCAGCGCGTCGTCGACCAGCAGCATGCCGACGAGCGGGCGGCCCAGCAGGCGGCGGCCCGCGAGTACGCGGCGCGGCAGGCGTCGGCTCAGCAGTACGCGGTCGCTCGGGTCGCCACGGAGGATGCCCTCGCACGGCAAAGGCCCCCGGTGAACCCGGAGCGACCGGAGCCCCCGTCACCCGGCTGGTGAGCAACGGGGGTGGCCCCCGGGTCCCCGGCCGGGAGCCATCCGTCGCCCGCTACCGGCTCACGCGTCGAGGTTGCCGACCTGCTCGGCGTACCAGGCCGTCCCGACGTGCTCGGCGATGTGTCGCAGAGTCCAATTCGGGTCTCGCGGGCGATCCCACTCCGCGGGGTCCATGGCGGCGTAACGAAGCTCGAAGGTGCGTGCGAGGCGGCGCAGGCGCTGCTCCGCTTCGACCAGGTCGGCCTCGGTGAAGGGAGCCCAATCTGCGGCGACCGTGACCGTGCTGGCGAACCACCGATCCTCTGCGGTCGGCTCGCCGGCCAGTAACGCCTCGACCTCCGCCAGGTGGTCGACGATGTGGTCGGCGGTGCGCCGAATTGCCTTGTGGGGCGTGTAGATGCGCCGGCCTTCCCGGTCGACCCGCGGCCGGCCGTCCCAGCCGAGCCACGTCCGAGCGAGCCCGAGGGTCGCGTCGACGGCGGCGACGACCAGCGCCGCGGGATTGCGGCCGTCGGGTTCGTCGCCGGGCCGGCCGGCCGGCGCCGGGGGGTCCGAGGCATGCCCGGTGAGTTCCATGGCGTCATCGTAGGAACGGGACGCTTCGGTCCCGACCGAAATCTCACCGCGGTACGGTCCAAGCCGTGGCTACCGACTTTGCGGCCGTCGCCGGGCTGCTGGGCCATCCCGCCCGCTCGGCCATGATCGACGCCCTCATGGACGGTCGCGCCCTGCCGGCCAGTGAACTGGCCCGCGTTGCGGGCGTGCGCGTGTCCACCGCCAGCGAGCACCTTGCTCGGCTGACCGACGGCGGACTGGTGGCCGTCACCCCCCAGGGCCGTCACCGGTTCTTCCGCATCAGCAACGCCACGGTGGCCGGCGCACTCGAGGCCTTCGCGCGGATCTGCCCGCCCGCACCCGTCCGGTCGCTGCGAACCTCGACGGAAGCGGAGGCGATCCGCTACGCCCGCACCTGCTACGACCACCTGGCGGGGACGTTGGGCGTCGCCGTGCTCGACGCCATGCTCCGGCAACGCTGGCTGGCGCCGGCGGAAGGGGGGTACCGCCTGTCGCGGTCCGCCCGGCTCGCCCTCGAGGACGCGGGGGTGGACGTGGCGGGCGCGGCGGCCCG
>DATFVX010000250.1:0-12124 GCA_035259985.1 Acidimicrobiales bacterium | reverse complement strand
GGACCTCCGTGGCGACGCGTTTCCCAACAGGAACCGCTCGTCCACTTTGGAGGTCCATCACGCATGTCGTCGACAACCGAGGTCGTGCCGCTCGCGCCCGACCACCTCGATCAGCTCACCGCGCTCCTCAACGCCCACCTCGATGCCGTCGTCCCCGGGTTCGCGCTGCCGGCGTCCTACCTTGCCGAACGCCTGATCCGTGACCCCGGCGAGGCGATCGTCGACCCCTGGGTCCTGCGCCGCCGCACCCTGGTGGCGGTCGAGCGCGACGCCGTCGTCGCCGCCGCCCACCTGCTGCGGTACGGGGCGACGGCCGACGTGGGTCCCGGCTTTCGCGACGTCGGCGAGGTCGCATGGCTCCTCGCCCGGCCGTCGGCGAGCGACGCAGCCGGGACCGTTCTGGCGGCCGGCCTGCGCCTGCTCGCCGACTGGGGTGCGGAGGCGCGATGGCTCTGTACGGGGAGCATGTTCGTGCCGACGGTGTCGGGCGTACCCGACTCCTGGCCCCACATCGCGGCGACCCTGCGGGCGGCGGGCTACGCCCCGGAGCCGGCGCGCGAGGAGGTCCTCTACGCCGGCGGCATCGACCGCCTCGAGCCGCCGCCGGCGCCGCCGATCGAGGGACTGGTGCTCGCCCGCCAGATGGGCGACTTCGTTCCCCGGTTCGCCGCGGAGCTTGCCGGCGAGAGCGTCGGCCTGTTCGACGTGGGCTCCGACGCCACCGCCGGCGGCCTGCTCCCGGCCCTGGCCGGCTGGGCGGAGCCCTGGAACCTGTGGGTCGACGAGCGCTACCGGTCGCGGGGCGTCGGTTCGTGGCTGGTCCGCTCCGCGGCGCCTTACCTGCGGCTGGGCGGCTGCGATCGGATGCTCCTGAGCGTGGCCGTCGACGACGATCGGGCCGGCGCCGGGCGCTTCTACGAGCGGCTGGGTCTGGTGCGCCTCGCCCGGCTCGACCGGGCCTGGACGGCGGCCGGCCAGGGCGAGCCGAGGTCATAGGTTCCGCCGCGGCGAGGTCGAGGTCATGGGTTCCGGCCCCGGAACCCATTGCCTCGGGCCGCCCGGCTCGGAACCCATTGCCTCGGGCCGCCCTAGGGCCTGGGGCCTGGGCCGCGCCGACGCCCCGCTGACGCCTAGCCCGGCTGGACCTCGCCGATGTCCTCGTGCCAGAGCCCCGGCTCGGCGGCGATGAAGTCGCGCATGAGCTGGCGGCACTCGGCCGAATCGACCACGACCAGCTCGACGCCCTGCTGGCGCAGGAGGCCCTCGGCGCCGAGGAAGGTGGCGTTCTCGCCGATCACCACCCGCGGGATGCCGTAGAGCAGGATCGTGCCCGCGCACATGAAGCACGGCGACAGCGTCGTGAACATGGTCGACCGCCGGTAGGTGGCCGCCGGCAGCCGCCCGGCGTCCTCGACGGCGTCGGTCTCCCCGTGGCGGATGGCACTGCCGAGCTGGACCCGCCGGTTGCGCCCGGCGCCCAGCACCCGGCCGTCGGCCACGAGCACGGCCCCGATCGGGATGCCGCCCTCGGCCCGGCCGATCCGCGCCTGCTCGACCGCCAGGGCCAGCCAGCGCTCGTCGTCGTTCACGGTGGCCACCCTAGGGCGGCGCCGCGCGCACGATCCGGGCCGGAACGGCGCCTACGGCCCAGCGTACATATCTTTTATATGAAGGCGTCCGGGCGGTATGATGGCTCGGTCGATCCACGCTTCGAGGGGGCCATGATGTCGCTGGTCATCGATGCCGACGGGCACGTCGAGGAGAACCTGGCCGAGCTCGTGGGCGCGATCCCGGCGGCCATGCAGCCCCACGCCATGCGGTTCGTGTCTGTCACCGGCGGCCACGTCACCTACCAGATCGAGGGGCGGCTCTGGCGGTCGAAGTACCCGTACCCGGGCGGCCTGCAGAACCACGTCTCGGCCGGGGGCGAGCGTCGCGAGGGCGGCCGCGATCCCAAGGTTCGGCTGCAGGTGCTCGAGGACGAGGGCATCGACGCCGCCGTGCTCTACCCCAGCGTCGGGATGATGTTCGGCCTCCTCGAGAACCCCGACATCGCCGCTGCGCTGTGCGCGGCCTACAACGACTGGCTCGCCGGCTACTGCTCCACCGATCCCGTGCGCCTTGTCGGCGTGGCGCTGCTGCCGCAGCAGGACCCCGGCCTGGCCGCCGCCGAGCTGGAACGGGCCGTCGAGGGGCACGGCTTCGTGGGCGGCGTCATCCGGCCCAACAAGGTCGGGGGCCGCACCGTCGACCATCCCGACTTCGACCGGCTCTGGGCGACCGCGCAGCGGCTCGACGTCCCCGTCGGGCTCCACGAGGCCTACCTGTCGGGCATCGACACGGTCGGCGTCGACCGCATGCCGAGTTACGCCGGCTGCCACGTGATCAGCCACGTCTTCGAGCAGATGACGGGCATGCTGGTCACGACCCTGTCCGGCGTCTTCCAGCGGTTCCCCGCCCTGCGGATCGGCTTCCTGGAGGCCGGCTGCGGCTGGGCGCCGACGTGGGTCGACCGCATCGAGGAGCACTTCGAGCTCGCACCCGAGGACTTCCACGGCGGCGACCCCAAGGGGACGATCAACAGGCGGTCGTGGCTCACGTTCGAAGTCGAGGAGCCCGGCCTGGAGGCGGCCCTCGGGCTGGGCTGGGACGACAACGTGATGTTCGCGTCCGACTACCCGCACCACGACGCCGTGTACCCGGGGGCGGTGAAGCACGTCCGGGAGCGGGGGCTGGCCGGGGACCTCGAGCGCAAGATCCTCGGCGAGAACGCACTGCGCTTCTACGGCCCGCGGCTCCAGAACATCCTCGACCGGAGGTGAGGTGAGCGACATGACCACAGTCGAGACCGGCAAGCCCACGCCGATGAAGGCCATGAAGGTCACCAAGGCGATCGCCCCGGCGCTGCCCGAGCTGACGCCGGCCCAGGAGCTCGCCCTGCTGGCGCGCTGCCTGTTCTCGGAGGGCTACGACGACCACCTCGCCGGGCACATCACCTACAAGCAGCCCGACGGCACGTTCCTGGTCAACCCGTTCGGTCTGACATGGGACGAGCTCCGGGCGAGCGACGTGATGCGGATGGACGCCGACGGCAAGGAGCTCGACGGGCCGTGGACGATCACGCCGGCGATCACCCTGCACGTCGAGCTGCACAAGGCCCGCCACGACGTCGGCGTGGCGATCCACAACCACTCCCGCTGGGGCACGATCTGGGCGGACATCGGGCGCGCCCCCGAGATCTACGACCAGACCAGCGCGCTGTACCACGGCGAGGTCGCGGTGTACGACGAGTACTGGGGCGCCGTCGACGACCGCCGCAACGCCCAGGCGGCGGTGAAGGCGATGGGCGACGCCAACGTCGGGCTCCTGGCCAACCACGGCGTCCTGGTCCTGGCAAAGGACGTGGAGCAGGCCTACCTGCGGGGCATGTCGTTCGAGTGGCGCTGCCGCCAGGCCTGGCACATCGCCGCCGCCGGCGGCGGCACGCCGATGAACCGCGACGCCGCCCGCAGCTACGGCGACTTCTTCAACACGCACCAGTTCACGGGCCTGTTCGAGTCGATGGCGCGGCGCGAGCTGCGCCGGGATCCCACGATCCTGGACTGACCGACCGACTGGAGGGACTGCGCATGGACGCGAACGGCAGGGTCGCGCTGGTGACCGGGGGCGGGCGGGGGATCGGCCGGGCGATCTCGACGGGCCTGGCCGAGGACGGCTTCGACGTCGCCGTGAACTACCGCCGCGACAAGGACGCCGCCGACGAGACGGTGGCGGAGATCGCCCGGCTGGGCCGCCGCGCCGAGTCGTTCCAGGCGTCGGTCGACTCACTCGGGGAGACCCAGGCGATGGTGGACGCGGTCGTCGCCGGCTTCGGACGGCTCGACGCCGTCGTCCACAACGCCGGCGTGACCAACCGCGGCCGGACCATCGCCGACACCGAGTTGGCCGACCTCGAGCGGGTGATGGGCATCCACGCGTTCGGTGCCCACCACGTCTGCCAGCTCGCCGTGCCGCACCTGCGCTCGCAGCCGCGGGGCGACGTCGTGCTCATCTCCAGCCAGTCGACGCAGAGCTTCGACCCCAACTCCGCGCCGTACACGATGGCGAAGGCGGGCCTCGAGGCGCTGGCCTACACGCTGGCCCGCGAGGAGGCCCGCAACGGCATCCGCGTGAACGTCGTCGCCGGCGGCCTGGTCAACACCGAGATGGGGCGCCGCGTGGCCAAGGGCGCCCTCGGTGTCGACGACATCCACGACCTCGACCGGAACGTGCCGCTGGGGCGGGTGTGCGAGCCCGAGGACATCGCCGCGGTCGTGCGATTCCTGGTCTCGGACCGGTGCACGCTGGTGACCGGCCAGCGGATCGCAGTCGACGGCGGCGGCTTCGGCCGCTGAGTGCCGAGCGGATGGGCCCCGCCTGCTTCCTAGGGAGGAACATGTCACTCGTGAACGAGATCCAGGCTGCCTCGCCGTTGGCCGTGTCGTCGTATCGCTACCCCGCCGGATGGTTCGTGGTGGCGTGGTCGTCGGACGTGGCGCCCGGCGACGTCAGGCGGCTCCACTACTTCGGCCGGGAGCTGGTCTGCTTCCGGACCGAGGGTGGCGAGGTCTCCGTGCTGGACGCCTACTGCCAGCACCTCGGTGGGCACCTGGGCGTCGGCGGGCACGTCGAGGGCGACGACATCGTCTGCCCCTGGCACGGCTGGCACTGGCGCGGCGACGGCTCCAACGCCCTGATCCCCTACTCCAAGGAGCGCTGCAAGCAGAACGTCCGCATCCAGTCGTTCCCCGTCAGGGAGTGGTGCGGGATGGTGCTGATGTGGTTCGACCGCGACGGCGGCGAGCCGACGTGGGACCCGCCCGACGTGCCCGAGCTGGAGACCGGCGACTACTACCCGCTGCACCCCCACTCGCGGATGCTGAACCGGGTCAAGGTCCACCCGCAGATGATCGTCGAGAACGCCGCCGACCCCTACCACATCCAGCCGGTGCACCACGGCGACCGCCCCGCCCAGACCACCTCGTTCGAGCTGCACGAGCACCACCTCCACGCCACCGTCGACGTCAACTACGGGGGCGCCCACGAGGCGACCTGGCTCACGCCCGACGGCCCCGTCGACGGCACCGTCGTCTACGACACGTTCGGGCTGAGCATCGGGTTCGTGCGGTTCCCGGCCGAGGTCCTCGCCTCCGTCCAGATCACCGGCCACACGCCGGTCGACGAGGACTACACCGACTACTTCTTCACGATGGCCTGCATCCGGGAGCCGGGCGACACGGGGGACGAGCCCAGCGGCCGAGCTGCAAAGTGGATCCAGCTCCAGCAGGAGATCATCAAGCAGGACTTCTTCACCTGGGAGAACATGAAGTACCTGCCCAAGCCGAACTTCGCGGTCGAGGAGGCCAGGGACTATGCGGCGCTGCGCCGCTGGGCCCAGCGCTTCTACCCGGCCGACACGCTCCCGTCCGACGGGGCGCCCGCCGGTGCCCAAACCGAGGACGGTTCGTGATGGGTGGCGCCTGGGCCGTGGGGGAGCGCCTGACCATCCCGTCGGTCCTGGACGAGCAGGCGCAGAAGCGGCCCGACCAGCCGTTCCTGTACATCCTCGACGAGCCGGTCACCTACGCCGAGATGCGCGCCCGCGCGGTGTCGAGCGCCAACACGCTGGCCGCCTCCGGCATCGAGCCCGGCGATCGCGTCGCCATCTACATGGGCACGTCGGCCGACTGGATCGACGCGTGGTTCGGCGCCGCCTACCTCGGCGCCGTGGCGGTGCCGGTCAACACCGCCTACCGCGGGGACTTCCTCGCCAACCAGCTGCGCGACAGCCAGACCAAGGCCATCGCCGTCGACGCCTCTCTGGCGGAGCGGCTGCTGGCCGTGGCGGCCGAGGTTCCGAGCCTCCGGACGATGTTCGTGCGCCCCGACGACGACGGCGCGGGCACCGGCGGCGACCCGCCCGCCGCCCCCGCGGGCATCGACGTGCACCCGATCGGTCGGCTGCGCGAGGGCGACACCGGCCAGGTGGCCGGCGGCGCCGCCCCCGCCTGGAACCGGCCCGGCGCCATCTTCTACACGTCGGGCACCACCGGTCGGTCGAAGGGTGCGCTGGTCACCCAGCACTACCTGCTGTCCGCGGCGCAGACCATGGTCGAGTGCTGGCGGCTGCAGCCGGGCGAGACCGTCTACGGCCCGCTGCCGCTGTTCCACCTGAGCGCGATCGGCACGGTCCTCGGACCCATGCTGGCCGGCGGCACCGGCGTGCTGGAGAAGGTGTTCAGCGTCACCAACACCTGGGACCAGGTGCGCCGCTACGACGCCGCCGGCATCGCGCTCGCCGGTGCGCTGGTGGTGATGCTGTGGAACCTGCCCCCGGACGAGGGCGACCGGGACCTGCCCATCCGCTTCATGTCCGCGGCGCCGGTGCCCAAGGAGATCTACCACGAGATCGAGGAGCGCTACGACTGCCGGATCGTCACCGTCTACGGCACCACCGAGGCGTTCCCCCTCGCGTACGCGGGCGTCGCCGTCGACAACCCGCCGGGCGCGTCCGGCCGGGCCAACCCCGACTTCGAGGTCAAGATCTTCGACGACGAGGACAACGAGGTCCCGAGCGGGACCGCGGGCGAGATCGTGTGCCGGCCGCGGCGGCCCCACACGATGTTCGAGGGCTACGACGGCCGGCCCGAGGCCACGCTCGAGCAGATGGGCAACCTGTGGTTCCACACCGGCGACCTCGGGCGGTTCGACGACGACGGCAACTTCACCTACGTCGACCGCAAGAAGGACGCCATGCGGCGCCGCGGCGAGAACATCTCGTCGTTCGAGGTGGAGCAGGCGCTGCTGCGGCACCCCGCCGTGGCCGAGATCGCCGCCATCGGCGTGCCCAGCGAGCTCGGCGAGGACGACGTGATGGTGTGCGTCGTGGCCAAGCCGGGCGACGCCCTGGAGATCGTGCCGTTCATGGACTTCTGCCGGGACCGGCTGCCGTACTTCGCCGTTCCCCGGTACGTGGAGGTCTGCGCCGAACTGCCCAAGAACGCGGTCGGGCGGGTGCTCAAGCACGAGCTGCGGGCGCGGGGCGTCACGGATGCCACCTGGGATCGTGAGCGGGCCGGCTACATCATCCGACCCTGAGGCGCCCCTCGCGGGGCTGCGCGTCGTCGAGCTCGGCGGGCGCGTCGCCGCTGCCTACTGCGGGAAGCTGCTGGTCGACGCCGGCGCCGACGTGGTCAAGGTCGATCAGCCGGGTGGCGACCCGCTGCGGGGCCGGAGCGCCAGCGGCGCGTCGCTGGACGGCGACGGTCCGCTGTTCCGGTACCTGAGCGCCGGCAAGGCGCACGGGGGCGACCCGGACGAGCTGGTGGCCGCCGCCGACGTCGTCGTGCTGGCGGCGAGCCCCGCGGGCGCCGCCCGCCTGGGCGTGGACGTCGCTGCCGTGCGCGCCGCCAACCCCGTGGCGGTGCTGGTGACCATCTCCGACTTCGGCTGGACCGGCCCCTGGGCCGAGCGACCGGCGACCGAGTTCACGCTCCAGGCGTGGTGCGGCGCCACCGGGTTCCGGGGCGTCCCGGAGCGACCGCCGGTGTCGGTCGGGGGCGGCGTGGGGGAGTACCTCGGGGGCGTTTGCGCCGCCGCCGGGGCGCTGGCGGCGCAGCGGCGGGCGGCGGCCAGCGGCGCCGGCGACCACGTGGACGTGTCGCTGCTCGAGTGCATGACCCTGGCGATGCAGGCCTTCGAGTGGCTGCACGTCCGCCTCATGGACCTCCCGTCGTTCGCCCGCTCGATCGAGGTGCCCTCCATCGAGCCGGCCAAGGACGGCTGGGTGGGCACCTCGATGGTGACCGGGCAGCAGTGGCTCGACTTCGCGTCGATGGTGGGGCAACCGAGGCTGGCCGAGGACAGCGAGCTGCGGTTCCAGCTGGGACGGTGGCCGCGCCGGCGCGAGGTCTACGAGCTGATCCATCCGTGGTTCGCCGAGCGCACGGTGCAGGAGATCGTCGAGACCGCCAGCCTGTACCGGATCCCGATGGCGCCCCTGGGCAACGGCGCGTCGATCGCCGACATGGACCACTTCGTCGAGCGGGGCGTGTTCGTGCGCAACCCGGCCGGGTTCCGCCAGCCCCGGCCGCCATGGCGGCTGTCGGCCCGGTCCGTCGCCGGGGATCGGCCGCCGCGGCATGCGCCGGCGCCGCCGGATCGGGCGCCGGGGCCGCACGGGCGGCCGCTGCCGCTCGACGGGATCCGGATCGTGGACCTGACCGCGTTCTGGGCCGGACCGTCGGCCACCCACTTCCTCGCTGCACTGGGGGCCGACGTGGTGAAGGTCGAGTCCGTCCAGCGTCCGGACGGCATCCGCTTCGCCGCCGGGCCGCCCGAGGGCACCCAGCGCTGGTGGGAGTACAGCTGGCTGTTCCACGGCGTGAACGTGGGCAAGCGGTCGATCACCCTCGACCTGGGACGGCCGGAGGGCGTCGAGCTGGCCAAGCGGCTCGTCGCCGGCGCGGACGCCGTCATCGAGAACTTCTCGCCCCGCGTCATGGAGGCGTTCGGCCTCGGCGACGACGTCCTGGCCGAGGTGAACCCCCGGGCCGTGGTCGTGCGCATGCCGGCGTTCGGCCTCGACGGCCCGTGGCGGGACCGGGTCGGCTTCGCCCCCACGATGGAGCAGCTGTCGGGCATGGCCTGGCTGACCGGCTACCCCGACGGCGCACCCACGGCGCCCCGCGGCGCGTGCGACCCGCTGGCGGGGATCCATGCCGCCTTCGCGCTCGTCGCCGCGCTCGCCCGGCGCGACCGCACCGGCGAGGGGGGACTGCTCGAGGTGCCGATGATCGAGGTCGCCCTCAACGTCACCGCCGAGCAGGTCATCGAGCACGACGTCCACGGCGTCGTGCTCGAACGCGCCGGCAACCGCGGGCCCGGGGCGGCGCCCCAGAACGTCTACGCCTGCCGGGGCGAGGAGCAGTGGATTGCGCTCGCCGTCGCCGGCGACGAGCAGTGGGCGGCGCTCCGGCGGGCGCTGGGGGATCCGGCCTGGGCGTCGGACCCGTCGCTGGCGAGCCACCCGGGACGGCGCGCCGCCCACGACCTGCTCGACCGGGAGCTGTCGGAGTGGTTCGCGGGTCGCGATCGCGACGACATGGTGGAGCAGCTCGCGGCCGCGGGCGTGCCGTCGGCCGCCGTCGTCCTGCCGCCCGATGTGGTCTGCAACGTGCAGCTGCGGGCGCGCGGCTTCTTCGAGACCCTCGACCATCCCGTCACCGGGCCCACGGAGTACGCCGGCCTGCCCTTCGCGCCGCTGCGCGGCGTCGACGGCTGGTGCCGCCGGCCCGCGCCCACCCTCGGGCAGCACAACGACGAGGTCCTGGGCGGCGAGCTGGGCCTCGGTGCCGGCGAGCTCGAGCGCCTGCGAGCGTCCCGGGTGATCGGCGACCGGCCCGCGGGCCTGTAGGGGGACGGATGCGGGAGCTCGGGTTCGACGGCCGGGTGGCGATCGTGACGGGCGCCGGCGTACGCGGGATCCGAGGCAATCGGTTCCGCCACGGCAAGCCCGAGGCGATCAGTTCCGAATGCGGAACCCATCGCCTCATCCGTGGATCCCGGGAACCTATCGCCTCGTGCCCCGGGGGTTGCGCGGACCGGCCCTTGGCGACCGGTGACGCCGGGCCGCTACCCCCGGTAGGCGTCGGGGCCGCGACCCGGTGACGGCGCCAGGTGCGACCGCAGCCCCGTGATGTTGACCCGGTGGTCGCCGTCGGTGGCGAGCACGTACCGCTGGGACTCGTCCAGGTGCTTCCGGGCGCTGCGGTGCGCGAGCTCGCGGTTGCCGGCGTCGATGGCATCGGTCAGGCGGGCGTGGGCCCGCAGCACCAGCTTGCGCAGCTTGACCTCGGGGTACTGGCCCTCGGCGTCGATGGTCTCGGCCCACTGCGACTCGAGCGACGACCACAGGGTCTCGAGCGTGCCGACCAGCAGGATCATCGTCGTGTTGCCGCACGACTCCACCATCACGTCGTGGAACTGCCGCGCGAGCCGCGTGAACTCGGGGCCGTCGTCGAGATGGGCCTCGGCCTGGTCGTTCAGCTCCCGCAGCCGGGGCACGACCGCCTTGGCGCGGTCCTCGCGGCCGGCGCACAGCGCCGCGCAGTCGGGCTCGAGGATGCGGAGGGCCTCGGCGAGGTCGGCCAGGTCGACGTGGCGCGACTGCATCACCAGGCCGAGCATGTAGGCGGCGTTGCCGGCCTTGGGCGCGTGCACCTCGGCGCCGCCGATGTTGCCCCTCCGGACGCTGATGAGCCCCTCGGTCTCGAGGATGCGCATTGCCTCGCGGATGGAGGGACGAGACACCCGGAACTCGTCGAGCAGGTCGTCCTGCTTCGGGAGCAGGTCGCCGTCCGCCAGCTCGCCGTCGACGATCCGTGCCCGAAGGATGTCGGCCACCATCTCGGCCACCCGCGGCTGGCTCAGCTGCCGCGTGCGCCCCTGGAACCGGCCGGACATCACCATCTGGGCCTCGTCATCGTCTGAAAGGTTTCCACATCGGGTCACGAGCCCGGCGAATCCGAACCAGTGGACCTCGGCGGGAGTCGTCGTGGCGGCTCGCCGGGCTCGGCGGCGGTTGACCTATTGCCCTTACGATTTGTATCTTATGAATGTTACATAGTTAGACGCGGCAGATACAGGTCATCAGACCGTGGCAGGAGGGGTGCCGTGAAGGCTGTGAGGGAGGCGCGCTTGGGGCGCCTGGGGATCTTCTTGCTCGTGATCGTGGCGCTCGTCGCGGCCGCCTGCGGCGACGACGACGACGGCGACACTGCGTCGGGGGGTGGCTCGGAGTCGGACTCCGCCGGGGGCGGCGGTGCCGACTGTGATTCGCCCGGCGTCAGCGCCGACGAGATCAAGATCGGGCAGCTGTCGTCGCTCACCACACCGGCGGCCGCGTTCTACGGCCTCCACCAGGCGGGCTTCAAGGCGCGCATCGACAAGCTCAACGCAGACGGTGGCATCGGCGGGCGCGAGATCGTGATCGAGACCGCCGACGACGCCGCCGACATCAACCGGGCCACGGCCGCGGCGCGCGAACTGGTCGAGCAGCAGGACGTCTTCGCCGTGATGGCCGCGTCGTCGGTCATCGCCGGGCCGGCGCCGTACCTGAACGACGAGGGCGTCCCGGTCGTCGGCTACAACGTGAACCCCGAGTGGGGCATGTTCGACAACATGTTCGGCTACAGCGGGAGCAACTCCCCCGAGCCCGCCGCGACCACCACCGGCGGCGAGTTCCTGAAGGACCAGGGCGTGGAGAAGCTGGCCATCCTCGGCTACGCACAGACCTCGGCCCAGGCTGCGGCCGAGGGGATGCAGGCGTCGTTCGAGGCGGCCGGCGGCGAGGTCGTCTTCAACCGCACCGACGCCCCCTACGCCAACACGGAGTGGACCGCCGAGGCCGAGGAGGTCGCAGCCAGCGGCGCCGACGGGCTCTACCTCCCGATCATCACCCAGAACGCCCTGGCGGCCGCCTCGGCCGTGCGCCAGGCGGGCGGGGACATGAAGGTGATCCTGTTCCCGGCCGGGTACAGCCCGACGACGCTCGAGCAGGCGGGCGACGCCGCCGAGGGCGTGTACTTCTCGACCGACCTGGTGCCGTTCGAGCAGCCGCAGCCGGCCCACCAGGAGCTGCTCGACGCGCTCGAGCAGTACAGCCCCGACACCCCGCCCGCCCAGGAGGTGGAGCAGGGTTGGGCCATCGGCGACCTGCTGATCCGCGGCATCCAGGAGGCCGGGGAGGACTGCCCGACCCGCGAGGCGTTCATCGAGAACCTGCGCCAGGTGACGGACTTCGACGCCGACGGCCTACTCAACCCGGCGGTCGACTTCGAGGCCAGCTTCGGTCAGCCCTACGGGCTGTGCTTCCACTACGTCAAGGTGGAGGGCGGCGAGTTCGTGCCCGTCACCGACGGTGAGGCCTTCTGCGGCGAAGTCATCGACTAGTGGGCCCTCGCGGAAGTCATCGTGGCGTCTCGCCGGCCAGATTCGCCGCTGGACGTCGTCCTCGTCGTCGCCGCAGCCGCTGGCTGCGCCTTCCTCCTGCGTCCTCGCCAGCGACGAATCTGACACGGCGATA
>DATFVX010000249.1:0-27387 GCA_035259985.1 Acidimicrobiales bacterium | reverse complement strand
CCCGGGGGCGCGCAAGGCCCTCGACGAGGCGACCGGGCTGCCGTTCCTGAGCGGGGTCACCGAGATGGCGCTGTTCGCCCAGGGCCCGCCCATCTACGGGGGCACTGACCAGGTGCAGCGCAACATCATCGGCGAGCGCGTGCTCGGCCTGCCCAAGGAGCCGGGCTTCGACAAGAACACGCCGTTCAGGGAGCTGCCCAAGAACGGTTGACGTTTCGTTCTGCGACCGGAGTTGCGGAACGAGGCTTTGGCCGCCGCCCTTCGACGGCGTCCGCTGCCGTCACGGATCGTGGGGCTGTCTCGTCGGGGTGGTGAACATCACGGCGATCTAGGAGTCACACGATGGAGAGGCACTGGGACCTGATCGTGGTGGGCGCCGGCCTTGCCGGCCTCACGGCCGCGGCGACCGCGGCCGGGGCGGGGGCGTCGGTCCTGGTGCTCGACGGGCAACCCCCCGGTGGCCGCGCCAGGACCGACGAGCTGGGTGGATTCCGGCTCAACCGCGGCGCCCATGCGCTCTACCGGGCCGGCGCCGGCCGTTCGGTGCTCGAGCGGCTCGGCGTGCGCGTGCGCGGGCACGGCCCGATCCTGGACGGCGCCCGGGCGCGCCGCGGCGACCGGGTGGGGGCACTCGGCCTGGGGCCCGCGGGCATCGCTCGCACGCGCATGCTCACGACGCGGGACAAGGCCAGGATCGCGCGGGTTTTCGCCGCTCCCCGCTGGAAGCCGGCGGCGCTGGCCGACCGCTCGGCCGCCGCCTGGTTCGACGAGCTGGGCCTCGTCGGCGGTGCCCGGGAGTTCGCCGAGATGCTGGCCCGGACGGCCAGCTACGTGGCCGACATGGGCGGCGTGTCCGCCGACCTGGTGGCGGTTCAGGTCCAGATGGCCGTGAACGACGGCGTCGAGTACCTCGACGGCGGCTGGTCGACGCTGGTCGACGGCCTCGCCCGCGCCGCCAGCCGGCGGGGCGCCGAGTTCCAGCCCGGGGCGCGGGTGCGGCTGGTGGCCCCCGACGGCGGCCGGGTCCGGGTTGCGCTGACCGCGAACGACGGCCCGGCCGACGGCGCCTCCCCCGGCGACGTCCGTGGGCCTGTGCTCGCCGCGACCGACGGCGGCACCCTGCTGGCCCGGCGGGTCGTCGTCGCCGCCGGCACGCCCGCGGCGGGCGCGGCCCTGCTGCCGGATCGGCCGCCGGCCTGGGACGACCTCGGTCCGCCGGCCCGCGCCGCCTGCCTGGACATGGGATTCGCCACGCCGCCGGGCATGACCGTGCTCCTGGGGCTGGACCGTCCGCTCTACCTCATCCGCCACTGCCCCCCGGCCGACCTGGCCCCGGCGGGCGGGTCGGTGGTCCACGGGTTGCGCTACCTGCGGCCCGACGAGGACCCGTCCCCCGACGCGGTGCGCGCCGAGCTGGTCGAGCACGCCCGGCTCGGCGGCATCGACCCCGATGCGGCCGCGCACGTGCGGTACCTCCACAGGATGACCGTCGCAGGCGCCCTGCCGGTGCCGGGCGTCGGCCTCGCGGGGCGGATCGACGTCGGCGACACCGGTCACGAGGGCGTGCTCGTCGCCGGCGACTGGGTCGGACCACGGGGCCACCTGGCCGACGCTGCGCTGGCCAGCGGCGAGGACGCCGGGCGGCGGGCGGCGGTGGACATGGGGCGCGATCCAATCGTGCGGGCGGTTGTGGGGCGGGTGGGATCGTGACGAATGACCGCGGCCGCACGCGGGCGGCGGCGCGACACTCCAGGAAGATGCGACGTCGCCGGCATCCCGGGGCGGTCCGGGCCCAGCCCAACGGCGCCGCCGGCCGCGCCGGGTCCCGCGGCGATCCCGACGACCCCCTCCTGGCCACGATGTTGGCCGAGCGCCCGCTGCTCGTCGGGCTGGCGTACCGGATCACGGGGTCCCGGGTCGAGGCGGAGGACATCGTCCAGGAGGCCTGGCTGCGTGCCCGGCGCACCGACGGCGCCGCCATCGACAATCCGGCCGCGTGGCTGACCCGGGTCGTCGCCCGCCTGGCGCTCGACCACCTGCGTTCGGCCCGCCACCGTCGCGAGAGCTACGTCGGGCCCTGGCTCCCGGAGCCGGTCTTCCGGGGCACGGTCGATGTCCGGAGCGTCGACGACCCCGCAGCCGCGACGGAGCTGGCGGAGTCGATGACCTTCGGGTTCCTCCGGATGCTGGAAACGCTGGGTCCGCTCGAGCGGGTGGTGTTCCTGATGGCGGACGTGTTCGACGTGCCGTTCGCCGAGATCGGCAGGTCGGTCGACCGGAGCCCCGAGGCCTGCCGGCAGATCGCCAGCCGGGCCCGCCGCCGGCTGCGGGAGGGCACGGCACGGCACCAGGTTCCCGACGACGCGGAGCGCATGGTCGGCGACCTCGTGGCGGCCGTGACGTCGGGGGATGTCGACCGCGTGCTGTCGCTGCTGGCCGAGGATGCGGTGCTGATCAGTGACGGCGGACCGCAGGCCTACGCCGCCCGCAGGCCGGTGGTGGGCCGCGAGCGGGTCGCCAGGTTCCTGGTCAACGTGAGCCGGCGGCTGGCGACCCTGGACCTCGTCGTCGAGTCGGCCGTGGTCAACGGCGAGCCCGGGGTGGTCGTCTCGGATGGCGGCCGCTGGTTGCTGACGCTCACTGCCCACGTCCACGACGGCGCCATCACCGCCATCTACAGCGTGGTCAACCCCGACAAGCTGGCTGCGCTGGACATCGCCGATCCCATGGTGTGACGGCGAGCGTCAGCCACCTTCACCTACGCGCGTGACGCCGCCACGGCGGTCACCTGCGCCATCCGATCCCGGAGGCGCGGCGCATCGAGCCGCTCACACAGCTCGGCGAACGCCGACGGATCCGGGGGGCCGACCCAGCGCAGGTCGTCGACAGCGTCGCTGACCGGCGCGTCGGTCTCCACGGTGGCGATTCGACGGAACAGCAGGGCCAGCTCGAACTCGTCGCGCAGCACGGCGTTGAGCTTGGCCGCGCCACGAACGCCCGAGTCCCATGTCACGGGGTCCGCGGGAATCGACTCGAGGTGGCCCCAGCGCCGCAGGACCGCAGCCGCCGACTTGGCGCCCCACCCGGCCAGGCCCGGGAAGCCGTCGGCAGAGTCGCCAACCAGCGCCAGGAGGTCGGGGATCGAGGTCGGCGGCACGCCCAACCGCTCCTCCACGCCGGCGGCGTCGAGCACCTGGCCCTTGCGCCGGTCCAGCTGGACCACCTTGCCGCCGACGCACTGGCCCAGGTCCTTGTCGGGCGTGCAGATCACCACCTGTTCGACGCGGTCGTCGGCGGCGGCCATGACCGCGGCCGTGGCCAGGCCGTCGTCGGCCTCGAGCTCCACCTGCGGCCACACCACGAACCCGGCCGCCGCCATCGCGTCCTCGACGACCGGGAACTGCGCCAGGAGCTCACGGGGCATGCCCGCCGACGACTTGTACCCCGGCCAGAGGTCGTTGCGGAACGACTCGATGACATGGTCGGTGGCGACCCCCACGTGGGTCGCGCCGTCCGCGACGAGCTGCAGCAACGTGCCCACCACACCCACGGTGGCTCCCCTGTGGAGGTCACGGTTGTTGGGCGCGAAGTGGTAGCGGAACAGCTCGTACGTGCCGTCGACCAGGTGGACCCTCACGCGAACGACGGTAGCGGCTCGCCTGTCATCCCAACCGGGGAGGCCTGCTGCACTGCCATGCATGCGACGGGCCCCCCACCCCCAGCTCGCCACCCGGCGCATCGGTGTGGATCGCATCGGCCCTGGCGCTGCCCCCGGCCTCGGCCCCGGTGCCGTCGACGAGTACCTCGCCCTCCAGGCCGCCGCCATCGAACGCCTCGTCGGGTGTGGCGTGGAGGCCAGCGCCGCGGCGCTGCACATGCGTGCGGAGGCCCAACGCCTCGTCCTCGACAGTGGGCTCGACCCGGCCGATGCCCACTCGGCGATCGAGCCCATCATGGCCACCGCCCAGACCGCGATCGGGGAGGTGCAGGACGAGCTGCGGCGGGTCGTCCTGCACTCCCTTCGCCTGGGCCGCAACCGCCTGGGCCTCGCGTGAGGGGGAAGACCTTCGTCGCCGAACCGACATCCGATCGTCACCACCGCCGTGTCATCCCAACTCGGGGCGCTGGGTACTGTCCCGCCACTCAAGAGACAGACATGAGCGGAATGTCCGTCGACAGTGCCGTCGACCTCACGAAACGAGGAGGTGACGGTGGCGGTCGACACCCCGACGCGGCGACAAACCGAGCGCGTCGCCCCCGAGCTGGCGGTGGCCAAGCTCGACCTGCGAGACATCGCGCTGCTGGCGGCCTACGAGGTCCTCACCGAGGCCGAGCAGCACACCTACCGGGCCCACTACCGGCGGGCCGTGGCGTTCGGACAGCGGATGATCGACGAGCATGCGACGGCGCCTGATCGGCCGCTTCCCGAGATCGCCCGGCTGTTCTTCAGCTTCACGTGGGTCTTCCCCAACCTCGGGCTGGCGGGCCCGTTCTTCGCCGGCGACACCGGCCCGCTCGAGGATGCGGTCCTGTTGGCGGCCCGGGAGGCGATCGTGTCGGGCGTCCCGGCCCGCCACGACTTCCACGCCCGGCTGTGGGAGCACATCTGCGATCCGGATCGACGGGCCGAGGCCGCACGGTTCTACGTCCGCCACAAGCCGCTCCACTCGTTCCCACCCTCTGCAGAGCGGCGTGCGATCGAGCACTACTGCGGGCGGATCGACGCCCTGATGGCGACCGCCGAGTGCATGCCGGCGCTCCTCGCCACCTGGGCGATCGAGCGCAACCCCGAACGGCTGCTCGACCTGAGCCGCAACGACGTCAAGGACAAGCACGGCCTGTTCGAGCAGCGGCACATGGCCCCGTTCCTGGGGATGACCCCGAACACGCTGACGCAGAGCCTCCGGCGGCTGCGGCTCCGCTTCGGGGAGGAGATGCGGTTGCTCTGGCAAATCGAGAAGACCGACGACTACGACGGCGAACAGGAGCGCTGAGCGCCATGGACCTGCCCCACGCCACATCCGCCCGCCGCGATGGCACGGAGACTGCGGAGTCGATCGGCGACCAATCGGACGACCCCGTGCCGGACGCTCGCGCCTGGCGCCGCCAGGCGGACCCCCGGCTGGATGGTCGCGACGTCGCCCGCCTCCAGGCGGCGGCCGGCCAGAGCCGCGAGCGCATTGCGCAACGCGTGGCGGCCGCCGGGCTGGTTCCCGACGCCGAGGGAGCGGCACGCATTCCCGAGCTCGACGCCCAGCGTGACCTCGACGCCGCCCTCGAGGTCGACGTCGACACCCTGCAGCGCATAGACGGGCTCCACGCCCGTCGCATGCGCTCGGCATCGCCGCGGGAGCGGCAGCACGCCACGACCGTGCTCGCCGAGGCGCTCCACCGCATCGTCGACGGCTACCAGGTCGGCGACCCGCCGCCGAGCCGGCTGTTGCGGTGCCTGCGCAGCGTCGACGATCGGGTCCGCCGGGCGTACGGCCGCCTCACGGTTTTCGACGACCAGTCGCCGGTGGCCGCGTGGTGGGAGCCGCTGTCCCGCTGGGTGCTGCTGGCCCTGGCGACGGCCGGCGCGGCGCTGCTGGCCGGGGGGTACGTCGTCGTGGCGGCGGTCCTGATCGGGACGAGGGTGACGCTGGCAGCCGTGACCGCGCCGCCGGCGCCCTCGGCCAGCACCTGGCGCCGGCTCATCGGCTACAACCCCGACTGGGCCAGTTCGGTGTGCAGCCATGCGGCCGACGCGCTGATCCTCGCCGGCCTCGCGGCCGGGCTCCACGCCGGTGGGCGGCTGTCGTGGGCGGCGCTGACGATGGCCGCGGCGCTGTTCGGCTTGCTGGCCACGGTGAGCCGGATCGCCGCCCGCGAGCAGGGCCTGCGGTTGCCGCGCCTGTGGATCGAACGGGCCGCCAAGGATGTCGCGCTCACCGGGGCGGTGGTGGCGGCGGCCATCACGGCGGGCCACGGGCTCGGATCCGCGTCGCCGGTCACCCTGGTAGCGCCGGCCGTCGTGGGCGCGGCGGGGATCGTCGAGCTGACCCGGACCGCCTACTACGCGCGCCGGCGCCGCCGCCTGCTCAGCCGCGCCGCCGCCTCCGGTGACACCGGCGACCTGGTCCCCAACGCCATCGTCGTGACCACGGGCGACGCCATCGTGGTCAACCTGCGCCGATCGGGGCGGCGTCCCGGCATCTTCCCCGAGCGACGGGGCGGCGGCGGTCCGTACCTGCGGATGGTTCGCGCTGACGACGACGAGGGCTGAGTAGCTAGGCCAGCTCGACCAGGTCGAGCAGGTCGTCCGACCAGAAGTCGACGTCGCCCTCGGGCATCAGCAACACCCGGTCGGGCGCCAGGTCGCGCACGAAGCCGGTGTCGTGGCTGACGATCACCATCGTGCCGGCCCAGCTGGCCAGCGCCGCCGCGACGGCCTCGCGTGACGGCGGGTCGAGGTTGTTGGTCGGCTCGTCGAGGAGCAGCAGGTTGTGGCGCCCGGCAACCAGCAGCGAAAGCGCCAGCTTGGTCTTCTCGCCGCCCGAGAGCGTGGCGGCGTCCTGGAACACCTTGTCCCCCGACAGCCCGAAGGTGCCGAGGAGGCGACGCCGCAGCTGGTTGTCGAGGCGGGGCGCGGCCTCGCTCATGTGCTCGAACAGCGAGGCGCCCGCCCGGATGCCCTCGTGCTCCTGCGCGTAGTAGCCGATGGTGACCTGGTGGCCCGCGGTGACCACGCCGGTGTCCGGATCGGTCGTGCCCGCGAGGATGCGCAGGAGGCTGGTCTTGCCGGCGCCGTTGAGCCCGAGGACCAGCAGCCGCTCGCCGCGGCCGATGTCGAACGTGACGTCCTCGAACACGGGGGCGCCGCCGCCGTAACCCTTGGACAGCCCCGCCACGGTGAGGGCCGTGCGGCCGCAGGGCGGTGGCTCGGGGAGCCGGAGGCGCAGGCCGCGCCGTGCCGTCGGCGCATCCACCGTCTCGCTGCGGATGCGGGCGATGCGGGTCTCCAATGCGTTGGCGAAGCTGGCCTTCGACGCCTTCGCGCCCCAGCGGTCAACCAGGGTCTGGAGGCGGGCGATCTCCGCCTGCTGCCGCGACGCCAGCTTCGCCCGGCGCTCCTCGTCGCGGGCCCGGGCGACCTTGTACTGCGTGTAGGTGCCCTTGTACTCGGTCAGCTCGCCGATGTCGGCCTCGCCTGGGCGGTCGAGGTGCAGGACCCGGGTGATCGACTCGTCGAGCAGCTCGAGGTCGTGGCTGACGATCACGAGCGCGCCGCGGTAGGAGCGCAGGAAGCCGAACAACCACTCCCGGGCGTCGTTGTCGAGGTGGTTGGTGGGCTCGTCGAGGAGGAGCAGCTCGCTGCCCGCGAACAGGATCCGGGCCAGCTCCACCCGGCGCCGCTCGCCGCCTGACAGCACGGTGATGGGCATGACGGCCCGGTCCTGGCGCAGGCCAAGTCCCGCGAGGAGCCGCTTCGCCTCGGCCTCGGCCGCGTACCCGCCCTCGTGCTCGAAGCGGTCGTGCGCCCGGCTCCACTTCCGGACGAGGGCGTCCTCGCCCGGTTGGGCCTCCATCTTGAGCCGCAGCTCCTCGAGGCGGTCGGCGAGGGCGTCGAGGTCGCGCCCGCCTAGCACGTGCGTGAGCGCCGTCACGTGCGCCGGGATCTGGTCGAGGTGCGGGTCCTGGGGGAGGTAGCCGAACGCGTCCGGTCGCTGGATCACGCCCGCCTTCGGCGCCGCCATGCCGCCCAGGACCTTGAGCAGGGTGGTCTTGCCCGCGCCGTTGCGGCCGACGAGGCCGACGCTGTCGCCGGCGCGCACGGTCAGGGCGGCGCCCTCGACCACGAGGGTGCCGCCGACCTCGACCGAGAGCCCGCGGACCGACAACATGGCCGACCATCCTGGCGGCTGCCCGCGCCCGCACCAACCGCATTCCGCGCGAATGGCTTTGTGGTCATCCATCCGGCGGGTCGGCACCGAACTACTGGCGGCATGTCCGGCGCGACGAAGTCCCGTGGTTCGCAAATGGCTGGAGTCATGATGACGTCACACCCGGAAGCGGCCGCCTCGGCGAGCGATCCCGACCTGGTGGCCGCCGTGGCCCGCGGGGACGAGCGGGCGGTGGCGGAGGTCTACCGGCGCTACAGCGGGGCTGTCTGGGCAGTCGCACAACGGGTCTGCGGCGACCGGGCCGCCGCCGAGGACGTGTGCCAGACCGTGTTCGTGGATCTCTGGCGGCGACCCGAGCGCTTCGATCCCCAGCGGGGCAAGCTGCGATCGTGGCTCGTGGCCCAGGCGCACGCCCGCGCCGTCGACGTCGTGCGGTCCGAGACGGCTCGCCAGCGACGCCAGGAGCGGGCGGCGCGACTGGCGCCGACACCACCCCCCTCTGGCGACGTCGAGGCCGCCAGCCTGCTGGCCTCGCTCGCCGACCACGTGCGCCGCGCCCTCGATCGCCTGGCGGCCGACGACCGTGACGCCATCGTGCTCGCCTACTTCGGCGGCCACAGCTATCGCGAGACCGCAGCCCTGCTCGGCGCCCCCGAGGGGACGGTCAAGAGCCGCATCCGTCGGGGCCTCGAGGGATTGCGGCGCCTCCTGGAAGCCGAGGGGGTGACATTGTGAGCCCCGTGACGGGCCGCCAGCGCAGCGAGGGGCACCCCCTGGACGACCTGGCGCTCTATGCCCTCGACGCACTCGAGGGGGACGAGGCCGAGGAGGTCGAGGCGCACCTCGCCGACTGCGCGTCGTGCCGGCGGGAGCTCGCCGCCCACGAGGAGGCCCTGGGGGCGCTCGTCGAGGACGGCCCCCCACCCGAGCTCTGGGTCGCGGTCGAATCCGAGATCCGCGCCGGCGATGTGGCGCCGATGAACGGAACGGCGGTGCACCCGGTCCCGCCCAACGTGGCGCATCTGGACCGGTCGGCCGGCCGGCGCGGGATGCGCCGCCGCCTCGCCCTGCTGGCGGCCGCCGCCGCGGCCGTGGCCGTCGTGGGCGTGGGCGTCGGGACGCAGCTGGACAACGGCGGCACCGGCTCCGGCACCCTGGCCGGCGTCTCCACGGATGGGCCGACCGTGGCCGTGCTCGCCGACGCCCACGGTGCCGGGGTCGCCCGGATCGTGGCGAACGACGACGGCGACGTCCTGGTGCTCGAGGGCCTTCCGGCGCTGTCTGCCCAGCGCGAGTACCAGCTCTGGTCCGTCGACGGCGCCAGCCCCCAGTCGCTGGGCCTGTTGGGCGACGGCCACGACGAGGCCGTGCCCCTCAGCCTGCCCGCATCGACGGCCAAGCTGGCGATCAGCGAGGAGCCGGCCGGCGGGTCGCCTGCGCCGACCGGGCCGGTCGTCGCATCCGGCGACGTCGTTCGCCCCGCCTGAGCTCCGACCACCCCCTCCCGTCATCCGCGTGCGGCCGCGGCGCCGGATACGCCGCACATGGAACGGACCGACACATCCCGGCCGGCGCCCGGGCGCCTCGAGTTGCCGGGCCCCCCGGCGGGGGACGGCGGAGCAGCGGTGCCACCCGCCGGCGCGGCTGCGGCGGCGCTGGCCGGACTGGTCTCGGCCGGCGTGGCGCTCGGCGCCGGTGAGCTGATCGCAGGCGTCGACGACGGCCTGGCCTCGCCGGTCGAGGCGGTGGCCCGCGAGGTGATCAACCGGGTGCCCCGAGCGGTCGAGCGGTTCGCGATCGAGACCTTCGGCACCAACGACAAGCTGGCATTGATCTTCGGGATCCTGGCGTTCGCCGCCGTGTTCGGGATCGTCCTCGGCCTCGTGTCCCGCCGGCGACCCCACGTCGGCACCGTGGGCCTGGCGGCCTTCGCGGCGGTGGGCGTCGCGGCCTCGGCCGCAGGCTCCCCGGCGACGCTCGCGGCCGGCCTACCGAGCGTGGCCGCCGGCCTGGTGGGCGCGCTGTGCCTACGCTCGCTGGTGGCGCGGGCACCGGCCCGCGAGGCGCTCGCGCCGACCACGCCGGACGACGGCGAGCCACCGGCATGGGCCGTGGCGATGCCGCAGCGCGGCGGCGTCGCATCGCGCCGCGCGTTCCTCGGGATGACGGCCGCGGTCGCCGCCGCCGGGGCCGTCGCCGCCGCGGGCGGTCGCGCACTCCGGAGCCGCTTCAGCGCCGCCGAATCGCGCGCCGGCGTGGTGCTGCCGGCGGCCGCACGGCGGGGCCCGCCGCTGCCGCCGGTTGCGACCGGCGTGGAGGTCGGCGTTCCGGGCGTCGCCCCCTTCGTGACGCCCAACGCCGACTTCTACCGGGTGGACACCGCCCTCGTCGTCCCCCAGGTGCGCGCCGAGGACTGGGTGCTCGCCGTCACCGGGATGGTCGACGAACCGTTCGAGATGACCTTCGACGAGTTGCTGGGTCGCGACCTCGTCGAGGCCGACATCACCATGACCTGCATCTCCAACCCGGTAGGGGGCGACCTCGTGGGCCACGCCCGCTGGCTCGGCGTGCTCACCCGCCGGCTCCTCGACGAGGCCCGTCCCCGCGACGGCGCCGACCAGCTCGTGGGCCGGTCGGTCGACGGCTACACGTGCGGATTCCCGCTGTCCGCCGCCTACGACCGCGACTGCATCGTGGCCGTGGGCATGAACGGGGAGCCGCTGCCGCTCAAGCACGGGTTCCCGGCCCGCCTCGTCACGCCGGGCCTCTACGGCTACATCGGGTCCACGAAGTGGCTGACCGAGCTGGAGGTCACCACCTTCGATGCCTTCGACCAGTACTGGGTGCGCCGCGGCTACGCCGACCGCGCGCCGATCAAGACGATGGCCCGCATCGACACGCCGCGCAGCCTCGAGCGGGTCGCAGCCGGGCCGGTCGCCGTGGGCGGCGTCGCCTGGGCGCAGACCCGGGGCATCCAGGCCGTCGAGGTGCGGGTCGACGACGGGCCCTTCCGCCCTGCCCAGCTCGCCGACGCCCTCAACCGTGACTCGTGGCGCCAGTGGCGATTCGACTGGGACGCCGTCCCGGGCCGCCACACGCTCACGGTGCGTGCCGTGGACGGACGTGGCGAGACCCAGACCGAGACGCGGGCCGACATCGTGCCCGACGGCGCCAGCGGCTGGATGTCCCTGGTCGTCACCGTCGAGTGATCCCCACACCCACACCCACCATCCCCAAGGAGGGACACCCCATGCACCCAACCCGAAAGCTGCGAGGTGCGCTCGCCCTCGCCGTCGGCCTGTCGCTCGGAGCGGCCGCCTGCTCCGACGGCGGCGACAGCAACGCCAGCTCCGACGAGCCCACGACAGTCGAGTCGCCGGCGCCCGACGTGGCCGGCGACACGCCCGACGCCACCGATCCGGCGACGATCTGCGACCGGGCCGGACTGGTCGAGGCGGTCGAGAGCGGCCCCGACGAGGGGACGCTCGCCGGCATGACCGACGACCCGGTGGCCACCGCGGCGTCCAGCAACCCGGTCCTCACCACGCTGGTGACCGCAGTGACCGACGCCGGGCTGGTCGACACGCTCAACTCCGCCGACGCCGTCACGGTCTTCGCGCCGACGGACTGCGCCTTTGCGGCGCTGGACCCGGCGACCCTCGACGCCGCCCTGGCCGATCCCACCGGGCTGCTGACGCAGGTGCTCGGCTTCCACGTGGTGGCCGGCCAGCGGCTGTCGTCCGACGACCTGGCCAACACCACCGAGCTCGAGACCTTCGGCGGCGCGGTGCTGCCCGTGGAGTCCGACGGCGACACGATCACCGTCGGCGGCGGGCAGGCACGGGTCGTCGTGCCCGACATCCAGACCGCCAACGCCACGGTCCACCTGATCGATCACGTGATGCTGCCGCCCGCGGGCTGATCCGGATCGAACCCGTCGCGGGTGGCCGGGCTTGAGCCGGCCACCCGTGCTCGCTCCGTCAATCGAGGCTGAACGGCGGGTACTCGTCGGTGAGCAGGTAGAAGTACGCGGTGACGCGGGTGCTCCAGCGCAGGACGCCCACGACGAACGTGCGCAGGCCCTCCGGCCACCGGCCGGTGAACAGGACCGCGAAGAACGCGATGATGATGGCCAGGAACGCCACGAGTCCGAGCACCGACAGGACGATGAGCTGCGGGATCACGAGGATGAACCGGAAGCCGACGGTCAGCCGGTTGCGGTCCTCGAGCTCGGGGACGAAGCCGGTCCGCACCGGCGGGTAGGTGCCGGGATCCGCGGGGACCGTCTCGAAGGTGAACGGGGGGTACTCCTCCCGCAGGAAGCCCGCGTACGTCACGGCGCGGTTGTTGTAACGGACGTAGAGACAGACCAGGTTCGCCAGCCCCTCGGGCAACTTGCCGGTGAACACGATGGCGAACCAGCCGATGATCGACACGACCTCGGCGACGACGCCGAGCACGTAGAGAACGATGAAGTGCGGTATCGCGAGCAGCCAATGGACGATCGGGCGCCAGTTCGCGATCCGGTCCGCGCGGTCGACGTCCAACGTTGCCGGGTAGGCCTGACCGAAGGTTTCCATTCCCCTCCTTGGGAACCGTGGGAGAAGCCGGCGTGAAGCTACCGCCTGCGTCGGCCCGGCGGGGCGATGAGGCCGCTATTCCTGCACGAGCTCGATGAGCGTGCCGAACGCGCCCTTGGGGTGAACGAACGCCACCGTGGTCCCCCGGCTGCCGGGGCGGGGGGCGTCGTCGATCACCCGGCCACCCTGTGCCTTCACGGCGTCCAGGGCGGCCGCGCAGTCGTCGACGCGGTATCCGACGTGGTGCAGGCCCTCGCCGCGGCTCTGGAGGAACCGGGCGACCGGTGAGTCGTCGCGGGTCGGCGTCAGGAGCTGGATGTAGCTGTCGGCCACGCGCAGCAGCGCCTCCTCGACGCCGTCGGACTCGACCACCTCGCGGTGCGCGACCTCGGCGCCGAACGTGTCGGCGTAGTACGCGATGGCCGCCTCGAGGTCGGAGACGGCGATGGCGACGTGGTCGATCTCGGTCAGCAGCACGCCCGTAGGCTAGGTCGAACGTGCGGCGATAGAGGCCCTCATGGGGGCCGTAAGCACCGCAAGAACGGGCGGGAGTGCTACACCTCGCCTCGAGCGTGGCGCTGGAACAGCGTGATGCGGTCCTCGCCGACGCGCTCGCGCTTGTCGCGGTCGGTGATGCCCAGGCCGGCCTCGGGCGCCAGGCACAGCACGCCGAGCTTGCCCTCCGACTCGTTGCGGTGGACGGCGCGGGCGGCTTCACCCACCTGGTCCAGCGGGTAGACCGCCGACATCACCGGTTGGATGGCGCCCTTGTCGATGAGCCGGTTCATGTCCCACGCCTCCTGGTAGTTGGCGAAGTGGCTGGACACGATGCTCTTGAGCTTCATCCACAGGTGGCGGTTGTCGTACTCGATCATGAAGCCGCTGGTGGCGGCGCACGTGACGATGGTGCCGCCGCGCTTGGCGATGAACACCGACGCGCCCATCGTCTGGCGTCCGGGATGCTCGAACACGATGTCGGGATCCTCGCCGATCATCGACCGCACCCGCTTGCCGAGCCGGCGCCACTCGCCCTCGTCCTGCGTGTGTTCGTCCTTCCAGAACCTGTAGCCCTCGCCCTTGCGATCTACGACGTGCTCGCAGCCCATGGCCCGGAGCAGCCGGGCCCGGTCCTCGCTCGAGACGACGCCGACGGGCGTGCCACCGCCATTGAGCACCAGCTGGGTGGCGTAGGCACCGATGCCGCCGGTGGCGCCCCAGATGAAGACGTTGTCGCCCTGCTTCATGCGGGCGGCGTGCCGGCCGACCAGCATGCGGTAGCTGGTCGACGCGCACAGGCCGTTGACGGCGGCCTCCTCCCAGGTGAGGTGGGCGGGCTTGGGCATGATCTGGTTGGCCTTGACGATCGACAGCTCGGCGAGGCCGCCGTAGTTCGACTCGAAGCCCCAGATGCGCTGGTTGTTGGCGAGCATCGAGTCGTCGTGCGCCGACGGATCCTGGTCGTCGACGTAGTTGCAGTGGACCACCACCCGGTCACCCGGTGCCCAGTTGCGCACCGCCGATCCGACCCGCAGGACCACGCCCGACGCGTCGGACCCCACCACGTGGAAGTCCTGCTGGTGCCGCGCCGCCCACGTCGACTCCCGGGCCAGGCGGTCGAGGAACCCGAACGTCGAAAGCGGCTCGAAGATCGACGTCCAAACGGTGTTGAAGTTGATCGAGCTGGCCATGACGGCGAGGTACACCTCGTCGGGCGCCAGCTCGGGCGTGGGCACGTCGCCCACGTGCAGCGACTTCCGGGGGTCCTTGTCCTCCGACGGCACCCCCGCCCACATGTCCTGTTCGGCCCGCAGGACGTGTGCGGCCCGATAGCTCTCGGGGATGGGGAGCGCGGCGATCTCGTCGCCCGAGGCGCCCCCCTGGATGGCCTCGAGGATCTGGCGCATCGCCGCAACCTACCGTGCGGTAACGGGCGGCCTCCAACGGCCGCCGGGCGGCTAGCCTGCTCCAAGTGAGCAACCCCGAGGTGCACGCTCGGGCTTCTGGGGAGGGATCTCCGACCGAGGAGCAGGAGGCCACCGGCCGGGGCGATGGGGATCACGCCCGCGGCGCCGACCCCGCCGCCCGCTCGACGGTTGCCGAGTCGTTGGCCGACATCCGGGCCGACCGCATCATCGCCGACGCGCGCCGGGAGGCACACGCGATCGTCGACAACGCCAAGGTGGAGGCGCGGCGTGAGGCCCGGGTCATCATCGAGAGCGCCCGCGCCGAGGCGGAGACCATCATCACGGAGGCCTTCGAGCAGCGCGCCCGGATCGTGCGGCGTGACTGGGCCATCGGCGACGGCAGCTGGTCGCCGGCGGAGGACGAGGGCCAGCGCGACGGCGGTGGGGGACCCGTCGGTGCGCCCCCGGAGCCCGCCACCGGGGCGAGGGTGCACACGGGTGAGACACCGGTGCACACGGGGGAAACACCAGTGCACACGGGAGAAGTGCTCGTGCCGGTGGCAGACGCCATCAGCCAGCCGGACGAGCTGGAGGTGCCTCCCGAAGCGGTGCCGGAGGTGGCCCGACAGCCCACGCCCGACATCGCCGCAGCGGCAGCGGGCCCGGGCGGCGACTGGGTCCGCCCCGACGTCGTCCCGCACCCCATGCCCGATGCCGCCCGACCCCCAGGGCCGGAGCCTGAGTCACCCCCGCCGCCGGAGGTGGCGCCCCGGGCGGTCCCGGACGCCGCTGCGGCGGCGAAGCTGTCGGAGCTGATCGAGCTGCCGGCGTTGCGGTCGCGCGAGCGCCTCGTCTCGGTGCCGCCGCGGTCGGATACTCCCCGCGGGCCGCGGCCGCCGCTCCCGGTCCGGCCCCGCCGCCGCACCCCACTCGCCCCCAGGGGTGGGCCGGCCGTGCCGCCGCCCCCGCCGCCCCCGCCGCCGACCCAGCCTCATGCGCCCGCCCATCCGCCGCCGGCACCTCCGGCCGCTCCGCCGCCGCACCCGCCGGCGCGGCCCCGCCCACGGGTCGAGCGCGAGCTGCCGGCGGGCATGCGCATCCCGCCCGACGTCCCGGACTGGGACGACTACGACGACGGCGAGGACCGCTAGTGGGCGCTCGCGCCCACTAGATAGCGTGGGTCGCGTCCCATCCGACCACCCTTGGGGGAAGTAGTAGATGGCTGGTTCCGTCATCCTCGCCGGTGCCCGCACGCCGATCGGCAAGCTCTCTGGCTCACTGGCAGGCTTCAAGGCCACCGACCTCGGCGGCTTCGCCATCAAGGCCGCACTCGATCGGGCCGGGGTCGCGCCCGACCAGGTCGACTACGTGTTCATGGGGCAAGTTCTGCAGGCGGGAACCGGCCAGATCGCCGCCCGCCAGGCAGGGGTCAACGCCGGCATCCCGATGACCGTGCCGGGCACGACCGTCAACAAGGTGTGCCTGTCGGGCCTCAACGCCATCTTCCTCGCGGACCTCTTGATCCAGTCGGGCGCGGCGGACGTCGTGGTCGCCGGCGGCATGGAGTCGATGACCCAGGCGCCGTACCTGCTGCCGGGTGCCCGCGAGGGCTACCGGCTGGGCGACCGCTCGGTCGTCGACTCGATGATGTACGACGGGCTGTTCTGCGCCTTCGACCAGGTGGCGATGGGTGCGGGCACCGAGAGGTACGCCGCCTCGGCCGGCATCGCGCGCGAGCCCCAGGACGACTTCGCCGCCAAGTCACACGAGCGCGCGTCGGCGGCCATCAAGGAGGGCCGGTTCGCCGAAGAGATCGTCCCGGTGGAGGTGCCGCAGCGGCGCGGGGACCCGCTGGTGGTCGATACCGACGAGGGCGTCCGGCCGGGCACGACCGTGGAGTCGCTGGCCGCGCTCCGTCCCGCCTTCGACAAGGCGGGCAACATCACCGCCGGCAACGCCTCGCAGATCTCCGACGGCGCCGCGGCGGTGATCGTCGCCTCCAAGGCGGCGGCGGAGCGGCTCGGCGGCGTCGAGCCCCTGGGCGAGATCGTCGGCTACGGGCAGGTCGCGGGGCCGGACCCGTCGCTGCTCACCCAGCCGTCGCGAGCGATCAACGCCGCGCTGGCGTCGGCGGGCAAGGCGGTCGAGGACGTCGACCTGTTCGAGCTCAACGAGGCGTTCGCCGCGGTGGGACTCGCCTCGATGGACGACCTCGGCATCGCCGACGACGTGGTCAACGTCAACGGGGGCGCCATCGCCCTCGGCCATCCCATCGGGATGTCGGGCACCCGCCTAGCGCTCACCCTGCTGCTCGAGCTGAAGCGCCGCGGCGGCGGGCTTGGGGCCGCGGCCCTGTGCGGTGGCGGCGGCCAGGGCGACGCGCTGCTGCTCACGGCCTGACCGGGCCGTCCCGGATCGGATTCAGTCCGCCGCCAGGCCGAACGCCGCCAGGTCCTCCCGGCGCCGTCCCCGAGCCGCGGCGCCGAGCCAGGCGAGCGCGGCGGTGGCGAGGGGAACGGCCACGAGGAGCAGCGCGATCGCGCCCCAGGGAACCTGCACCGCCACGCCGCGCGCCGGGCCGAACGTGTCGCTGCGGTCGCTGAGCACGGCGAACGACACCAGCAGGCCGGCCGGCACGGCGACCAGTGCCCCAAGCGCCGGCAGCAGGAACGCCTGCCACGCAACGATGGAGCGCCGCACCGCGGGCGGGGCGCCGATCGCGGCGAGCAGCGCCCGCTCGTCCCCGGATTCGCTGGCATCGAGCGCCAGCGCGATCGCCACCACCAGCAGGGTGAACAGCAGGCTGGCGCCGGCCGCCACCCACGTATAGGTGGCGCCCTCGCCCCGGGCAGTGACGTGGATCTGGCGGCCGATCTCGACGTACATGGCCGACGCGGGAGCGTCGGGGTCGGTCAGGTACTGCCGGAGCTGTTCCTGGGGATCGGCCTGGACGGCTCGCGTCACGGCCCGCACCTGGCCGTCGGTCAGGTCGTCGGTGGCTACGAACAGGCTGGCATATTCGACGGGCTCGGCGCCCCAGCGGCGTGCGGTCTCCGCGGACACGAGTGCGACCTGGCTCCCGTTGGGGACGCGGGTCATGGGGTCCGCAGCCACGTCGCCGCGCTCAAGCGGCGTGGGCGTACCGTCAGGCCCCAGCAGGGTCACCGAGGCATCCGGGCTGACCAGGTCGAACACGACGACCTTGCCCGCTCGCAGGGCGTCGATCGTCGCCTCCGGGACGTCCAGCGTGCGCAGGCCGTCCGCCGACGCCACCACCAGATAGCGGCTGCTGTCGGTCATCCCGTACCGGTCGGCCCTGGCCGGGTCGGAGATCGACACCGACAGCGGCGGGCCCGCCTGGACACCGTCCTCCACGGCGCCGCGCGGTACGGCGACGTTCACGACCAGCTCCTCGGCGCCCGGCAACGCCTCCCGTACGCCCGAGAGTGCTCGGGCGACCTCGGCGTCGGGCGCGCCCCCGTACGTGACGAGGACCTCGTCCTCCGCCAGGAGGTCGGCGTCCTCGGAGGCCTCGTACGCCCGGTCCCGGGCGTCGTCCGTCAGCGCAGAGGCGGCGGCGAAGACTGACAATCCCGCCGGTGCGATGACGGCGGCCACCACCGCCCCCGATCGCAGCCGATGCCGGGCAAGGCCCCGCGCCGCCACCCGGGCGCCGCCACGCAGCCGCCGCCCGAGCGGTTCGGTGTGCGCCACGATCCACGGCGCGAAGGCGGTCCCGCCGAGCAACACCAGCAGGGCGGCCGCCACGCCGATGCCCCACGGTGGATGGTCGAGCCGTGTCCACAGCCCGAGCACGACGGCGCCGCTGACGACCGCCGCCGCGCCGCCGAGCGGTATGTAGGCGGGAACACGCCCGGCCGGGCGTCGCCCGGCCAACGCGGCCAGCACGGGAACGCGGCTCGCGCTGCGGGCGGGCAGCCAGGCCGCGGCCGTGGCCGCGAGGATGCCGAGTGCGATGGGCACGACGACGTCCAGCGCATTCACGCGCAGCGACGGCAGCGTGCGGTCCATGCGGTCTGCGAGCCACGGCCGGGTGGTGGCGGTCCCGGCCAGCCCAAGGGCCGCGCCGAGCACCGACGCCAGCGCGCCGGTCACCGTCCCCTGGAGCAGCACGGCTCGCCGCAGCGCCGCCGGCGGAGCGCCGCTGGCGCTGAGCAGCCCGAGGGTGCGCAGCTGCCGCCGGGCGCCCAGTGCAAACGCCGCCGATGCCACGATCGCGGTCACGACCAGCACGACGCCGACGAGCACATAGGCGGCCGTCACGCGGTCGCGGACCTCGTTGCGCACGTAGCTGAAGGCATCCCCGTCCGATCCGCCGAAGTTCGCGGCTCCGGCGTCGGCCAGCGCCTGAACGTCGGGATGGAGTGCCGCCCCGGCGGGAATGTCCACGAACGCCACCATCTCCCGGTAGCGGTGAGGCGCCGGCGGGTCGGCGGTCACCGCCTGGGGCCCGGAGCCCGTCTCGTCGCGGAACTCACCGACGATGTGAACCGGCCCGCCCAGGTACAGGTCGGCGTCGTCCCCGACCGACGCGTCGACGGCGTCGAGTGCGGCCTGGTTGAGCACCGCCTCGCCGGGTCGCCTCGGGGCTCGGCCCTCGAGCATGTGGGCGGTGCCGTCCAGCAGAGGCTCGTCCCACGGCCGGTCGGTCACGATGATCGGGTGCAGCCGGCCTCCATCGTCCTCGAGCGCGTCGGGCCCGCGCTGGTACGTCACGAACCTCGACCCCGGCGGGTACGCGTCGCGCACGGCGCGCAGCTGTTCCCTGGACCTGAGGCTGGCGTCGGCCCCGTTGGACGTCACGAAGTCGTCGGCCCGCCCGAACTGCGCGGCGCGCTCGTCGGCGACCGTGCGCGTGGTCGTCCTGAGCATCACCGATGCCCCCACGGCGCCGCCCACGGGGACGCCGATCAGGGCCAGGAGCAGCAGGGTCCGCCACGGCCTGCGCAAGGCCTCGCGACGGGCCAACCGGGCCGGCGCGCGCCAGCCGCCCCCCTCGCCCCGCGTCATGGCGACAACACCTCGACGGGCGGCTCCGCGGGCGGCGATGGCGGGGCTGCCGCGACCGATTCGTCGACGATGCGACCGTCGCGCATGAACACCACGCGGTCGGCCCAGGTGGCGAATCGCGGCTCGTGGGTCACGAGCACGATGGAGGTGCCGGCGGCCGCCAGCTCGGCCAGGAGCTCGATCACCAGGTCGCCGGTGATCGTGTCGAGGGCGCCCGTGGGCTCGTCGGCGAGGATGGCGTCCCGGTCGCCGGCGATGGCGCGGGCGATGGCCACCCGCTGGCGCTCGCCGCCTGACAGGTCGTCGGGGAAGCGGTCGAAGGGGCGCGAGATGCCGACCCGCTCGATCGCCGCGACCGCCGCGCCGCGGGCCTGGCGGGTCGGCATCCCGCCGAACTCGAGGGGCAGCATGACGTTCTCGACCGCCGTCAGGCTGGCCACCAGGTTGTAGCGCTGGAACACGTAGCCCACCTGGCGCCGGCGGACGCGGGCCAGCTCGGCCGGACGCAGGTGGGCCAGGTCCTCGCCGCCCACCGTGACGGTGCCGGACGTCGGCCCGTCCAAGCCGCCCGCCAAGTGGAGCAGCGTGGACTTGCCGGACGCGCTCGGTCCGCTGATGGCGACGAATTCGCCGGGTGCGACGGCGAGCGACACACGGTCGAGCGCCCGCACGCCGGCCGGGCCGGATCCGTAGACCTTCACGACGTCGCGCAGCTCGATCGTCGGCGCCCGCATGGCCCGCTCCTTCACGTTCACGGTTCCCCCTGGTCGTCCGATGGTGTGGTCCCGTTGCCCGCCGGGCGCGACAGCTGCGCCAGCCGGGCCTCGCACACGTCCAGCCATCGCAGGTCGGCCTCGGCCCGAGACACGAGGGCGTCGGCGACGAGCGTGGGCGCGAGGGCGGTGACGCCGTTTCCCGGGCTCGTGGCCGTGGGCCGGAGGCCACGCCGGCGCGCCTGCAGCGCGGCGGTCAACGCCGTGCGCTGGCGGGTCACGACCGCCAGCGCATGCTCCCGGCCGCCCGCGAGCGCCAACAGCACCTTGGCGAGCAGCTCGTCGCGTGGCGGCGGCTCGTCGCCGGCCGTGGCCTCGAACCAATCCCGGAGGGCGTCGCGCCCCGCGCGGGTGATGGCGTAGTACTTGTGCTCCCGCCCGCCGGAGCCGCCCGCCGCGGGGCGGTCCTCCCCGTCGCCCTCGGCGGGCCTGGTGATGGCGACGAGCCCGTCGCGCTCCAGGCGCTCGAGGGTGGTGTACACCTGCCCGATGTTCAGCGGCCAGGCGCCGCCGGTGTAGGCCTCGAACTCCGACCGGAGCTGGTAGCCGTACATGTCGGCCTGGTCGAGGAGGGCAAGCAGCCCCTGGCGGACTGACACATACGCAGTATGCATACGCGGTATGTATCGGTCAAGAGCGTGCGCAGATTCGGGGGCGTCGCTCGCCCGTGCGCCTGTGTGCCGGCGCGCAGGTGTTTGACAGTCGCTCGCCCGTGCCTTTCAACTGTCCGCCGATGTCCACGTCGCTCGTCATCGTCGAGTCGCCCGCCAAGGCCCGCACCATCGCCCGCTACCTCGGCGGCGACTTCCTGGTCGAGGCCTCCATCGGCGCGATCCGCGACCTCGAGCCCAAGGGGCTCGCCGTGGCGATCGACGAAGGCTTCAAGCCCACCTACGTCGTCCCGCCGGCCAAGAAGGACGTGGTCCGCCGGCTCAAGGCGGCGCTCAAGGACGCCGACGAGCTCTACCTCGCCACCGACGAGGACCGCGAGGGCGAGGCCATCGCCTGGCACCTGTCCGAGGTCCTGAAGCCCCGCGTCCCCACACGCCGCATGGTGTTCCACGAGATCACCCGCCAGGCCATCCAGCATGCCGTTGCGGAGTCACGTGACATCCATGCGGGCCTGGTCGATGCCCAGGAGGCCCGCCGCATCGTCGACCGGCTGTTCGGCTACCCGGTGTCCGAGGTGCTGTGGCGCAAGATCTCGACGGGGCTGTCGGCGGGCCGTGTGCAGAGCCCCGCGGTCCGGCTGGTGGTCGAGCGTGAGCGCGAGCGGATGGAGTTCGTGGCGGCCGGCTACTGGGACCTGCACGCGGCCTTCCCCACCGACCCCGGCTTCGGCGCCACGCTCGTGGGGCTCGACGGCAGCCGGGTCGCCACCGGCAAGGACTTCGACAGCCACGGCCGGGTCGCCCGTGACGACGTGGTCGTCGTCGACGAGCCCGCGGCCTCGGCGCTGGTCGGGGCGCTCGACGGCGCTCCCTTCACGGTGGCGTCGGTCGACGAGAAGCCGTACCGGTCCTCGCCCAAGGCACCGTTCATCACCTCCACGCTGCAGCAGGAGGGTGGGCGCAAGCTCGGGATGACCTCGGGCCAGGTCATGCGGACCGCCCAGGGGCTGTACGAGCGGGGCTACATCACCTACATGCGGACCGACTCGGTGACGCTGTCCAGCGAGGCCGTCGCGGCCGCCCGGGCACAGGTGCGCGACATGTACGGCGAGCGGTTCCTCCCCGAGGCCCCCCGGCATTACCGCGCCAGCGTGAAGAACGCGCAGGAGGCGCACGAGGCGATCCGCCCCGCCGGCGACCGCTGGCGCACGCCCGACGCCCTCGACGGCGAGCTACGCGGCGCCGACCTGCGCCTGTACGACCTGATCTGGAAGCGGACGCTGGCGTCGCAGATGGCCGACGCCGTCGGCAAGACCGTGACCGTGCGCATCGAGGCACCGCTGTCCGCCACCGTGACGGTGGGCGCCGACTCCTCCGTCGTTCTCCCGGAGGCCACCGCGACCGGGTGGGCGGCGTCGGGCCGAACCATCACGTTCCCGGGCTACCTGCGGGTCTACGTCGAGGGCTCCGACGACCCCGAGGCCGATCTCGACGACCGCGAGCGGCTGCTCCCTGAGCTGGTGGCCGGACAACGGCTGCCGGATCCAACCATCGAGCCCATGGGGCACACGACCCAGCCGCCGGCCCGGTACACCGAGGCGTCGCTGGTCAAGAAGCTCGAGGACCTGGGGATCGGGCGCCCGTCGACGTACGCCTCCATCATGCAGACGATCCAGGACCGGGGCTACGTCTGGAAGCGGGGCCAGGCGCTGGTGCCGTCGTGGTCCGCGTTCGCGGTGGTCAACCTGCTCGAGGGTCACTTCAGCGCCGAGGTCGACTACTCGTTCACCGCCCGCATGGAGAACGACCTCGACGAGATCGCCACCGGGCGCCGGGCCCGGGTGCCGTTCCTGCAGGCCTTCTGGTTCGGCAACGGCGCGCCGGGCCTCACGAGCCTGATCGACCACGCGATGGCCAACGCCGATCCCGCCGTGGTCAACGCCATCCCCCTGGGCAAGGACGACGAGGGCAACGACATCGTCGTGCGCAACGGGCGCTACGGGCCCTACATCAGGCGGGGCGACGACACCGTGTCGGTGCCCCAGGACGTCGCGCCCGACGAGCTCACCATCGCCCGCGCTCTCGAGCTTCTGGCGGCGCCCCGGGGCGACCAACCGCTCGGCGCCGACGCCAAGACGGGGCTGCCGGTGTACATGAAGACCGGTCGGTACGGGCCCTACGTGCAGCTCGGTGACGCAGAAACGCTGCCCGAGGGCACCAAGCCCAAGATGGCGTCGCTGTTCAAGTCGATGTCGCCGTCGGCCATCACCCTGGACGAGGCCCTCGGCCTGCTGACCCTCCCCCGCACGGTGGGGACGGATCCGGGCACCGGCGAGGAGATCGTGGCGCTCAACGGCCGCTATGGGCCCTACGTCAAGCGGGGCGACGAGACCCGCAGCCTCGCCACCGAGGAGGAGCTGTTCACGGTCACCGTCGACGAGGCGGTGCGGCTGTTCGCCGAGCCGAAGCGCCGGGGCCGCGCCGCGGCATCCGCGCCGCTGCGCGAGCTGGGACCCGATCCGGTGACGGGCAAGCCGATGATGATCCGCAGCGGGCGTTACGGCCCGTACGTGACCGACGGTGAGACCAACGCGTCGCTCCGCGAGCGGGACGGAGACACCATCGAGGGGCTGACGCTGGAGCGCGCCGCCGACCTGCTCCAGGCGCGACGCGACGCCGGCCCCTCCGCGCGGGGCAGGAAGTCGGCGGCCCGCAAGACCGGCGCCAAGAAGGCGGCGAAGAAGGCGACCGCCAAGAGGGCGGCGCAGAAGGGCACGGCGAAGAAGGGCACGGCGAAGGCGACCGCCAATAAGGGTGGAGCCAAGAAGGCGGCGGCCAGTAAGGCGGCGGGGGCGCCGGGGACCGGGCCGGAGCCAGCGGAGAAGCCCACGGCTTAACAACAAGTGGCCGCAGGCGGTAGGGCTCTACCGTGGCCGGTGATGGAGGTGCGCGACCACGAAGTGGATGACCCCTCCGAGGTCGTCGGGGCGCTGCGCGCGCTGCACGATCATCCGGGCGAGGGCGCCTCGTTCGTCGAGCGCGTCTTCGGGACGCCGACGTTCTTCCGCCTGTGGCTGGCGCAGGCCCTGTCGTCGCTCGGCGACTGGCTCGGCTTCCTGGCCATCCTGATCCTGGCCAACCGCCTCGGCTCCGGCGCTCCGGGCGCGTCGGTGGGCCTCGTGATGGCGGCACGCATCGTCCCCGGCTTCTTCCTGTCCGCAGGGGCCGGCGTGCTCATCGACCGCATGGACCGCAAGCAGGTGATGGTGGCGTCGATGCTGGTGCGCGCGCTGGTGGTGGCGTCGCTGCCGTTCGTCGACTCCGTGGTCGGCCTCGTGTTCGCCTCACTGGTGCTCGAGCTGGCCACCCTGTTCTTCTCGCCCGCCAAGGAGGCCACGGTCCCCAACATCGTGCCGGTCGAGAAGCTGGCGACCGCCAACTCGCTCGGGCTGGCCGCCGCGTACGGCACGTTCCCGCTGGCCGCCGGCCTGTTCGCGCTGCTGGCCGGCGTGGCCGAGTGGCTCGGCGGCATCGACGCCTTCGACTCGCTGCGCACCAGCCAGGAGGCGGTGGCGTTCTATGCCAACGTCGTCTGCTACCTGGCCGCTGCACTGATCATCTACGGGCTGACGATTCCGCGCGACCACATCCGCGCGGACGGCGATGACCGGGCGTCGATCGCCCGCGGCCAGGTGTTCAAGGAGATCGCGGAGGGCTGGCACTACGCGTTCATCACGCCGGTGGTGCGGGCCGTCAACGTGGGGCTGGCGTGCGGGCTCATCGGCGGGGGCATGCTGATCCCGCTGGGGCAGACGTTCTCCGAGCAGGTGCTCCACAAGGGCCCTGGTGGTTTCGGGGTGTTCGTCTTCGCCCTCGGGGTCGGCACGGGCGCCGGGATCGTCAGCGTGTCGGCGCTGCAGGGACGGCTGCGCAAGGCGCGGACCTTCGTGCTGTCGCTGTTCTGCGCGGGCGTCGCGCTGATCGTCGCCGCCTCGATGTCGACGCTCGTGCTGTCCGCCGGGTGGGTGGCGATCATGGGGATCTTCGCCGGGAGCGTCTACGTGCTGGGGTTCACGCTGCTCCACGAGAGCGTCGAGGACGAGCTGCGCGGCCGCATCTTCTCGGCCCTGTACACGCTGGTGCGGCTCTGCGTGCTGTTGGCGATGGCCGTCGCGCCGTTGCTGGCCGACGTGCTCGACGGCGTCTCCGACCGCCTGGTCGACGGCCAGATCCACGTCGGCATCGAGGTTTCGGTGCCCGGCGTGCGGCTGACGTTGTGGCTGGCCGGCGTCATCATGCTGGTGGCGGGCGCCCTGTCGGCGGTCGCGTTGGGCGGGCCGCGGGCGGCGGAGGCTGAGGCAGATGCCGACGACCGGGGCCGGTCCCGCGCGAGGTCGATGGCATGAGCTCGTCGCCGGGGTCCGGCGGCCGCGTCGCCGCCCGGTTCGTGGTGTTCGAGGGCGGCGAGGGCAGCGGGAAGTCGACCCAGGCCGCCCGGCTCGCCGACCGATTGGGCGCGGTGCTGACCCGCGAGCCCGGCGGGACCGCCATCGGAGCGGCGCTGCGGGCGCTCCTGCTAGACGCCCGCACGACCGGGCTCGACGATCGGGCCGAGGCGCTGCTCATGGCGGCGGACCGCGCCCAGCACGCCGCCGAGGTCATCCGTCCGGCGCTGGCGGCCGGCCGGCACGTGGTCTCCGACCGCTACATCGGTTCGACGCTGGCGTACCAGGGGTACGGTCGCGGGCTGCCGGTCGACGACCTGCGGCGGTTGTCCGGGTGGGCGGCCAGGGGGCTGGCGCCGGACGTGGTGGTGCTGCTCGACGTCCCCCGGGAACTCGGCGCGACGCGCGCCGCCGGCCGTGCCGACCCCGAGCCGGACCGCCTCGAGGCCGCGGGCGACGGCTTCCACGATCGGGTGATGCGCGGCTACCGGGCGCTGGCGGCTGCGGACCCGGCCCACTGGGTGGTCGTGGACGGCACCGCCCCGGCCGACGACGTCGAGGCGGTGGTGTGGAAGTCGGTCGTCGCCCGCTGCCCGGAGGTCATAGGTTCCATGCCGGGCCGCCGGAGGTCATAGGTTCCGAATTCGGAACTCATGGCCTCATCCTTGGACTGGTGGAACCTATGACCTCGCCGCCGACCGCCCCGGCACCCGGCGGCGACCCGTGGCGCGACGTCGTCGACCAGGCCGCAGCCATCCGCCAGCTCGAGGCGGCGGCGCGTGCGCCGGTCCACGCGTACCTCCTGGTCGGCCCGTCCGGCTCCGGCAAGCGGGCGCTGGCCCGGGGCTTTGCCGCCGAGGTCCTGGCCACGCCGGACGCCACCGACGATGACCGCGAGCGCCACGTGCGCCTGGCGCTGGCCGAGCAGCATCCCGACCTGCGGATCGTCGAGCCCGAGGGCATGACGTTCCGCAAGGGCGAGGCCGAGCGCATGGTGCGCCACGCCACGCTGGCGCCGGTGGAAGGCGGCCGCAAGGTGGTGGTCGCCCTGGGCTGTGAGCTCATGGAGGACGAGGCCGCCGGCTACCTGCTCAAGATCGTCGAGGAGCCGCCGGCGTCGACGGTGTTCGTCCTGCTCGCGACCGAGGTGGTGCCCGAGCTGGTGACCATCGCCAGCCGGTGCGTGCGGATCGAGGTGTGCCCGCTGGCGGCGACGGCCATCGCCGAGCGCCTGGCGGCGGAGGGGGTCGACCCCGAGCGGGCGGCGGCCGCGGCGGCCGCGTCCTCGGGGGACATGGACCGCGCCCGGACCCTGGCGACCGACGACCGCCTCGCCCTGAGGCACCGCGCCTGGCGGGAGGTGCCGCGGCGGCTCGACGGCACCGGCGCCCGTGCCGCCCAGGTCGTGGCCGAGCTGCAGTCGATGATCGGCGAGGCGCTGGTCCCGCTCCAGCAGCGGCAGGCCGACGAGGCCGCTGCCGTCGAGGCCCAGGTCGCCCAGTTCGGCCTGCGGGGCGCGGGGAAGCGCGAGACGGAGACGCGCCACCGGCGCGAGGTGCGCCGCTTCCGCATGGCGGAGCTGCGCTTCGGGCTGGCCACCCTCGCCGCCGCCTACCGCGACGCCCTGGTCGCCGGGGGACCGGGCCCATCGTCGGCCGAGCTCGTCGACGCGCTGGCGCGCATCGACGACGCCGGGCTGGCTCTGATCCGCTACCCCAACGAGACGCTGCTGCTGCAGTCCCTGATCGCCCGCCTCCCGCCCGTGCCGGCGGGCGCCGAGGAGGGCGCTGCTATCCTCTCCCGTTCACGCCCGAGTAGCTCAGACGGCGGAGCAACGCACTCGTAACTCGGCGGCCCCGGCGGAGCACCAGCGATCACGTGGGCGAACGCCTCTCGGCGTCTGCCGGCGGCCCCTGGGCTTTCAACCGGCCCCCGAGTGTGGCGTGTCCTCGCTGTGTCCCGGATGGTCGTTCGCATGGCGGCGCTCGTCGGGGATATCGGGATGGTGGTCTGGCGGGGTTGGCGGATCGATCGCATCGCGCCCGCGGTCGCATCCGTGGCTGGTGCCCGCCGTCGGCCATGAGCAGCGCCATCGCGTTTGCGTTCCCATAGGCCCTCGGGGTCAGCGACATAGGGGCTGTTGCCCACGGCGTCGGCGGC
>DATFVX010000248.1:0-2470 GCA_035259985.1 Acidimicrobiales bacterium | reverse complement strand
GGCGGTGCACCGTCACGCCGAGTCGAACGGGGCCAGCTTCGTGGTGCGGGCGGTGCCGCCGCAGGTGCAGCGACTGTTCGAGATCACCCGCCTGGGCGACCTCCTCACCGTCGACGGCGAGTCCTGAGCAGGCTCACCGGTCCAGCGTGGCGCGCAGGTCGCTGAGGCAGCGGCGCATGAGCCGGGAGACGTGCATCTGGCTGATCCCGAGGCGCTCGGCGATCTCGCTCTGGGTCAGCTCGTCGTAGAACCGCAGCCGCATGATCTCCGCCTCGCGAGGCGGCAGCGTGTCGAGCAGCTGGTCGACCAGCAGGCGCATCTCCACCCGGCCGCTGGGCGCCTCCCCGCCCACCAGGCGGTCGCCCAGGGGACCGTTGTCGTCGTCGCCCGGCCGGCGGGCGTCGAGGCTGGTGGCCCGGTAGGCGGCGCCGGCCTCCACCGCGTCGAGCACCTCGTCCTCGGTCACGTCGAGCTCGGCCGCCAGCTCGCCGACCGTGGGCGGCCGGCCCAGCCGGAGTGACAGGCCGGCTCGGGCGCGGCGCAGGTCCAGGTGGCGCTCCTGGGCGCTGCGGGGCGGGCGCACGGCCCACGTCCGGTCGCGGAAGTAGCGCTTGATCTCGCCGTTGACCGTGCGGCTCGCGAAGGAGGAGAAGGGGATGCCGCGGTCGACGTCGTAGCGCTCGACCGCCTTGATCATCCCCAGCATGGCGATCTGCACCAGGTCGTCGAGCTCGACGCCGCGGCCCCGGTAGTCGTTGGCGATCGATGCGGCCAACCCGCGGTGGGCCTCCACCAACTGGTTCCGCACGGACCGCTCACCGCTGTCGCGGTAGCGGAAGAACAGGGTGTCCCAGTCGGTCATGGCCCCGGGCGGGACCGCTTCACCAGATGGAAGCGGCGCCCGGTCTTGTCGGCGCTGAAGCTGTGGTCGTCGACCACGACACGCAGGATCTCGAGCGCGAGGTCGTCGACCTCGGTGGTGTCGAGGTGCCCGGGCACCGGCGGGCGCTCGCCGTCCACCGTGACCTCGCCGACGCGGACGCGGTAGCGCACCATGATCGACTCCCGGGCGTCGCCGATGCCGTCGACCAGGAGGGCGACCAGTTCGCTCACGGCGATGCGGAGATCTTCGGTGTCGTCGATGCTCAGGCCGGCGTCGGAGGCGACGCCGGCGGCCAGGATGCGGGCCAGGCGGGCGGAGCCAGGCGCCGCGGGCGCGGTCAACTGGACGGCAGGGCGGGGGTCCTCGGACATCTGCGGCTCGTCGGGACGGCGGTATGTGCACTGCTGACACTACGGCGGCAGGCAAACAGGTTCGCCATCCGGCGTTTGTGGAATGCCTCGGGAGGGTACGGCGCACCCGATGGATGTGCGAATGAGCACGCGGTTTCGGCGCGAACGAGCCGCCGTTCCATCAGCCCGCGCGTTCGTACGTACTGCGCTGCGCGGGAATGGCGTACCGTCCGGCCTGGTAGATCCACTGGTGCTGGCGGTGGCCGAGGCGTGCAACAACGCCATCCTCCATGCCGGAGGCGAGGTCTTCGGGATCAGCGTCGAGGTTCACGGCACGAACTGCACCATCGTCGTGACCGACTCCGGCGAGGGCTTCCAGCCGCCGGCGCGGCCGGAGATGCCGGCGCCCGACGCCATCGGCCGCCGGGGCCTGGCACTGATGCAGGCACTGGTCGACCGGGTCGAGGTGTCGAGCAGCGAGTCGGGCACGACCGTCGTGCTCGCCCACTCGCTCACCGCGGCACGGATCGCCGGCAGCAACGGCCTCCGCGCCCCTCGCTGAGCCGTCGGGTCAGCCGGTGGGCACCGCCGGCATCCAGGCGGCCCGCCCGCGCTCGTAGGCGTCGATGGCGTCCGCATCCCGCAGCGTGATGCCGACGTCGTCGAGCCCTTCGAGGAAGCGCTCGCGGGTGGCGTCGTCGAGCGGGAAGTCGCACTCGATGCCGGCGGCCGGGGCGGACAGCGTGCGCCGGTCGACGTCGATGGTGACCTCGAGGGCGGGGTCGGCCTCGATCGCCCGCAGCAGCGCCTCGCCCACCGCGGCGGGGACCAGCACCGGCACCAGGCCGTTCTTGGTGGCGTTGTTGCGGAAGATGTCGCCGAAGCGGGGGCTGACGACGGCGGCGAAGCCGTAGTCCATGATCGCCCACACGGCGTGCTCGCGGGACGAGCCGGTGCCGAAGTTGGGCCCGGCCACCAGGATGCTGGCGCCGGCGTAGGCCTCGTCGTTCAGCACGAAGTCGCGGTCGTCGCGCCAGGTGGCGAACAGGCCGCGTCCGAAGCCGGTGCGCTCGACGCGCTTGAGCCACTCGGCCGGGATGATCTGGTCGGTGTCGACGTCGGACCGCCGCAGAGGGACAGCGGTGCCGGTGATGACGCGTACGGGGTCCATGACTACAGCTCCTCGGGCGTGGTGAAGTGGCCGGCGATAGCGGTGGCGGCGGCCACGGCGGGGGAG
>DATFVX010000247.1:0-3849 GCA_035259985.1 Acidimicrobiales bacterium | reverse complement strand
GGGTGAGCCCCGCGGCGAGGAGCGCAGCCGGCAGCGCGAACTGGAGCACGCCGAATGCCAGGCCCGCCCCGTCGCCGAGCGCCCGACCGGCGGGCCCGCCCGCACCGGCGTAGATCCCCAGGCCGGTGACGATGGCCGCGCCGATGAGCACGAGCCCGGCGACGTCGTCGGCATGGTCGCCGAGCGCCCGCCCGGAGGCGGCCAGGGCGCGCTGGGCCAGCGGCGGCGACGAGCGCGAGCGCCGGCGCGTGCGGGCCGTGCGCGCCCCGATCCAGCGCTTGAAGGGGCGCTTGGACGAGCCCCGGCGCGACCGGGAGCGCGACGAGCGGGAACGTTGGCGTGTCGTCACAACAGCCACAACGCTACCAGTAGCCACATGCGCCACAGGCGGACGAGGCGGGGGTCTCCCCCGCGCCGGTCTACTGTCCGGGCGTGGCTGGAACGCGGATGCGGGGGATCGCCGTCGTCACGGGTGCGAGCTCCGGCATCGGGGCGGCGACCGCCCGGGCGCTGGCGAGCGACGGCTGGCGGGTGGTGATCGGCGCCCGCCGCGCCGACCGAATCGATGCCCTGGCCGCCGACATCGGCGCCCGGTCTCATCCCCTGGACGTCGACGACGCAGACTCGGTGGCGGCGTTCGCGGCGTTCGTCGCGGCCACCGACGAGGACGAGGGCGGCGCGGTCGGTCCGGGCCGGCTGCTCGTCAACAACGCCGGCGGTGCCTTCGGCTGGGCGCCGGTCGCGGAGGCCGACGACCAGCAGTGGCGGGCGATGTACGAGACCAACGTCCTCGGCGCGGTGCGCATGATCAGGTCGCTGCTGCCGCAGATCGAGGCCCACGGCGACGGCACGATCGTGACCGTCGGCTCGATCGCTGGTCACGAGCCCTATCCGAACGGCGCGGGCTACAACGCGGCCAAGTTCGCCGTCCGAGCGGCGATGTCGGCGCTGCGCCAGGAGCTCCTGGGTCGCCCCGTGCGCGTGTGCGAGGTCGACCCCGGCATGGTGGAGACCGAGTTCAGCCTGGTCCGCTTCGAGGGCGACGCCGACCGGGCCGCGGCCGTGTACGAGGGCGTCACCCCGCTGAGCGCCGACGACGTCGCCGAGTGCATCCGCTGGATCGCGGCCCGCCCGCCCCACGTCAACGTCGACCAACTCGTGGTGCTGGCTCGCGACCAGGCGGGCGCCCGGCAGGTCCATCGCCGCACCGGGGCGAGCTAGTCGGCGGCGGGCGGGGGCGGAGCTAATCCCGCAAGCTCCTGCTCACCGGCGATGCAACCGAAGATACCGGTTGTCCGCAGAAAATAGCGAAAAATATGTGAAGTCATTGCCTTGGGCTGAACAGCTAGCTAATCTCGTACACGTGTTCGTAGGCGTGGAGGTTCGGCAGGTGACCGACGTGGGCAAGGCGCTTCGCTACCAGCTGGCGCGGCTGTCCCCGGCCGACGTGCCCCTGCCCGAGGCACCGGCGATGTGGGCGGCGTACGACGCGATCGAACGCTGCGCCGCGGCGGCCAAGACGTTGCTCGCCGAACGCGTCGAGCAGTCCCGGGTCTGGGAGACCGAGGGCCACCGCACGGCGGCGGAGCATCTGGCGCGCACCTCGGGCAGCTCGCTGGGTGCGGCGCGTGCCAGCCTGGAGACCTCCAAGAAGCTGCGCCGCCTGCCCGCCACCGAGACGGCCGTGCGCCGCGGCGAGCTGTCCCTCGCGCAAGCGCAGGCGATCAGCGACGCCGCTACGGTCAACCCCGGAGCCGAGCAATCCCTGGGCGACGCCGACGCGGCCTGACTGACGCTGAGCCACGGTCGTGATGCGTGACACCCCGCGCCGCGGCGTGGCGAACCGCGGGGGCTACGCAGCGGACGGGCGTGCGCGGGGCCTTCGGCTCCGCCGGCCGGTGGGGCCGGGCTGGCAGGTCGGGCACCACGTGGAGGTGCGGCCGTCGAGCACCCGCGACCGGAGCTCGGTGCCGCAGCGGGGGCACGGCAGCCCGGCCTGGCCGTAGACGTTCAGTCGCTGCTGGTTCCGGCCAGGCAGGCCCTCGACGTTGCGGTACGTGGTGAGCGTCGTGCCCCCGTGGTGAAGGCTGCCGGTGAGGACGTCGCGCACGGCGTCGAGCAGCGCCGCGGCCTCCGCCCTCGTCACGGTCCGGCGGGCCGGGTTGATGCGGGCGAGCCACAGCGCCTCATCCGCGTAGATGTTCCCCACGCCGGCGATGGGTCGCTGGCTGAGCAGCTGGGTCTTGATCGCCCGCCGGCTGCGCCGCAGCGCACGCCAGAAGTCCTCGGCGGTCAGCCGGCGGTCCAGGGCGTCGGGACCCTGCACGGCGAGCGTCCCCGCGTACTGCCCGGCCTCGGCCACGGCGAGCCGGCCGAAGCGGCGCACGTCCCGGTACTCCAGCGCCTGCCCGGACGCACGCACAGGCCCCTCGAGGCCCCACCAGGCGCGGACGTACGCGTCTCCCTGATCGCCCGCCGGACGCACCCGCAGCGAGCCGGTCATGCCCAGGTGCACGACCAGCTCCCGACCGTCGTCGAGGGCCAGCAGCAGGTACTTGCCACGCCGCGTCGTTCCCGTGATCGTGGCGCCCACCACCTCGAGCGCGGCGGTGAACTTGGGATGGGGGAAGGCCCACGCCGAGGCCAGCCGACGGCCGACCACCAGCGGCTCGAGCTGCCGCCTGATGGTCTCGACCTCGGGAAGCTCAGGCATTGACCGGGGTCACGCCTCCATCACCACCGGGACGATCATCGGCCGCCGCTTCGTCGACTCGTTGACGAAGCGGCCCGCGGCGCGGCGCACCACCTTCTGCAGCGCCTCGATGTCGGTGCCGCCCTCGGCGAACGACTCCTTGACCGCCTGGCGCACCTCCTCGGCGCACTCGGCGAGCAGCGGCTCGGCCTCGGGGGCGTAGACCCAACCCCGGGTGATGACCTCCGGGCCGGTGAGGATCGCACCCGTGGCCACGTCGACCGTGACCACGACCACCACCACGCCCTCCTCCGCCAGCACCCGCCGGTCCCGCAGGACGCCGTGGCCGACGTCGCCGATGATCCCGTCCACATACAGGTAGCCGGCGGGAACCGCGGCGTCGACCCGCAGGCCGTCGTCGTCGAGCACCAGCTGGTCGCCGTCGGTGCAGACGAGGACGTGGTCGTCGCCCACCACGCCCATGCTGCGGGCGAGCTTGGCGTGGGCGACCATGTGGCGGTACTCGCCGTGCACCGGCACGAACCAGTCCGGGCGCACGATCGACAGCAGAGTCTTGAGCTCCTCCTGCTTGGCGTGCCCGGACGCATGGACGTCGGCGACGCCCGAGTGGACGACGTCCGCGCCCAGCCGCACGAGCCCGTCGATCACCTTGGACACGTTCATCTCGTTGCCCGGGATCGGGTGCGACGACAGGATCACGGTGTCGTCGGCGTTGATCTCCAGCCAGCGATTGTTGCGCTGCGCCATGAGCGCCAGCGCGGACATGGGCTCGCCCTGGCTGCCGGTGGAGATCACGCACACCTGGCCCGGCGGCATGTCGCGCACGTCGTCGATGTCGACCAGCGCATGGTCGGGGATGCTCAGCAGACCCATGTCCCGCGCCAGCCGCACGTTCTTCTTCATCGACATGCCCAGCGTCGCCACCTTGCGCCTGAACGCCACAGCGGCGTCGGCGATTTGCTGCACGCGGTGGATGTGGCTGGCGAAGCAGGCGATGACGATGCGCCGGCCCTCGTGCTCGTGGAACAGGTCGTACAGGATCTTGCCCACCGACGTCTCGCTGCGGGCGTACCCGGGCTCTTCCGCGTTGGTGGAGTCGCTCAGCAGCAGGCGGATGCCCTCGCCCGAGGCCAGCG
>DATFVX010000246.1:0-19668 GCA_035259985.1 Acidimicrobiales bacterium | reverse complement strand
TCGCCTCACAGGGCGGACGTATCAGTCTACGGCGGGGGACCCGGCGAGCGGCCGCATGGGCAGCGAGCCGACGCGCCCTTGCGAGCGTCAGCTAGACCCAGGGGAATGGACGTCTACGAAGCGCTCTACACCACTCGTGCCATGCGCCGGGTCCGCCCCGATCCCATCCCCGTCGACGTGCAGGCGCGCATCCTCGATGCCGCCGTGCGGGCCCCGAGCGGTGGCAACACGCAGCTGTGGCGGTTCCTGCTCGTCGACGACCCCGAGGTCAAGGCGAAGCTCGGGCCGCTGTACCGGGACAGCCTCAGCCAGCTCTGGGACACGGTCTACGCCGACCGGCTGGCGGCGATGGAGGCCGCGCCCGACTCGCCCGCCAGCGTGCAGACGGCCAAGGTCGTGCGCTCGGCCCAGCACCTCGCCGACCACTTCGAGAGCGTGCCCCTGTTCCTGTTCGCATTCGTCCAGTTCGACCCCAGCGGTGGCTCGATCTACCCGGCCGTGTGGAGCGCCATGCTGGCGGCGCGGGCCGAGGGCGTGGGGACCTCGCTCACGACCGTGCTCGGCTACTTCCACGGCGCCGAATCGCTCGAGATCCTGGGCGTGCCGGGCGACGAGGGCTGGGTGAACGCCTGCTGTGTCTCGTTCGGGTATCCCACCGGCCGGTGGGGCGTGGCTCCCCGGCGGCAGGCGCACAAGGTCGCCTTCCGCAACCGCTGGGGCACGCCGGTGGGCTTCGAGGTGCCCGAGCCGCTGTGGTCACCCGCCCACTGAGGCCGACGAGCGGACGTCGATCATGCGCCCGATCGTGGCGCAGGGGTTTAGGGTCGCGGCGATGCCATCGCGTGTCGCTCCGTTCGAGGGCGTCGGCGTCGCCCTCGTGACCCTGTTCGACCGGTATGCGGGGCTGGACGCCCCGGCGACGGCCGCCCACGCCGCCGGGCTGGTGGATGCGGGCGTACGCGGCGTGGTCGTCGCCGGCACGACCGGCGAGCCCGCAACGCTCGAGCCCGACGAACGGTCGGCCCTCCTCGTCGCCGTGCGCGACGCCGTGGGCGGTCGGGTGCCGGTGCTGGCGGGGACCGGCGCGCCGTCGGCCCGGCAGGCCGTGGCGCTGTCGCAGCGGGCGGCCGACGACGGCGCGGATGCCCTGCTGGCGCTGTCGCCCCCCGGCGTGGACGACCCCCGTCGCTACTACGAGGCGGTGGCCGGCGCCGTCGACGTCCCCGTCCTCGGCTACCACTTCCCGCCGGCGTCGGCGCCGGGGATCCCCGTCGACCTGCTCCCCGAGCTGCCCATCGCCGGGCTCAAGGACTCGACCGGCGACCCGGTGCGCCTCGCCCTGGAGGCCGACGCCCTCCCCGTCGGCCTCTACACCGGCAGCCCCTCGGTGTTGCTCCAGGGCCGGGCGATGGGCTGCAGCGGCGCGATCCTGGCGCTGGCGAACGTCGACCCCGCCGGCTGCGTCCTGGCGTGGGAGGGCGACGGCGTCTGCCAGCGCGAGCTGGTCAACGGCCATCGGGTCGGTGCCCTCGCCGGGATCTCGGGGCTCAAGCGCACCCTCGCCGCGCTCTGCGGCACGTCGCCCGTCACCCGGATCGGCTGACGCCCGCGATTGGGCGGGGGGCAGAGGCTCCCGCTGGGCCCCTCAGTCCTGGAACCGGGCCTGGAGCTCGAACTTGAGGATCTTGCCCGAGGGGTTCCGGGGTAGCGCGTCCACAACCTCTATCTGTTCGGGCAGCTTGCGGGTGATGAGCCCGGCCTCCAGCAGGTGGGCGGTCATCTCGTCGAGGCTCAGGGGTTCCTGCCCCGCGGCGGGCACGACCACCGCGCACGCCCGCTCCCCGCGCTCCGCGTCGCGCAGGCCGATCACGGCCACGTCGGCGACCTTGGCGTGGGTGAACAGCAGGTCCTCGACCTCCTTGGCGGGGATGTTCTCGCCCTTGCGGATGATCACGTCCTTCAGGCGCCCGGTGATCGTGAGGTTGCCGCGCTCGTCCAGCCGGCCCAGGTCGCCGGTCCGGAACCAGCCGTCCTCGTCGAAGGCGTCGGCGTCGAGCGCCGGGTCGAGGTACCCGAGGGTGACCTGCGGGCCCCGCGCGCGCACCTCGCCCTCCTCCCCCGCGTCGGCCTCCGCCCCGTCGGCGCGCACGATGCGCAGGCGGGTGCCGTCCACCGCCCGGCCCTCGGTGGTTGCGAGCGTCCGGTCGTCGTCGCCGGCGTCGTTCATCGTGAGGACGGGGGCCTCGGTCAGCCCGTAGCCCGAGACCACGCCAACCCCGAACGCCGCCCTGAGGTCGTAGTGCAGGCTCGGCGGCTTGGGGGCGCCCCCGCCGGGGAAGGTGCGGACGTCCGGAAACAGGCGCTCGCCCGCGGGCAGCGCCCGCTGCGCCTGGAGGTACACCTGGTGGAAGAAGGTGCCCGCGCCGCCCTGGGTGATCCGCTCGCGCCGCAGGAAGTCGGGGGTGGTGGCGGGATCGAAGGCCTCGTCGAGCACCAGAGTGAAGCCGTAGGCCATCGCCGCGTACACGTACAGGCCGCCGGCCACGTGCGTGAACGGGAACACCAGCGCGAACCGGTCGTCCTCGGCCAGGTGCAGCCGGGCCGCCATGCCCAGGGACGCCGCCCGCAGGGAGCGGTCACCGTGGCGAGCGCCCTTCGGCTCGGCGGTGGTGCCGGACGTGTAGTAGATGAACCGGACCGGCACGTCGTCGCCATTGGTGCCACCGACCGCATCGACGTCGTCACCCGGTGGCGCGGGGAGGCTGGCGGGGTCGCCCTCCGGCAGCGATCGCTGGGGGCCCCGGTCGGCCTCCACGACCCGCGTCTTCGTCCCCTCGGTCACGGCGCCGGCCATCGCCGCGTAGTCGAAGCCCCGCCACTCCGAGGGCACGAGCATCAACGTCGGCTCCGCCTGCCGGACGATGAAGCCCACCTCCCGCTCGCGGTAGATGGGGATGATCGGGTTCTGGACGGCGCCCAGCCGCCTGAGGGCGCCGAACAGCACCATGGCCTCGATCCACGACGGCTGGATCCACGACACGACGTCGCCCTCGCCCACCGCGTGGTCGCTCGCCAGCCCGGCGGCCACCCGCTCCGCCCGGTCGCGGTAGGCGCCGAAGGTGATCCGGCGGCCGGCCTCGTCGACCGCCAGCTCGCGCTCGGGCGTCCGCTCCGCCCGGCGCACGATCAGGTCCCAGATGTTCCGCGCCTCGAGCACGGCGTCCCCTCCCCCGTTGCTACAGCCCGAGCAGCGCGTCGAGCCCGATGGTCAGCCCCGGCCTGTTGGACACCTGCTTGACGGCCAGGAGGACGCCGGGCATGAAGCTGGAGCGGTCGTAGCTGTCGTGGCGGACGGTCAGCGACTGGCCGGTGGTGCCCAGCAGCACCTCCTGGTGAGCGACGAGCCCCCGCAGGCGCACCGAGTGGACGGGGATGCCGCCCGCCCCGGCGGCGCCGCGGGCGCCGGCCAGCACCTCCTTGCTCGTGGGGTCGTCGCCCCACTCGGCGGACGCCGCGGCCATGCGCTGCGCCGTCAGCACCGCGGTGCCCGAAGGCGCATCCACCTTCTGGTCGTGATGGAGCTCGATGATCTCGGCCGACTCGAACCAGGGCGCAGCCAGCTCGGCGAAGCGCATCATGAGCACGGCGCCGATGGCGAAGTTGGGCGCGATCACGCAGTTGCTGCCGGTGAACGAGCGCCGCACGCGGTCGTAGTCCTCCGGCGTGAACCCGGTCGTTCCCACGACCGCATGCACCCCGTGCTCGGCGGCCCAGGCCAGGTTGGCGCGGCAGGCGTCGAGCGTCGTGAAGTCGACCACCACCTCGACGCCCACCCCGAGGAGCGCAGTGGGGTCGGGATCGATCTGCACGTCGGAGTCGACGCCCGTGGCGTGCCGCAGGTCGAGCCCCGAGTGGTAGGGGTCGACGGCGCCCACCAGCTCGAGGTCGGGATCGGTCTCGACGGCCTGGCACACCGTGCTGCCCATGCGCCCACCGGCCCCGAAGACCCCGACCCGAACGCTCGTTGCCGCCCGCTGGCTCACGTGGCGGCACCCTAGCCCTCGAATCCGGCGACGCCCGGAAACCCACGGGGCATGCCCGGGCCGTGGCCCTATCGTGTGCGGCGATGTAGCGACCACGGCTTCCGACGCGTCCCGACCCCGTCACGCTCCTGGAGTGCCGTGTCCTCCCACCTCGCCACCCTCACCGTCCGCGGCGCGTCCGTCGCCGCCGGGCACCATCCGCTCCTCGACGGCGTCGAGCTGATCGTCGCCCCCGGGGACCGCCTCGGGTTGGTCGGCCCCAACGGTTCGGGCAAGTCCACGTTCCTGCGGACGCTCGCCGGACTCCGACCGCCCGAGTCCGGCCGCGTGCGCCTCGCGCCGCCGTCCGCCACCGTCGGCTATCTGCCGCAGGAGGCGCGGCCCAGGCAGGGCGAGACGGTGCGCGGGCTCCTGGCCCGACGGACCGGCGTGGCCGCCGCCGGCGCCCGCCTCGACGCCGCCACCGGTGCGCTCGCCAGGGGCGAGCCGGGGGCGGACGACGCATATGCCGCCGCCCTCGACCGCTGGCTACAGCTCGGCGGCGCGGACATCGACGCCCGCGCCGGGGCGGTGGCGGCCGATCTCGGCCTGCCCGGCGGGCTGCTGGACCGAGCCACCGCGCACCTCTCGGGCGGTCAGGCGGCGAGGGTCCAGCTGGCGGCCCTGCTGCTGGCGCGCTTCGACGTGTTCCTGCTGGACGAGCCCACCAACGACCTGGACCTCGACGGCCTCGAGCGGCTGGAGCTGTTCGTCCTCGGGCTGACGTCACCGCTGGTCGTGGTCTCGCACGACCGCGCCTTCCTGGAACGAACCGTGACCGCGGTCGGGGAGATCGACGACCACGCCCGCACGCTCACCCGCTACGACGGTGGCTGGGCGGCGTACCTCGATGAGCGCCACCGGTCCCGACAGCACGCGGAGCAGGACTACCGCGCCTACCTCGACCAGCGCGACGCCCTCCTCGAGCGTTCCCGCACCCAGCGGCGTTGGGCGGCGAAGGGCGCCCGCGCCGCCAAGCGCTCCGGCGAGACGGACAAGTTCATCCGCCACCGGCGGGTCGAGAGCTCCGAGAGCATGGCCGGCCACGCCCGGCGCACCGAGCAGGCCCTGGCGCGCCTAGAGGCGGTGGACAAGCCGTGGGAGGGCTGGGACCTCCGGTTCACCATTGCCGACGCGAAGCGCGCCGGCGACATGGTCGCTCTGCTCGCGGGCGCCGTCGTCGAGCTGGCCTCGCCGGACCAGCGCGACCGCTTCGTCCTGGGGCCGGCGTCCCTCGAGGTGCGCTGGGGCGACCGGGTGGCCGTCGTGGGCGCCAACGGGTCGGGCAAGACGACGCTCCTGCGCGCCACGCTCGGGCGCGTGCCCCTGGCCGCCGGTCGCCGCCGGCTCGGGCCGGGCGTGGTCGTCGGCGAGATCGGCCAGGGTCGCGGGGAGTTCGACGGCAACGCCAGCCTGCTGGACGGCTTCATGGCCCGCACGGGGATCCAGGCGTCGGGCGACGCGCGGTCGGTCCTGGCGAAGTTCGGCCTCGGTGCCGAGGACGTGATCCGGCCGGCGAGCGCGCTCTCGCCGGGCGAGCGCACCCGCGCCACGCTGGCCGTCCTCCAGGCGCGGGGCGTCAACCTGCTGGTGCTGGACGAGCCCACCAATCACCTCGACCTGCCAGCCATCGAGCAGCTGGAACAGGCACTCCGGGGCTATGCGGGCACGCTGGTCCTCGTGACGCACGACCGCCGGCTGCTCGAGTCCGTCGGCGTCGACCGGGTGCTCGACGTCGTCGACGGTTCGGTTCGCGAGCGCCGTTGAGGCGGGCCGCGCCCGGCGCTAGCCGAGGACGCCGTCGTCGACGCGACCGATGACGGCCAGGGCCCGGCCGCCTCCGTACACCCGGGCGGCCACGGCGCCGACATCGTCGGCGGTGACGGCCCTGATCCTCTCGAGCTGGTCGTCGACGGTCACGACCTCGTCGCGGGCCATCAGGCTGCGGCCCAGGCGGGCCATGCGCGAGGCGGAGTCCTCGAGGCCCAGCACCAGCGACCCCTCGATGAAGCCCTTGGCCACCCCGAGCTCGTTCTCGGTCACGCCCGAGGCGACCAGCTTCGCGACCTCGTCGTCGACGACCTCCAGCAGCTCTCCGGCCCGGGCGGGGGCGGTGCCGGCGTAGATGCCCGCGGACCCCGAGTCGTCGTAGGTCGACGCCCACGAGTACACGGAGTACGCCAGCCCGCGCTCCTCCCTGACCTCCTGGAACAGCCGGCTCGACATGCCGCCACCCAGGACCTGATTGGCGACCATCAACGCGTAGCGGTCGTCGTCATGATGATCGACCGCCCGCCAGCCGAAGGCGACGTGGACCTGCTCGGTGGGATCGCCGAGGACCACCCGCGGGTTGGGGCCCGCGGTCGGTTGTGCCCGCACCGGACGCTCGCCGCCCGCTCGCCGCCCCAGCGAGCGATCGACGCCGTCGACGATCTGCTCGTGCGTCAGGTTGCCGGCGGCGACGACCACGAGGTTGCGGGGGCGGTACCAGTGGCCGAAGAACTCGGCGATCTGGTCGCGGGTCACCGCCTCGACCGACTCCCGGGTGCCGAGCACCTCGCGTCCCAGGGGGTGGCCGGGGAACATCGCCTCGGCCAGCAGCGTGTGCACGTGATCCTCGGGCATGTCGAGGTTCATGAGGATCTCCTCGAGGATCACCTGTCGCTCGGCCTCGACCTCGTGGGGTCGGAACGCCGGGTCGGTCAGGACGTCGCCCAGGATCTCCATCCCCAGCTCGACCCGGTGGGCCGGAAGCCGCGTGTAGTAGGCGGTGTGCTCGCGGCTCGTGAAGGCGTTCATCTCGCCCCCCACCGCGTCGACGGCCTCGGCGATCTGCCGGGCCGAGCGTGTCGACGTGCCCTTGAACAGCAGGTGCTCCAGGAAGTGGGACGCGCCGGCCAGCTCGTCGGGCTCGTCACGCCCGCCGACGGCGACCCACACCCCGAGCGTCACCGAACGCGCCTCGGGCATGCGTTCGGTGACCACACGGATGCCGTTGGCCAACCGGGTCTCGCTGATCTTCTCGGTTGTTGCGGCGGGTTTCACGGGGGAAGGAACCTCGGGTCTCGCCTAGCGACGGCGCCGGCGACGACCGCCCCGGTCGCCGCGGTCGCCGCGGTCGCCCCGGTCGCCGCGGTCGCCGCCGGCGGAGACGCCCGCCGGGCCCAGGTCACCGAGCTCGGCCCGCAGCTCGGCGTCGAACGTGTCCTCGAAGCTGACCGACTCGCTGTTGCCCGGGGTGTCCGCCACGGGACCCTCGCCCGAGGGGGCCGAGCGGGGGCCGTCGGACCCACCACCCCGGGGATCGGGCGCGGAGGCGAGGCTCAGCGAGACCTTGCCGCTGGGGTCGACGTCGTCGACGCGCACCTCCACCTCGTCGCCGAGGTCGAGGACGTCCTCGACCTTGTCGATGCGCTTGCCGCCGCCGATCTTGGAGATGTGCAGCAGGCCGTCCCGGCCGGGGAGGATGTTGACGAACGCACCGAACTTGGTGATGTTCACGACCCGGCCCGGGTAGACCTGGCCGACCTCGGCCGTGGGCGGGTTGAGGATCAGGTTGATCTGGCGGCGAGCCTCCTCGACCGCACCCTTGTCGGTGGAGCCGATCGACACCCGGCCGACCATGCCGTCGTCGTCGACGCTCACGTCGGCACCGGTCTCGGTGGTGATGGCGTTGATGACCTTGCCCTTGGGCCCGATCACCTCGCCGATCTTGTCCATCGGGATCTCGAAGCTGACGATCTTCGGCGCCGTCTCTCCGACCTCGTCGCGCGGCGCGGGGATGGCGTCGTGCATGACCTCGAGGATCTGCGTGCGGGCCTCGTAGGCCTGCTGCAGGGCCCGCGCCAGCACGTCGGCCGGCAGCCCGTCGATCTTGGTGTCGAGCTGCAGCGCGGTCACGAAGTCGCTGGTGCCGGCCACCTTGAAGTCCATGTCGCCGAACGCGTCCTCGGCGCCGAGGATGTCGGTCAGCGTCGTGTACTTGCCCTCCGCGTACACCAGCCCCATGGCGATGCCGGCGACGGGGGCCTTCACGGGGACGCCGGCGTCCATCAGCGACATCGTCGACGCGCACACCGACGCCATCGACGTCGAGCCGTTCGACGCCAGCACCTCGGACACCAGGCGCAGCACGTAGGGAAACTCCTCGGCACTCGGCACCACCGGGAGCAACGCACGCTCCGCCAGGAGCCCGTGCCCGATCTCGCGGCGCTTGGGGCTGCCCACCCGGCCGGTCTCGCCGTTGGCCGAGGGCGGCATGTTGTAGTGGTGCATGTAGCGCTTGCGGTCGCGGTTGCCCAGGTTGTCGAGGATCTGGTCGGTCTTCGGCATGCCCAGCGTGGCGACGTTGAGGACCTGGGTCTCGCCCCGCTGGAACAGCCCGGACCCATGGGCGGTCGGCAGCACGGCCACCTCGGCCGACAGGGGCCGGATGTCGCGGGGACCGCGGCCGTCGATGCGGAGGCCCTCGTCGACGATCCGCCGGCGGATGACCTTCTTCTGCACCGCCCGAGCGGCGGCCTTGATCTCGCCGTCGCGCTCGGGGAACTCCTCGGCCAGCTCCTCCCGGATGGCGGACACGGCCTCGTCGTAGGCGGCGTTGCGCTCGGCCTTGGCGGCGACCTGTGACGCCTGTCCCAGGCGCTCGGTGCCGATCACCTCGACCCGGGCCAGCACGTCCTCGCCGTAGTCGACCTGCGGCTCCCACTCGAGCGGCGGGATCTTGCCGGCGACGTTGGCGGCGTCGACGAGCTGGCGCTGCAGCTCGATGGACTCGCGGATCCAGGTCTTAGCGGCCTCCAGGCCCCCTGCGATCACCTCTTCGGTGACGAACGGCGTTCCGTCCTGGTAGAGCTGCCACGCGGATTCGGTGCCGCCGGCCTCGACCATCATGATGGCGATGTCGCCGTCGTCGAGCTGGCGTCCCGCGACCACCAGGTCGAACGTGGCGTTCTCACTCTGCTCGTAGGTGGGGTGCGGCACCCAGCGGCCCTCGGACGACCACGCGATGCGCACGGCGCCGATCGGGCCCTCGAACGGGATGCCCGACACCATGAGCGCCGCCGAGGCGCCGTTGATCGCCGGCACGTCGTAGGGGTTGTGCCCGTCGACGCCCAGGACCGTGACCACGACCTGGGTCTCGTTCCGGTAGCCGTCGGAGAAGCTGGGCCGCAGCGGCCGGTCGATCAGGCGGCAGGTGAGGATCGCCAGGTCGGTGGGCCGGCCCTCCCGGCGGAAGAAGCTGCCGGGGATCCGCCCGGCGGCGTACATCCGCTCCTCGACGTCGACGGTGAGGGGGAAGAAGTCGATGCCCTCGCGCACGCCGTGCGCGGCGTTGGCGGTGACGAGGACCTCGGTCTTGCCCAGGGTGGCGACGACCGCGCCCTGGCTCTGGAACGCCAGCTTGCCGGTCTCGAATGTCAGGGATGTGTCGGTGCCCGAGATCGGGCCCGACACGACGATGGGATCAGCCATCAGTCGCTCTCCTTCCCGGTGGCGTCGGCCACCGGATCGGGGGCGGCGGGCCAGTTCCCAGTCGGCAACTCCCGGCTCGTGATCCGGGGGAGGGCGACTGGCAGCTGACCTTCGCGCCGCCGGGGGTTCTGTTGTCTACCAGTATGCGACGGGAGCGGCCCGAGGGCCGCTCCCTTGTCAACACTTCCGGCCCTACCGGCGCAGGCCGTTGCGGGCGATGATCGCCCTGTAGCGCTCGACGTCGTTGGCCCGCACGTAATCGAGCAGCCGGCGGCGCCGGCCGACCAGCTGGAGCAGCCCGCGGCGGCTGTGGTGGTCCTTGCGGTGCTTGCCCAGGTGGGCGTTGAGGTGGTTGATGCGTGCGGTGAGCAGCGCGATCTGCACCTCGGGCGACCCGGTGTCGGTGTCGTGGAGCTTGTGCTCGGCGATGATGCCGGGCTTGGCCGCGTCGATCTGATCGGACACGTGTTTCCTTCATTGCTCGGGTGACTGCTTACCCTGCCCCGATGCGCGTCTGGTGCGTCGCTCAGAGCGTCGGACAAGCCTACCAGCGGGTTCGTCCGAACGGCGAAGTCGTGCCTTTCCGCTCGGCCTCACAGAGTGCGCGGATAGGCACGTCCTCTTGGCTCACGGTGGTCAGCGTCGTCTGGAGGCCTCGCTGTGTGGCCTTGGCTCACGCGGCAAATCTCGTACTGTTCGGTGCCCCCTTGCCGGCCTTTCCGCTCGGCCTCTCAGGCCGGCTGCTCCTCCGCCGGCGAATCCACCGTCCAGTGGTAGCGCGCCCGGCGATGGTGCTGATGGCCGGTCCGGAGCTCGGGCGCGGGCGTGAGCCGGCGCACGAGCGCGTGGGGCGCGAGGAAGGCGAGCTCCATCTCCTCGGGCGTGGCGCCGGGATCAAGCCTCTCGGCGGCCAGCACGGCCGCCCGCACCCGTGCCAGCGGACCGTCGAGGAGCTGGGCGATCACCGCCGGCAGGGTCTCCGGGTCCTTGAGGACCCAGGAATGCGTCCCGCCGTGGATCGTCACCAGCGTGCCGCCCGCCCGCCGGGCGGCGTCCTTGGCCGTCTGGTATGGCACCGCGATGTCGCGGTCGCCGTGGATCACGACCACCGGGATCCTCTCGTCGGCCAGCTTCTCGAGCATCTCCCGGCTGCCCTGCGAGCGCAGCATCGAGACCGCCGGGCCGAGCATCCGCCAGGGGCGGCGGGCGTGTTCCCACAGCGTGGGTGCGACCAGGCGTCCGAGCTTGACGGCCTGGCCTGGATCCCGCAGCCATGGGAGCGTCGAGAGGGTGTCGATGGCCAGAGCGGCGGCGACGCCCAGCAGCACGGGGGGCGCAAAGCGGGAGATGCGGATCAGGCGGTCCCAGCAGTCGCCCACCACGGCATCGATGAGCACGACGCCGATCGCCCGGTCGGGCTGTTCGGCCACCAGCTGGGTGACGAGCCGCCCGCCCATCGAGTGGCCGGCGAACAGTGCCCGTACCACACCGAGCTCGTCCAGGACGCGGGCCAGAAGCTGGGTGTAGGACTCGAGCTTCTCACCACCGGTGGGCAGGCCCTGGGTGCCGCCGTGGCCGGCGACGTCGATGGCGATGACCTTGAAGCCCATGCGCACAAGGCGTGAGAGCGTCTGCGCGTAGAGTATGCCCTCGGCCGTGAACCCGTGGACGAGCACGACCGGCATGCCGCGGCCGCAGACGGCCACACCGACCCGGTGGTCGTCGTCGAGCACGATCTCGTGGCGCGCGAGCCGCGGGACCGCCACGAGCTGGGGGGTCTCGGGGGCGGCACGCGTCGGGCCGACGATCGGGTCCTGAACACCCGACGGCTCCGCCCCGGGCAGTGGGATGACCGCCGCCAGGTCGCCGTCGCTGGGAGGTTCGTCGTCCTTGTCGGTCATCTGCACCCCTCACTTACACCATAAGCCACGCGCCGGCGTCCGGCTGTGGTCATCAGGTCGGGGGCGGGAGGGCGCTCAGCAGCTCGCGGGCCTGGTCGACGTCACGCCCGATCTGCTCGACGAGGGCCTCCACCGTGTCGAACCGGACCTCGTCGCGCAGCCGGGCGACGAACCGGACCTTGGCGTGCTCGCCGTAGAGGTCGCCGTCGAAGTCCAGGAGGTGGGCCTCCAGCAGGCTGACGTGGGCCTCGACGTAGAACGTCGGCCGCCGCCCGAGCGAGATCGCGCTGGGGTACACCGAGCCGTCGGGGCGCCCGTACCAGCCCGCGTAGATCCCGTCCTCGGGCAGCAGGATGTCGCCGGGCACCGAGACGTTGGCGGTCGGGAACCCCAGCTCACGGCCCCGCTTGTCGCCGAGCGCCACCACGCCCCGCACCTCGTAGTCCCGGCCGAGCAGCCGGTTGGCCAGGGCCAGGTCGCCCGCCACCAGGGCGCGGCGGATCCGGGTCGACGACACCGGCTCATCCCCGCCGCCAACGCCGCCGTCGGCACCGACGAGCTCGATGCCGTCGACCTCGAAGCCCAGCTCGGATCCCAGCCGGCGCAGCAGCGGCACGTTGCCGGCCCGCCGGTGCCCGAAGTGGAAGTCCTCCCCCACCACCACGTCTGCGGCGTTCAGGCAGTCGACCAGGACCTCCTGCACGAAGTCGTCGGCCGACTCGCGGCTCCGGGCCTCGTCGAAGGCGATGACCAGGCAGTAGTCGATGCCGGTCTCGGCCAGGAGCTCGAGCTTCTGCTCGAGGTCGGTGAGCAGCCGCGGGGCCGACTCCGGGCGGACGACCGACGCGGGATGCCGGTCGAAGGTGACGACGGCGCTGCGCAGGCCCCGCTCGGCGGCCCGTTGGCGCACCAGCCGGATCACCGAGCGGTGGCCCAGGTGGACCCCGTCGTAGGCGCCGATGGTGACGACCGTCCCCTCCGGGGGCGACGGGCATCGCGCCTGATCGCGGAGCACCTCCATCGGGGCGGCAGGTTACCGGTCGGCCGTCAGGCGGCGGCCAACGCTGCCCACCCGACCCGCGACGGGAGGCCGCCGGCGGCTCGTGGGGTTCCCGAGGTCATGGGTTCCGCCCGGCGGAGCCCGAGGTCATTGGTTCCGGGCCCGGAACCCATGACCTCGCCCTTCGGACCCCGGAACCTATGACCTCGACATCTCCGGCGGTGAACCCGGGGCGGCAGGTTACCGGTCGGCCGTCAGATCCCGTCCAGCGCCTGGCGGAGGTCCGCCACCAGGTCGGCGGCCGTCTCGATCCCGACCGACAGGCGGACGAGGCCCGGATCCACCGCCAGCGGCGAACCCGCCGCGGATGCGTGCGTCATGCGGTGGGGGTGCTCGATGAGCGACTCCACCGCCCCCAGCGACTCGGCCAGGACGAACAGGCGGGTGCGCTCGACCAGCCGCACCGCGGCGTCCTCGCCGCCCCGCACGATGAACGAGACCATGCCGCCCGCGTCCCGCATCTGCCGCTTGGCCACGTCGGCGCCAGGGTGGTCCGGCAGGCCCGGCCACAGCACCCGCTCCACGGCCGGATGCTCCACCAGCAGCTCGACGACCGCCCGGGCGTTGTCACTGTGGCGGTCCATGCGGACGGCGAGGGTCCGCAGGCCGCGCAGCACCAGGTAGCAGTCGAACGGCGACGGCACGGCGCCGGCGGCGTTCTGCACGAATCCGATGCCCTCGGCGAGCTCGGCGTCGTCGGTGACGACGCAGCCGCCGACCACGTCGGAGTGCCCGCCCAGGTATTTGGTGGCGCTGTGGACCACGACGTCGGCCCCCAGGGCGAGGGGCTGCTGCAGGTAGGGCGTGGCGAACGTGTTGTCCACCACCAGGCGGGCGCCGTGGAGGTGCGCCACCTCGGCCACTGCGGCGATGTCGACGATGGCCATGGCGGGGTTGGTCGGCGTCTCGGCCCAGACGAGCGCAGTGCCGGCGGGCCATTCTCGATCGAGGGCGGCCGGGTCGGTCAGGTCCGCGGCCGTCCAGGGATGGCCGGCGGGCCCATAGACCTTGTCGATGAGGCGGTAGGTCCCCCCGTAGGCATCGTTGCCGAGCACGATCCGGTCGCCCGGCCGGAGCTGGCGCAGGACCGCATCCTCGGCGGCCAGCCCCGAGGCGAACGCGAAGGCACGCCGGCCACCCTCGAGCGAGGCCAGGCAGGCCTCCAGGGCGTCGCGCGTGGGGTTCCCGCTGCGGGCGTACTCCCAGCCCCGGTGCACCCCGACCGCGGACTGGGCGAACGTGGTCGAGAGGTTGATCGGGGGGACCACCGCACCGCTGGCGGGGTCCGGGTCCTGCCCCGCATGGATGGCCCGGGTCTCGAACCCGTCGGGCTCGGCCATCAGCGCTCGCCCCGTGAGAGGTGGCTGAGCACGTCGCTGCGCCCGAGGACCACGTGCGGTCGGCCGCCCGCCAGGACCACCAGCGCACCGGCCCGGTCGAGGAGCTCCACCGCCAGGGCGATCGGTTGGCCGATGCCGATCGTGGGCAGGCGGGGGCCCATGACCTTCTCAACGGGCTCGTCCATCACGGCGGGTTCGTGGTACGCCCGATCCATGAGCGCCAGCTCGTCGACGGCGCCCAGGATCTCGGCCGCCGCCAGCGGCATCTCCCCCTTGGCCACGGGCAGCTGCGACACGCCGTAGCCCCGCATCACGTTGACGGCTCGGCGCACGGTCTCCTCGGGCTGGATGTACACCAGCGGCGGGATGTCGCCCCGGCGGCCCTCGATGATGTCGGCCACGGTGTGCTCGGCGGACGCCCGGAGGAACCCGTAGCCGGCCATCCAGTCCTGGTCGAAGACGCGCGACAGGTAGCCCCGGCCGGAGTCGGGGATCAGCACCACCACCAAATGCTCCGGACCGAGGCCCCGCCCGACCTCCAGCGCCGCCGCCACGGCGGTCCCACCCGAGCCGCCGATGTGCAGCCCTTCCTCGCGGGTGACCCGCCGGGCCATCAGGAAGCTGTCCTCGTCGCTGATCGGCACGACCCGGTCGACGAGCGAGGGATCGTACGTGGTGGGCCAGAAGTCCTCGCCGATGCCCTCGACGAGGTACGGCCGCCCGGAGCCGCCCGAGTAGACGGATCCCTCGGGGTCGGCCCCGACGATCTGGACGCCCGGGTCGCGGGACTTGAGGTAACGGCCCACGCCGGTGATGGTCCCGCCGGTGCCCACACCGGCCACGAAATGCGTGACGCGACCCGCGGTCTGGCGCCAGATCTCGGGCCCCGTCGAGTGCTCGTGGGCCCAGGGGTTCCATTCGTTGCCGTACTGGTTGGGGCGGAACGCGCCGGGCGTCTCGCGCACCAGCCGCTCGGCGACCGAGTAGTAGGACCGGGGGTCGTCGGGATCCACCGCCACCGGGCACACGATCACCTCGGCGCCGTAGGCCTCCAGCAGCCGGATCTTCTCGGGCGCCACCTTGTCGGTCACCACGAAGATGCAGCGGTAGCCCCGCTGGGCGGCGACGATGGCCAACCCGACGCCGGTGTTGCCGGACGTGGGCTCGACGATGGTGCCGCCGGGCTTCAGCGCGCCGTCGTGCTCGGCCTGCTCGATCATGGCCAGGGCCGGGCGGTCCTTGACGCTGCCGCCCGGGTTGAGCATCTCCAGCTTGGCGACCACGGTGCACGTCAGCCCCTCGGTCACCCGATTGAGCCGGACCAGCGGCGTGTCGCCGATCAGGTCGATCAGCGAGTCGGCGATCTGCGCCTCGGGCTCGGGGTGCTCCATTGCACGCCCTTTCGGTCGGTGGACGCCGTTGACCCTACCGGCGGGCGCGCGCCGGCGCGGGAGGCCGCACGCCGTGTGGGGAAGGTGGCCCACAGGCCCCGAAAAGCGTCAAGGACCCTGGGCGAGCACCACGCCGGGCTTGACCGTGGCGCCCCGGTGCCGCTGATACACCGCCAGCAGCACGCCCTCGCCGTCGACGACCGCCCAGGGCCCGTCCCCGGCCACCCCCAGCGCCTCGTCGTCGAACACCCGCCCGTTGCCCACCAGGGCGGCGACGTCGTCGTCCACGGCCACCCGGGGCCGCCCCCGGAGGGCCTCGACCGGCGGCAGCAGCCGTTCAGGCGCCAGCGCCTCCAGCGGCACCGCCTCCTCCTCGACGAACGGTCCGACGGCGGTGCGCCGCAGGTGGCGCAGGTGGGCGCCGCCGTCGAGGGCGGCCCCGAGGTCGGCGGCGAGCGATCGCACATAGGTCCCCGACGAACACGTCACCGACACCGGAAACACCCCAGGGGCAACTGGCTCGGCCACGTCGAACCGCTCCACGCGCACGGCCACCGGCCGACGCTCGACCTCGACGCCGGCGCGGGCCAACTCGTGCAGGCGGCGGCCGCCGACCTGCTTGGCGGACACCATCGGCGGCACCTGCATCACGTCCCCGGTGAGGCCGGCCGCCGCCGCCCGCACCTCGGCCAGACCCACACCAGCCATGTCCCACGTGCCCGTCACATCGCCCGACGCGTCCAGCGTCGACGTCGCCGTGCCCAGCACGACCTCGCCTACATACGACTTGTCGAGGCCCGTGACGTAGGCGAGGAGCCGCGTGGCGCCACCCACCCCCAGGACCAGCACGCCGGTGGCGTCGGGGTCGAGCGTGCCGGCGTGGCCGACCCTGCGGGTGCCGAGCAGGCCACGGGCCTTGGCCACGACGTCGTGTGACGTCCACCCGGACGGCTTGTCCACCACCGCCACGCCGGTCGGCGCCGGCCCGGCCCCGGGGGCCGGGCCACGGCCCGCCATCAGCGATGCTCGTCGCCGGCGATCTCGCGCATGATCTCCTCGATCCGCTCGGCCTGGCGGATGACGGTGTCCTGCCGGAACACCAGCTCCGGCGTGCGCTTCAGGTGCGCCTGGCGGCCGATGGCGGCCTGGAGGCGGCCGCGGTGCTGCGCCAGGGCCTCGCCGACCTCGTCGCTCTCGCCGTCGGGCGCGTCGGACGGCAGGCTCGTGTAGAACACCGTGGCCCGCCGCAGGTCGGGCTCGACGTCAACCGCCACGACGGTGAACAGGCCGAGCCGATCGTCGCCGAGCCGCTCGATCTCGTCGGCGACGATCTCCTGAAGGAGGTGGTTGAGCCGGGCCGTCCGCGGATAGTCGCGGGCGGTCCCGTGCAAACGGGCACGCTTGCCGCTCATCGTCTCCCGCTCTTGCTGCTTCGCAGCGGGCCGCTCGGGCCTCGCTCGCTCTCTCGCCCTGCGGGACGCTCGCTCATGACTTCTTCTCCTCCTCTTCCTCCATCCACAGGCGATCCACCCTGAGGACCTCCACCTCCGGAAAGGACCAGACGAACCGCTCCACCTCGTCCAGCACCTCGTAGAGGTGGGACAGCGTGGGCGCCACCGCGGCCACGCCGATCGTGCTCAGGTGCCACGCGTTCTGGTGGGCGATCTCCGACGCCGAGACCCGGTAGCGCCGCCAGAGGCCCTCGACGATGGGGCGAACCGCCGACCGCTTGGCCTTCAGCGAGCGACACTCGCGGAGGTAGAGCTCGAAGCGGACCGCCGCGGCATGCACAGGGCCAGCGTAGAGCCGGTGACACCAGGCGCCGGCCCCGGGGCTTCCGGCGATTACGTCCTCGGGATCTCCCGCTCCTCGTACGTCTCGATGACGTCGCCCTGCTTGAGGTCCTGGAAGTCGGAGAGCCCGATGCCGCACTCGAACCCGGACTGCACCTCGCGGACGTCGTCCTTGAAGCGCTTGAGCGACGAGATGGTGCCCTTCCAGATGACCGTCCCGTCGCGCAGGAAGCGCACCTTCGAGCCGCGGGTGATGACGCCGTTGGTGACGTAGCAGCCGGCCACGCGGCCGACCCGCGGCACCGAGAAGATCTCCCGCACCTCGGCCTCGCCGGTGACCACCTCCTCGAAGGTGGGCTGCAGCAAGCCGAGGAGCGCGTTCTCGATGTCCTCCAGGACCTGGTAGATGATCTCGTAGGTCCGGATCTCCACGCCCTCGGCCATCGCCAGCTCGCGGGACGTGCGGTCCGGGCGGACGTTGAAGCCGATGATCGTGGCGTTCGACGCCGCCGCCAGCTGAACGTCGCTCTTGGTGATGCCACCGACGCCCCGCTGGACGAACGACAGCTTGACGTCGTCGCGCTCGAGCTTTCGGAGCGCCTCGGTGAGGGCCTCGAGCGAGCCGGTGACGTCGGCCTTGAGGACCAGGTTGAGCGTGGCGACCTCGCCCTGCTGGATCTGGTCGAAGATGTCCTCGAGCTTGGCGCCGCCGCCGGCGACCGCAGCCTCGCGACCCAGGCTGGCGACCCGCTGCCAGTGCTCACGCGTCTCTGCCACCGACCGGGCCAGCTTCTCGTCGGGCGCGACGATGAACTCGTCGCCGGCGTCGGCGACCTCGTTGAGGCCCAACACCTGCACGGGCCTGGACGGCCCGGCGTCCCTCACGTTTTCGCCGTGGTCGTCGATCAGCGCGCGCACTCGGCCCCAGGCAGCGCCCGCCACCAGCGGATCGCCGACCCGCAGGGTGCCCCGCTGCACGAGGACGGAGGCCACCGGGCCCCGGCCCACGTCGAGGTTGGCCTCCAGCACCACGCCTGCGGCGCGGCCCTCGGGGCTGGCGGCGATGGGCGGGTCCTGGACGTCGGCCACCAGCAGGAGCGTCTCCAACAGGTCGTCGATGCCCTCGCCCGAGAGCGCCGACACCGGCACCATCTCGGTGTCGCCGCCCCAGTCGCTGGGGATCAGGTCCTGCTCGGAGAGCTGCTGCTTGACGCGGTCGGGGTTGGCCTCCTCGCGGTCGATCTTGTTGATCGCCACCACGATGGGTACGTCCGCCGCCTTAGCGTGGTTGAGCGCCTCGACCGTCTGGGGCATGACCCCGTCGTCGGCCGCCACCACCAGCACGACGATGTCGGTGGCCTGCGCCCCCCGGGCGCGCATGGCGGTGAACGCCTCGTGGCCCGGCGTGTCGATGAAGGTGATGAGGCGGCCGTTCTTCTCGGCCTGGTAGGCACCGATGTGCTGGGTGATGCCGCCGGCCTCGCCCTCGACGACATTGGCGTTGCGGATGCGGTCGAGCAGCTTCGTCTTGCCGTGGTCGACGTGGCCCATGACGGTGATGACCGGCGGGCGTGGCTCCAGCTCGCCGGCGCCGTTCTCGGCGAACAGCTCCTCGACGCCGAGCTGGCGCTGCAGCTCGACTTCCTGCTCCTCGCCCGGATCGACGAGGCGGACGTCGGCGCCGATCTCGGCCGCGAACAGCTCGATCATGTCGTCGGTCAGCGACTGCGTGGCCGTGACCATCTCGCCCTGCGCCATGAGGAACCGGACGACGTCGGCCGCCGTGCGGTTGAGCTTGGGACCGAGGTCCTGAGGCGTCGAGGCGCGCTCGATCACGACGACGCCTTCGGGCACCGGCGCGGACGCCGGCGTGTACGTCGGCACCTCCATGGGCTGGAGCTCTTCACGGCTGCGGCGGCGCCGCCCTCGACGGCGCGGCGGCGTTCGCTGCGCTCCCCGGGGACCGCCACCGGGGCGGCCGCCCGGGCCACCAGCGCCGGGCCCACCCATGGGCGGGGCGCCGCCACCGGGTCTGCCACCGGGGCCGCCGCCACCACCGAACGGCCGGCCGCCGCCGCCAGCGCCGCCGGGACCGCCGGGGCCACCGGTGCCGACGCCCGGTCGACCGCGGCCGGGGGGACCGCCCGTGGGGCGGCCGCCCCGCGGGGGCGTGGGGCCGCGACCGCCCTGCCCGGGCGGCGGCGGGATCGGCTTGCCCGACGACGACACCGGCGGGCCCGGAGGCGGCGGGATCGGCCGGCCGGACAGCGATTCGGGGGGCCGGGGCCCGCCCTGCGGGCGGCCGGCGGGCGGCGCGCTCGGGCGCCCGGGCGGCGGAGCCGTGGGCCGCTGGCGGGGCGCGGCGGGCGCCGGAGCACCCGCGGCTGCAGCCGGCCGCGGCGGTGCCGCCGGGGCGTCGACGTCGGGCCGCCGCAGCGGGCGCTCGTTGCCGGACGACGTGACGAGGCGGCCCGGCGGTGCCGGTGGCGTGGGGCGGGACGGCGCGGGACGCGGGGGTGCGGGCGGGGGAATCCGCTGTCGGGGCGCGTCGCGGGGAGTCGGGGCGGCCGGTGGCGCATCCGGGGGCGCGGCGGCCGCGGCCGCTGGGCGCTCGGCGGGGGTGTCG
>DATFVX010000245.1:0-9471 GCA_035259985.1 Acidimicrobiales bacterium | reverse complement strand
GAACGGTGAGCGGGGATACGGTCGGTGCGGTGTCCGGGCCCAGTGCCGCCGACCTCGCCCTCCGCTGGCAGCTCGACCCGGCGGCGCTGCTCGTGGTGGTCGTGACGGGGGTGCTGTACGCGGTCGGCGTGCGGCGGCTTGCCGGGCGGGGCCGGCGCTGGTCCCCCGCCCGGGCCGCCGCCATGGGGGCCGCGCTGGCCGTCGCCGTCGTGGCCACCCAGTCGGGGATCGGCCGGTTCGAGGCCGACCGCCTGTGGGTCCACATGGTGCAGCACACCCTGCTGGGCCTGGCGGTGCCGCTGCTGATCGTGCTGTCGGCGCCGCTCACCCTGGCCCTGCAGACGGCCCGGCCCCCGACCCGGCAAGGCGTCCGCACTGCGCTCCGCAGCGGTCCGGCGCGTGTCCTCACCCACCCCGTCGTCGCCTGGTGCCTGTTCGGCGGCGGGCTGATCGTGATCTACCTCACGCCCCTGCTCGACGTCGCCGCCCGCAACGACCCGGTCCACCTGCTGGTGCACGCGCACGTCGTCCTGGCGGGCACAGTGTTCCTTGCGGTGCTGGTGGGCGTCGACCCGTTACCGCACCGGCCCCCGTTCGGGGCCCGCCTGCTGGCGCTGCTGGCGGCCGTCCCGTTCCACGCCGTGGTCGGCCTGGCGCTGCTGAGCGCAGGCTCGCCGATCGCCCCCGACGCCTACCCGCTCCTGTCGGACCAGCGCACCGCCGCGGGGCTGTTCTGGGGAACCGGCGAGATCTTCACACTGGTGGTCGCGGGGATCATCCTGCGGCAATGGTGGCTCGGCGAGCAGCGCGCCGAGGCGCGCGAGCTGCGCGACACCCCCGCCCCACTGAGCTCGGCCCGCAGCACCGGGTAGCCGGCCGGCCGAGCGTCAGGCCGGGGCGTCCCGCGTGTTGAACCGGTTCATGGCCGCGTCGACGCCGTCCTCCGCGATGGCCTCGACCGCGTCGGCGGCGTCCTGCACGGCGATGTCGAGCTCGATGCGATCGCGCTTGGTCAGCCGGCGCAGCACGTGGTCCGCGCCCTGCTCCTTGCTGGGGGGCTTGTCGACGCCGATGCGCACGCGCAGGAACTCGTCGGTGTGCAGGTGCGCCTTGATCGAGCGGAGGCCGTTGTGGCCGGCCAGGCCGCCGCCCTCCTTGACTTTGACCCGGCCGAGCGGGAGGTCGAGCTCGTCGTGGACGACGACCACCCGCGCGGGGTCGGTGATGCCGTGCCGCCGGACCAGCATGGCGGCCGCCTCACCCGAGAGGTTGACGTACGTCTGCGGGAACGCCAGCGTCACCCGCTGATCGCCGATGCGGACCTCGGCCACCAGCGCCCGCTCGCGCGACCGCCTCAGCGTCCCGCCGTGACGCTCGGCCAGGAGCGCCACCACGTCGGCACCGACGTTGTGGCGGCTGTGCTCGTACTCGCCGCCAGGGTTGCCGAGCCCGACGACGAGGAGGTCGGCCGGGGTGCCGCGGCGCTCGGCGGCGGCACCCCGTCGTCCGAAGAGCGACATCGACGGTCAGGGTCGCGAGGGGGCTATTCCCCGCCCTCGCCCCTGCGCCGCCCGGACTCGCCAGCGCCGCCCTCGCCGGCGCCCGCGCCCTCGGCGCGCTCGCCCTCGGCGCCTTCCTCTTCCTCGCCCTCTTCGCCCTCTTCCTCTTCCTCCTCCTCGGCCAGCGCCAGGCTGGTGAGCTTGGCCGTGACCACCGTCTCCTCGGGATCGGTCTCGGTGGTCACACCGGCGGGCAGCGGGAGGTCGCCGACCGTGATGTGCTGCCCGATCTCGAGGTCGGACACGTCGACGCTGATGTGGCCGGGGATGGCGTCGGGCTTGGCGGTGACGATCAACACGTTGACGATCTGCTCGACGACGCCGTCGTCGCGGATCACCTTCTCGGGCTCGCCCTCCAGCACCAGGGGCACGTCGGTGGTGATGGGCTTGTCGACGTCGACGGCCAGGAAGTCGATGTGGAGCACGTCGCGGCGCACGGGGTGGCGCTGCATCTCCTTGACGATCGCCTTGGTGCTCTGGCTGCCGACCTTCAGCGTCAGCAGTGCGTTCAGGCCCTTGTCGGTCGTGAGCGCGCTCCGCAGGTCGCGCCACTCGACGCTGATGGCGGCGGGCTCGGCACCGCGGCCATAGAGGATGGCGGGAATCCTGCCGGTCGCCCGCAGGCGGCGGGATGCCGGGGAACCGGTGGGTCGGCCGGTCTCGGCCACGAGGATGATGTCGTCAGCCATCGGGGTCTCCTACTTCTGACGTCGCGCCGGAGCGCATCGGATCGGTTGTGGACCGGTAGAGGGTACCGGTCCGGGCCGGCGAATCCCCAAGCAGATGGCGCCCGGGCGCCAGGTCAGGCCTGGTTGGCCCCGCCGAAGATCTCCGACACGGACGTGTCCTCGAAGATGGCGTCGATAGTGTCGGCGATCACCCCGGCGATCGACAGCACCTCGAGCTTGTCGATCTGCTTCTCGGGCGGCAGCGGCAGGGTGTTGGTGACCACCACCCGTTCGATGACGGAGTTCTTGATCCGGTCGACGGCGGGGCCCGACAGGACGCCGTGGGTGGCGGCGGCGCAGACCTGGCGGGCGCCCTGCTCGACGAGCTGCTCGGCGGCCGCCACCAGGGTGCTGGCGGTGTCGATCATGTCGTCGATCACCACGCACGTGCGTCCGGCGACGTTGCCGACCACCTGCTTGGCCTCCACCGCGTTCTGGGCCCCCCGAATGCGTCGCTTGTGCACGATGGCCAGGTCGGCGTGGAGGGCGTTGGCGTACCGCTCGGCCACCTTCACGCGCCCGGCGTCGGGCGACACGACGACCAGGTCCTCCCCCAGGTTCTTCTCGAGGTGGTCCACCAGCACCGGCATGGCGGTGAGGTGGTCGAAGGGCTCGTCGACGAATCCCTGGATCTGCCCACTGTGCAGGTCGACGGACACCAGGCGGCCGGCGCCGGCGGCCGCGAACATGTTGGCGACCAGCTTGGCGGAGATCGGTTCGCGACCCTCGGCCTTCCGGTCCTGACGCCCGTACCCGTAGAAGGGCATGACGGCCGTGATGCGCTTGGCGGAGGCCCGCTTGGCGGCGTCGACCATCTGCAGGTGCTCGAAGATGGCGTCGTTGATCGACATCGTGCCGCTGGCACCGTGGCTCTGGATGATGAAGACGTCCATGCCCCGGACGGACTCGCTGAAGCGGCAATGGATCTCGCCGTTGGCGAACTCGGAGCAGTTGGGCTCGCCGAGCGTCACGTCGAGGTGCCCGGCGATCTCCTCGGCCAGCGGTAGGTTCGCCCGCCCGGAGACGATGTACAGCTTCTTCTTGGTGACGAGCTCCATGATCATCTGCCGCTACCGGATCGGGTGCCGGGCTCCTACTCGCTAGCCGGTGCCCGAAGTGTAGAACGGCCCCGTGCGTCCCCCCGCGGCGACTTGGGCGCCCGGTTCGAGCACCGCATACGGTCCCACCACCGCGTCGTCACCGATGGTGGCGTGGTCGGCCACGCTCTCCGTGACCTCCGACCGCTCCCCGACCCGGGTGTCGACCAGCCGGGTGTAGGGGCCGATGTCGCTGCCGGCACCCACGGTGGTCGTTCCCTGCAGCACCGTGCCGGGGAAGAGCGTGACGTCGGGGGCGAGCGTGACGCCGGCGTCGATGTACGTCGTCGCGGGGTCGACCATCGAGACGCCGTCCCGCATCCAGCGTTGGTTGGTGCGGTAGCGCAGCTCGGCCTCGGCCTCGGCGAGCTGCGCCCGGTCGTTCACGCCCTGGGTCTCGCCCGGGTCGGCGACGACCAGGGACACGACCTGGTGCCCGGCCTCGGCCAGCACCTCGATCACGTCGGTGATGTACAGCTCACCCTGGGAGTTGTCAGGGGTGATCCGGCGCAGCGCCGGCGCCAGCAGGCCCCTGCGGAAGACGTAGATCCCCGTGTTGACCTCGTCGATCGCCAGCTCGGCCTCGTTGGCCTCCCGGTGCTCGACGATCCGCCGCACCCGGCCGTCGCGGTCGCGCACGATGCGGCCGTAGCCGTCCGGCTCGTCCATCCGGGCCGTGAGCAGGGTGCAGGCGGCCCCGGAGAGCCGGTGCTCGAGGACGAGAGCGGCCAGGGTGGTCGACTGGATGAGGGGGGTGTCGCCGGGGAGGACCAGCACGTCGCCGTCGTCCTGGTCCAGGGCGTCGAGGTCGTCCTCGGGGATGCCGGTCAGCCCCACCGCCACCGCGTCGCCGGTGCCGGCCTGCACCCGCTGCTCCACGAAGTCGAGCGGGACCGGGCCGGGGTTCTCCTGCATCTTCTTGGTGACCAGGTCGGCCGCGTAGCCCACCACCACGACCGCCCGGTCGACGTCGCACTCGTCCAGGGCGTCGAGGACGTAGCGGAGGAGGGGACGGCCGCAGAGCATGTGGAGCGGCTTCGGCCGGGCCGAGCGCATGCGCGTGCCTTGACCGGCCGCAAGGACGATCGCCGACAGCGCACGCTCGCTCATTGCTTCCCGCTCATGCTGCTTCGCAGCGGGCCGCTCGGGCTCCGACGCGTTGCCTCCCCGCTCCCACGGCCGCTCGGGCCGGGCTCGCTCTGTCGCCCTGCGGGACGCTCGCTCATGCGTCTGTTGTAGCGCCCGCGCGAGACCAACGCGCACCACGGGCCGGGCCACGTGGCCCGACCTGCGTTTCCCGCGATCCGCCGCTGGGTAGCGCGCCCGCATGTCGGAGGACCGCGATCCCCAGACGGCCGATCCGTTGCCGGGCGAGGCAGGCGGACCGCTCGAGCGCATCGAGCTCACGAGCCCCGCCTTCGACGACGGCGACGTCCTGCCGTCGCGCTTCGCCCACGACCGGGAGAACGTCTCGCCCCCGTTCGAGTGGAGCGATGTCCCGCACGGGGCCCAGGAGCTGGCGCTGCTCTGCCAGGATCCCGATGCCCCGAGCGGCCTGTTCACCCACTGGGTGCTGGCCAACATCGATCCGACGCTCACCGCCGTCGACGAGGGCGAGGAGCCGGTGGGCGCCGTCGCCGGGCTCAACGACTTCGGCGAGAGCGGCTGGGGCGGACCGCAACCGCCGCGCGGCCACGGTCCCCACCGCTACGTGTTCACGCTGTTCGCAGCGTCCGAGCCGCTCGAGCTGGAGCCCGGTGCATCGGCGGACGACCTGCTCGAGGCGCTGGACGGCGTGGAGCTTGCGCAGGGATCGCTGCTCGGCCGCTACGAGCGCTAGCGCCGGCAGCGCTGGTCAGCACCCCGACGACACCTCGGTGATGCCTCGGACCACGCACGCGCTGCGGTCGACCGTGAACGTCTGCGCCCCCACCGGCAGCAGCAGGGGATCGACCGAGCTGCGGACCGTGACCGTGACCTCGTTGCCGTCGGTGCTCACGAAGGTGCCATTGCCGCAGGGTTGCCCGGCCCTGCCGAGGAAGGCGCAGGCGGCATCCTCGGCGGCGGGCCCGTTCAGGATGACCTCGCTGCCGCTGCGGACGGCATCGTCGGAGATCGCCTGGGCGCCGGCCCGGGCCGCCGATTCGGCCAGGTTGTTGGCCTCGCGCTTGGACGCCAGGATCCGGCCGCCGTCCAGCACGAGGCCGGACACGAACACGAGGGCGACCGCGAAGATGACGACGAACGCCGTCACGACGCCCTTGTCTCCCCGACCGCGGCAGATGCGCACCTGCGGCCGCCGCACTACAGGCTCCGGTACGCGTCGATCGGCTCCCACGCCTCTTCGAAGAGGGTCACGCTGACGGGCAGGCCGATGAACGTGAGGTCGCGGGTGTCGACGGTGCAGGTGACCTCGACGTGGACGGTGGCGCCACGCTCGAACCGACCGCCCGGCAGGAACTCGGTCTCGACCTGGGGCCCGCCCCTGCAGTTGAGGTTCTCGCCCGACACCGTGTCGGTGGCGGCGGCCTGCGCCTGGACGCGGGCGGCGGCGGCCGACTGCTGCAGCGAGGCGACCCGGGCGGCGTCGCCCGCGGCACCCACGACGTCGCTCCTGGCATCGGTGAGCCGGCCGGCCGCGATCACCATGAACAGGAAGCAGATGAGCACCGGCATGACGATCACCAGCTCGGTCGTCACCACGCCGCGATCGCCCGTGCATCGGTTCATGGCGCGTCGGTGGGCGGCGCTTCGGTGGCGGGCCGGAACCGCTCGATGACTCCCTCGGACGTCTCCTGGACCGTGAAGTCCAGGTCGACGCCGGGCAGCTTGAACACCTCGGTGACGTCACCACGGACGGTCATGCGGACGAGCTCGCCACCGTCGACGTAGCGGCCGTCGGCCTCCACGTCGTCCAGCAGCCGGGGCGCGAGCGTCTCCACGAAGTCGCTGGCCACCTGTTCACCCTCGGCGATCGTCCCGCCCTGCACGGTCGCCGCCCGGGCGCCCTCCTGCGCGGCGGCGCTGGCGACGCTCGACGCGTGGAAGTACAGGCCGGCCTGCACGATCAGCATGATCATGAAGAGGAACGCCGGTGCGGCGATGACGAGCTCGGTGGTCGCGCCCTCGTCGCCCCCCAGCCGCCTGGGACCCACGGGCTCAGCGGAAGGCGAGAGCGCCTTCGATGTCGTTCTTGATGTCCTGCGACTTGTTGTTGATGGCGCCGGCGATCAGCACGACCGCGGCCAGGGCCGCCGCCGCCAGCGCAGCGGTGATGATCATCGTCTCCGTGGTCATGCCGCGGTCGTCGCGGCGGAGCTCCTGCAGCCGGTGCCACAGCATCGAGATGATCGACGTGATGACCAGGAACATCGTGATCTCTCCTCCTTTGTGGGGTCAGAGGTTGTTGACGACGGCATCGACGGCCGGATAGCCGATGAGGATCAGGAACCCGAGGAACAGCAGCACGACCGGGAGCGCCATCTTCTCGGTGGTCGACTGCGCCTCGGCCTCGGCCTCAGCGAGCGCGTGATCGCGTAGCGACGCCGCCTTCACGGCCAGCGAGTCGCGCACGCGGGCCCCCTCGGTGCCCGCCAGCGACACGGTGGCGGACAGCTCGACCAGCTCGGTCACGCCCACCTCCTCGCCGAGCCGGGCCAGCGCCGCCCACGGCGTCTCTCCGGTGAGGGCCGTGACCTCCAGAGCGTTGCGGAGCTGCACGAAGGCCCAGCCCCGGCCGACCCCGGCGGCGTCGCGCAGCGCGCTCTCGACGCCGGTGCCCCCGGCGAGCGAGATGACCACGAGGTCGAGGAACGACCCGAGCGCCTGCTTGAACGCCTTGCGGCGCTCCTCCGTCTCACTCCGCAGGCTGATGTCGGGGGCGAAGAAGAAGAAGACGCCCAGCACCAGCCCGACGCCGGCCGGAAACGTCAGCGGCACGCTGAACCCGCCGACGGTCCACACGCCGGCGACCACTGCGGGGAGGGCGAGGCCGAAGAACGCGAGGACGACCTTCTGCGCCAGGTGCTGGTCGAGGCTTCGTCCCACCAGCCGCAGGTCGGGTTCGAGCGAGTCGAGGCGCAGCCCCAGGTTGCGCATGATGCGGCCGAGCGACGCGCCCACGGTCCGGCCGAGGAACCCGCTGATCCCGTCGGCCTGGTCGGTGGCGGTGATGCGGACGAGCTGGTTCCGCCGCTGCAGCCGGTCGATGGCCGCCTGCAGCGGGGGCGGCGAGGGGAACAGCAGCCGCCACGACGCAAGCGCACCGAGGCCGACCAGGGCGCCCAGCAGCAGGGGGACGATCACCCGTCCGACGCCTCCATGCGCAGGAAACGCTCGTCGTCGTGGAACCGGAACGACCGGGCGAGCCAGAGGAAGGCGCCGGCGAAGCACAGCCCGATCAGCCCCAGCACGAGCTGGCCGACGGCCTTGTCGTACGGCTCGAGGTAGTCGCGGTTGAAGACCAGGAGGCCGAGGGCGAACAGCACGGTGAAGACCGTGATGACGCGCACCGAGGTGCGGGTGCGGGCCCGGCTGGCCTCGATCCGGAGGCGCATGTTCACCTCGGCGCGGGCCGACTGGGCCAGCCGGCCGAGCAGGTCGCCGAGGCGCTTGGGGCTCTTGTCGGCGGCGAGCACCAGGGCGGCGACGACGAGATCGCCGGCCGGGTCGTCGATCTCCTCGGCGAACTCGCGCAGGGCCGGCGCCAGCCGGTCCCTCTCGAGCCTGGCCGCGAGGCGCAGGACCTCCCGCTTGATCGGCAGTGGCGCCACACCCGCGGTGGCGATGATCGACTGCTCGAGGCCTCCCGAGCCGGCCATCGTGTCGCGCAGCATCTCGGCCCAGGCCGCGACCGCCTCGATGCGGTCGAGCTGGGCCTTACGGGCGGCCTGGCCCCCCAGCATGCTGGGTGCCATGAACCCGGCGATGCCGGACAGGACCGCCGCCATCGGCCAACGCGTCAGGGCGCCGATGACGACCGCGCCCGCGAGGCCGAGCGCCAGCCGCAGCGTGAAGTGCTCGAAGTGGTCGGCGAGCGAGTCGGTGGCGCTCCGGCGGCTCGTGCGGGAGGGGATCTCGCCGCGGGCCACGGGCCGCATGGCGACGACGAAGGTGACGACGCCCAGCGCGCACAACGCCCCCAGCAACCCAGCGATCATCGCCATCGCGCGGTCAGCCCTTCGTGTTGATGGCCTGGGCCTCTGCGACTGCGAGGGAAGTGGTCGAGCTCGGCTCGATCGTTCCGAGGTTGCCGTTGACACCGACGTTCGATGTGAACGAGATGTCGTACACGACGGTTGCCGTCGCCGTGTAGTTGCCGGCGCGCAGGTAGGTATGCGTGCAGTTCGACGACTGAGCGCTGGCCCGCAGGTTCAGGTTGTACACGGGCTGCGGACCGGAACACGTGAATGGGGACGTGCCGTCGCCTGGGTTGATCATCAATGACGTCGGCGCCGCCGAGACATTCACCGTGACGGACCCCGCCGATGCCGTGTCGGTGATGCCCTCCCACATGTCAGTCCAGAACCACGCCTCGACGTTCACGAGATGGTCTTCGGTGCCCGGGCTGGTGCGCAGCACCGGGGTGGCCGGCGTGATCGTTACGGAGCGGGCGAGGGTCGTCGGGTCTACCTGCTGGGCCTCGGGGAGGAACACGAAGTCGAGCCACTCGTCGCCGCAGTACAGGTGGAGCCATTCGCCCGGCCGCTGCTCGTCGGGGTGATACAGCGTGCGCTGCTCCTTCATGGTTGAGAACAGTCGTGGTCCGTAGCGCAGGTAGTCGCGCGTGCCGTCGGACTTTGTGCAGTCCGGACCGCCACCGCCCCCGGCGTTGGCGGCGGGAATGGCCGGCAGGCTGTCTTCAGCGGTACCAGTGGCGGAGTCGCCGTTATTCGTACCTGTGGCACGCCGGTTGCCGGGACCATCGCCGTCATCCGCGGCAGCTGGCAGAGCCGTCATTGACAACACGGCGATCGCCACGGCACCGCTCGCAAAGGCGAGCGTCGAACGCATCAGCCGCACACCTGATCGTCGTCTGTCAGGCTGGTCACCTTCCACAAGCCACCCTCCGTGATCAATTCCGCCACG
>DATFVX010000244.1:0-6133 GCA_035259985.1 Acidimicrobiales bacterium | reverse complement strand
GCCGATGCTCGTGGCCGGGCGCGTGGCCCAGGGGGTGGGCGCAGGCGTCATCCCCGCCGTGGCCTACGCCAGCGTCGGCCGGGGGTACCCGCCGGAGCTCCGCCCGCGTGTGTTCGCGGTGTTCTCGTCGGCCTGGGTGGTCCCGGGGCTGGTCGGTCCGGCGGCGGCCAGCGCGATCGAGCGGTGGTCGTCGTGGCGCGTGGTGTTCCTGGCCCTCCTGCCGCTGGTGGTGCTGGCGGCGGCGATGACCCTTCCGGCGCTGTCGCCGCGGGCGCCGGCCGACGCCGCGCCCCGGCCCGAGACCGCCGGCCGCGACCGGCGCCGGGACGCCGTCGTCCTGGTGGCCGGCGTCGCCCTGGTCCTGGGAGGCCTGGGCGCGCACCAGCTCGCGCTCGCGGTGGTCCTGATCGTCGCGGGTGCCTTTCCGGCGGCGTGGGCGTTCGTGCGGCTCGTGCCCACCGGGACCGTGGCACTGCGCCGCGGGATGCCGGCGGCCGTCGGCGTCCGCGGCATCCTCACCTTCGCCTTCTTCGGCACCGACGCCTACGTGTCGCTGGCCATGACCGACGCCCGCGACCAACCGACGTGGGTGGCCGGCCTGGCCCTCACCGGCGCGACCCTCGCCTGGACCGCCGGCGCCTGGATCCAGCAGCGCGTCGTGGGCGAGCGGGGCCCGGCGTGGCTGGTGCGGCGGGGATTCGCCCTGCTCGGCGTGGGGATCGCAGGCCTGCTGGTGGCGCTCGACCCCTCGGTCCCGGTTGCTGTCGCCATCGCCGCCTGGTCGGTGGCGGGACTGGGGATGGGGCTGGCGTACGCGCCGATATCCGTCACCGTGCTCGGCACCGCCGCGCCCGGCCAGGAGGGGAGCGCCAGCGCCTCGCTGCAGCTCACCGACGTGCTGGGCGTGTCGCTCGGCACCGGGCTGGGCGGCGTGTTCGTGGCGCTGGGCGACGGGCGGGGCTGGGACACGTCCAGCTCCCTGACCCTCGCGTTCGCCGTCACCTTGGCGGTCGCCGCCGGAGGCGTGCTCGCCGCCCGGCGCCTGCCCCGGCGGCTGCCCGCGGGGGCCACGTAGCGAGCGGCCGTCGGAGAGGACAACCTGCTCGGCATGGATCCGGAAACGGTCAGGGCCATGTTGCTGCGGAACCTTGGGCAGGGAGCGGACGATCCCGTCGGCTCGCACGACATGTACGACGACGATGCGGTGCTCGAGTTCCCCCAGTCCGGCGAGCGATTCGAGGGGGTCGCCAACATCCGGGAGTGGCGCGGCCGCTATCCGGGATCGGTGGCCTATGACATCCGCCGCATCAGGGGTGCGGGCGAGATCTGGGTGGCGGAGATCAACGTCAGCTATGGCGGCGGCGAGCCGCACTACGGAGTCGACGTCCTGGAGATCAGGAACGGCAAGATCGTGCGCGAGACCATCTATGTCGGCGAGGCGTTCGACGCGCCCGAGTGGCGGGCGCAATGGAGGGCTGTGCCCTAACCCGACCTGCCGTCAGGCGTTGGGGTTCTCGGACAACCCGTCGTTGGCCATGCGATACAGGTCGTAGATCTCCTTGCACACCTGGCACATCGGCAGCTTCTTGGGGTCGCGCTGGGGGACGAAGCGCTCGCCGCACAGCGCCTCGACCGGGAACCCGTAGATCCGTGCCTCGGTGACCTTGGCGACCGCCGACTCGCCGGGATCGGTCCGCACGATGTGGGCGACCCGGGGCTTGCCCGTCTCGAGGTCCTCGTCGGTGCGCTCGTCGAGCACCACGCCCGTGCGGGGCCGGGCCGAGGGCGTCATCGACGGGTGGTCCACCCGACCAGCCTAGGAGGCCGAGCGGTCCTCACACGCCCAGCCTGGCGAAGCCCCGGGCCACGTCGCCGAGGTGGTGTACGGGGCGAGGCGGGCGGGCCGGGCGAGTAGTCGAACGAAATGGCCCGGTCCGTCACGTGCATTCCTGGCGCTGTCTCGGTTGCTCAGCAACCAGAACGGCGCCAGGAACCGGACTGAGCGGCGTTCGCGCTAGCCGTCCAGTCCGGTGAGGAGGTGGCGGGCGGCGCCGGCGAGGGCGTCGGTGGCGGTCGAGGGGGGCAGCCCGTCCAGCGCCGTGAGCGCGCCGTCGACGTAGGCCCCCGCAGCGGCCGTCGCCTCCGTCACGCCGTCGCCCGCTCGGACGAGCGCCAGGGCCTGCGCCTGGGCCTCGGCGTCCAGCGGACCGCCGAGCACGGCCCGGAGCTCGTCGCCGTCCGGGCCGGCGAGGGCCCCGAGGACCGGGAGGTTGTAGACGCCCTCGGCCACGTCGTGGCCGGCGGGCTTTCCCAGCTCGTCGTCGCTGGCCACCACGTCGAGGATGTCGTCGACCACCTGGAACGCCAGGCCGTAGTGCAACCCATAAGCGCTCAGGGCATCGACCTGGTCGCGGGGCAGCTCGGTCACGATCCCGCCGATGCGGCAGGCGGTCGAGAACAGCGCCGCCGTCTTGCCCTCGATGGCGGCGACGTAGTCGTCGACGGTCCGGTCCACGTCGTAGGCCCGCTCCAGCTCACGGACCTCCCCCTCGCACAGCCGCCCGATCGTGGCGGCCAGCAGGGAGGCCACCTCGGTGCCGAGCGAGGACGCCAGCTCCGACGCCCTGGCCAGCAGGAAGTCGCCCGACAGGATCGCCCGCATGTTGCCCCAGCGGGCATTGACGCTGGCCACCCCGTGCCGCACGGACGCCTCGTCGATGACGTCGTCGTGGTGGAGCGATCCGACGTGCACCAGCTCGCATGCCACGCCGCCGGTCACGGCGTCGTCCGAGATCACGTCGCCGATCCCGCCGTCGGCCCGGACCCGTCCGGCTGCGGCGGCGGCCGACACCGCCCCCAGCAGCGGCCGCAGCCGCTTGCCGCCCGCCTTGACGAGGTGCGACGCCATCTCGTTCATCGCCGGGTCGTCGGACTCGACGGCGGCCAGCAGGCGCTTCTCCACCCGCTCCCGGAGCGCTGGCATGGCCGGCAGCTCGAGCATCGGGTTGGGAGCCACCGCGTCACGCTAGTGGACCCTCGCGGAAGTCATCGTGGCGTCTTGCCGGCCAGATCCGCGGCTGGACATCGTCCTCGTCGTCGCCAGCGACGAATCTGCCACGGCGATCCATCCACGGAACTTCCGCGAGCGCCCACTAGGTGACCCGGTGGTGACGCCGAAACCGAGCCCCGCCAGGTGACCCGGTGGCGACGGCGAAACCGAGCCCCGCCCACTAGCGTCGGGTCGGGCGGAAGGGGGAGGACGCGGGATGTTCGAGCGGTTCACGGACCGGGCCCGCCGAGTGGTCGTCCTGGCCCAGGCCGAGGCCCAGGAGCTCGGTCATGAGCGCGTCGGCACCGAGCACCTGCTGTTGGGCATCCTCCGCGAGGGCGACGGGCTGGCGGGCCGGGCCCTCACGTCCCTCGGGGTCGAGGTCGGCGCCGTCCGTGAGCAGGTCATAGAGGCCGCCGGCCGTGGCGAGGCCACCCCACGTCAGCGCATCCCGTTCTCGCCGCGGACCAAGAAGGTCCTCGAGCTGGCGCTGCGCGAGGCGCTCGACCTGGGCCACGACTACATCGGGACCGAGCACATCCTCCTCGGGATCGTCCGGGAAGGCGAGGGGCTCGCCGCCAAGATCCTCGTCGGATCGAGGGTGGACCTGTCGGACGTGCGCGCCCGGGTGCTCGACCTGATGGCCCAGGAGCCGGCATCCGGTCGCCGCCGGTCACCCCGGCGGGTCCACTGGTGGCGGCGCTCGGCCGGCGACGCACCGGCCGACGAATCCGATGATGGCCCGCGGGACGAATCCGGGTAGGTCATTCACAGGCCCGGCACGGTCGGTACGGCGCTGCGCGCGATCGGGTTAAGAAGCCCCGTCATCACCCTCGGGCAGCGTCGTCAGGTCGGGTGGGCTGTAGAGTTTCGACACGGATCCCCCGATTGGCGGGAGGCAAGACTTGTTCGAACGGTTCACCGACCGGGCTCGCCGAGTGGTCGTCCTGGCCCAAGAGGAAGCCCGGCTCCTCAACCACAACTACATCGGCACCGAGCACATCCTCCTGGGTCTCATCCACGAGGGCGAGGGGGTCGCGGCCAAGGCGCTCGAGTCGCTGGGCATCAGCCTCGAGGCGGTCCGCCAGCAGGTTGAAGAGATCATCGGCCAGGGTGGCTCGTCCCCCTCCGGGCACATCCCGTTCACGCCCCGCGCCAAGAAGGTCCTCGAGCTGTCCCTGCGGGAGGCCCTGCAGCTCGGCCACAACTACATCGGCACCGAGCACATCCTCCTCGGCCTGATCCGCGAGGGCGAGGGCGTGGCCGCCCAGGTGCTGGTGAAGCTGGGTGCCGACCTGTCGCGGGTGCGCCAGCAGGTCATCCAGCTCCTGTCCGGCTACCAGGGCTCGGGTGGCCCCGGTCCCGAGAAGGCCGGCGCCACCGCCGGCGGCGGCTCCTCGGAGTCGCAGCCCACCGGCTCGCTGGTGCTCGACCAGTTCGGCCGCAACCTCACGCAGCTCGCCCGGGAGAAGAAGCTCGATCCGGTGATCGGCCGCGGCCGCGAGATGGAGCGGGTCATGCAGGTGCTGTCCCGCCGCACCAAGAACAACCCCGTGCTCGTGGGCGAGCCCGGCGTCGGCAAGACCGCCATCGTCGAGGGCCTGGCCCAGAACATCGTGTCCAACGACGTGCCCGAGACCCTCAAGGGCAAGCAGCTGTACACCCTCGACCTGGGGGCCCTGGTCGCCGGCAGCCGCTATCGCGGCGACTTCGAGGAGCGCCTGAAGAAGGTGCTCAAGGAGATCCGGACCCGGGGCGACATCATCCTGTTCATCGACGAGATCCACACGCTCGTCGGTGCGGGCGCCGCCGAGGGCGCCATCGACGCCGCCTCGATCCTCAAGCCCATGCTGGCCCGGGGCGAGCTGCAGACGATCGGTGCCACCACGCTCGACGAGTACCGCAAGCACCTCGAGAAGGACGCCGCCCTCGAGCGGCGCTTCCAGAAGATCACCGTCGACGAGCCCACCGTGGCGCACACGATCGAGATCCTGAAGGGCCTGCGCGACCGCTACGAGGCCCACCACCGCGTCACCATCACCGACCAGGCGCTCGTGGCCTCGGCCAACTTGGCCGATCGCTACATCTCCGACCGGTTCCTGCCCGACAAGGCCATCGACCTCATCGACGAGGCCGGCAGCCGGCTGCGCATCAAGCGCATGCAGACCCCGGGCGACTACAAGGACCTCGAGAACGAGCTGGCCCAGGTGGTCGAGCAGAAGAAGAAGGCCGTCGAGTCGCAGGACTTCGAGGAGGCCGGCCGGCTGCGCGATGCCGAAAAGGAGCTCCTCGCCCGCAAGGAGTCCAAGGAGCGCGAGATCAAGGACTCGGGCGTCGACCTGTTCGACGAGGTCGACGAGGAGGCCATCGCCGAGGTGCTCTCGGTGTGGACCGGCATCCCCGTCTACAAGCTCACCGAGGAAGAGACGCAGAAGCTGCTGCGCATGGAGGACGAGCTGCACAAGCGGGTCGTCGGCCAGGAGGACGCGATCCGTTCGGTCAGCCAGGCCATCCGGCGCACGCGGGCCGGCCTCAAGGACCCGAAGCGGCCCAGCGGCTCGTACATCTTCCTGGGCCCGTCGGGCGTCGGGAAGACCGAGCTGGCCAAGACGCTGGCCGAGTTCCTGTTCGGCGACGAGAACTCGCTGATCCAGCTCGACATGTCCGAGTACATGGAGAAGCACACGGTGTCGCGGCTCGTCGGGTCGCCCCCGGGCTACGTCGGCTACGAGGAAGGCGGCCAGCTGACCGAAGCTGTCCGGCGCAAGCCGTTCTCGGTGGTGCTGTTCGACGAGATCGAGAAGGCCCACCCCGACGTGTTCAACACCCTGCTGCAGATCCTCGAGGAGGGCCGCCTCACCGATGCCCAGGGGCGGTCGGTCGATTTCCGCAACACCGTGCTGATCATGACCTCCAACCTGGGCACGGCCGACCTGCGCAAGGCCAACGTTGGCTTCGCCCGTGCCGACGAGGCGATCTCGTACGAGAAGATGAAGGACAAGGTCAACGATGCGCTCAAGGCCCAGTTCCGGCCCGAGTTCCTCAACCGCATCGACGACACCATCGTCTTCCACGAGCTGTCGA
>DATFVX010000243.1:0-17662 GCA_035259985.1 Acidimicrobiales bacterium | reverse complement strand
CCCCGCCTTCATCGCGAGGAAGCTGGCCCGGTCGCGGGCGGTCCACTCCCATTCCCGCTTCTGGAGCACCGCCATGGGGCCACCGGTGCCGAACGTGTCGTTGTTGAGCGTGGTCTCGATCTGGAAGATCTTCACGCCCGCGTCCCGCAGGACCTTGCCCATGCGCCAGTTGGAGCTGTGCAGCTCGGAGTGATGGCGGTCCATGAAGCTGCGGCTGTGCTGCATGGTGGTGACGTTGTGGTGGTGCCGCAGGCTGCGGTAGCTGGCCAGGCCGGTGGCCGTGGACTTGTGGCCGCCGTCCATCGCCACCAGGTTGATGTTGACGTAGACCACCAGGTCGCTCTCGGCGGCCCGCTTGTTGATCTCGACCTCCTCGCCCTGCGGCGTGGTGCCGAGGAACGCAAGGCCGGCGGGGTCCTCGGCGTCGTGGTTGTAGAGCAGGCCGTGGGGGGCGAAGGCGTCGTAGACCCGGTCGCCCACGGCGTGGCGCAGCTCGGCCTCGGTCATGCGGCGGTGCAGCGCCAGGGCGGCGATGAGGTGGACGTCGTCGACGCCCGCCTCGGCCGCGAGGTCGAGCACCGCCTCGATCACCCGCTGGCGGATGTCGGGTCGGCGCATGGGTGGCAGGGGCAGCGAGATGTCGTCGAAGCAGACCGTGAGCCTCATGCCCGGGCGCAGGAGGGCCCGGAGCGGGGGACCGCCGCCCAGCGGGTTCTCCAGCGCCTGGCGGATGGCGCCATCGGGGTCGTCGAGCGGCTCCAGCGGCTCGCCGGGATACAGGACGCGGGTGCGGCCCGCCGGCAGCTTCTCCAGCCGCAGGCTCTCGCCGTGATGGAACAGGATCGGCGGGGTCGAGCGGTCGACCTCGAGCACGAAACCGGGGCGCGGCATCAGCCTGACTCCTCCTCACCCTGCGTTCTGGTTGTAGCTGTGCGGTCATAGACCGTGTGGCTACGACCAGTTCGTGTGGCACGCTCACCCCGGAGATCGAAGGCGATCTTCACCGCACCGCGACGCCCGGCGTTGGCGGCGTGCTCGATGGCGTCCTCGTAGCGCACCAGGGGATAGGCGGCGGAGACCAGCCGGCCGAGCTCCAGGCGGCGGATCAGGTCGATGGCGGTGGCGAAGTCGTGGGGCCGGTCGTCGTGCTCCTGGTACGCGTACACCCCCCGCAGCCCGACCTCGCGGTGCCAGATCGGCGTGAGGTCCAGCGTGGTCACGCCCGGCATGCCCACCAGGTAGACGGTGCCGCCGGGGGCGCAGACGCGGATCGCCTGGGCGATCGAGTCGGCGGATCCCACGCAGTCGATCACCGCATCGACGCCGCAGGTGAGCTGGCCGTGGTCGAGCACCAGGGACGCCGTGGCCGAGCGGACGATCCGCTCGAGCTCACCCGGGGCGCACACGGTGTCGGCGCCGAGCTCCTTGGCCCAGCGCTGCTGGTCGGGATGCTTGGCCGTGGCGATGAAGGGCCCGCGGGGCGTGGCCAGGGAGCCGAGCGCGGCGATCGTCAGCAGTCCTAGCGCCCCGGCGCCGATCACGGCGACCACGTCGTCGGCGACCTGGTGCGCAGCGTGCACTGCGCAGGCCGTCGGCTCGACCAGCACGGCCTCCTCGTCGGTCAGGTCGTCGGGCACGTCCACGAGCTGCGATTCGTGGACCACCATGTCCTGCGACCAGCCGCCGCCGGTCGATTCGCAGAACCCGCACTGCAGCCCGGGTTCGAGGCGGCCGAACGCGACCCGCTCGCACAGGTTGATCCGCCCGGCCTGGCACATGTCGCACGGCGGGTTGACGCCACGCGCGGCGCAGTGCAGCACCGGGATCACGACGACGCGGCGGCCGTCGTCGAGGTCGCCGACGATCTCGTGCCCGGGCGTGAAGGGGAAGGAGACGATCGGCTCGAAGTACCGCGACGACCGGCCGTCGATGGTGGCGAGGTCGCTGCCGCAGATCCCGGACAGGCGGGGCCGCAGCCGATGCCAGCCGGGGCCCGGCAGGTCGGGAGGGTCGACGTCGCGCAGCGACAGGGGGCCGTAGCGGGCACCCCGACCGGGGTGCAGGGAGCCCGCGACCATCGCCGCGGCGTAGCGGGCGGGCCGCCGGGAGAACGTCAACGCCTTCATCGGGCCGCCCCCGCCGTCTTTGAAGATCTTCCGGGCCTGTGCCCCGGTTTTCCTTCAAAGACCTTCATGAGCCGCTCCGCCACCGTCGGGCCGCGCCCGTGCCACGAGGGCCCGATCGGCAGCGGCGGCTCCGGCGCGCCGCGGGCCTTGTCGAAGTGCTCGACCAGCCAGCCGCGCTTGCGGGCGAGCGCCGCCAGCCGCGTCTCCGGGTTCACCGCCACCGGGAACCCGACCGCCTCCAGCATCGGCAGGTCGCTGGTGGAGTCGGCGTAGGCGACTGCCTCCGCCAGGTCGAAGCCGTTGGCGGCGGCGTAGTCGGCCAGCAGCGTGGCGCGGGCCTCGCCGGTGGGCGGCACGTCGACCAGCTCGCCCCGGTAGGTGCCGTCGGGGCGGGTGTCGAGGCGGGCGCAGACCACGTCGTCGAACAGCGGCCGCAGCGGCCCGATGGCGAAGTCGAGTGCGCCGGTGATGAGCAGGGTGCGGTGGCCGAGGCGCCGATGCTCGCGGACCCGGCGGATCGCGGCGGGGAACGACTTGGCCAGGATCAGGTGGCTGAACATCTCGTTGGAGTCGTCGTCAAGCTGCCCGACCGGGGCGTGGTCGTAGCGCCGATAGAAGTGGCGCAGGAAGTCGCTGCGGTCGCGCCGGTCGAGCGCCAGCAGCGAGGGCGCCTCGACCAGCGCCTTGATCACGTAGCGCAGGCGGTCGTCGCGGGGGAGTCGCCGGGTCGCCAACCAGGAGTACGACGCCACCACGTTCGACGCAATCAGCGTGTTCTCCAGGTCGAACGCCGCGAAGTGTCGCTCGGGGGCGAGGACCTGGCGCCGCAGCCGGTCCTGGCGGTTCTCGTTGGTGCGCCCGCCGGGCGTGGTCCGCACGCGGGCGTGCCGGACCACCGAGGGGAGGTGCACCTCGTGCACGTAGGTGCGCCAGTCGATCACCCGGGGGTCGAAGCAGAAGGCGGCCCGGTCGTCGGGGCCGAGGCCGTCCCACAGCGACAGCAGGCGCTCCACGCCGTAGATCGCCTCGCACTCCGCGTACGCGCCGTACAGCTCCACGTAGCCGAGGGCCCGCTCGACGTCCTCCCTGCGCTCCTCGAGCCTGGCCGACCACGCCGCCTGCCGCCCCCGCAGCGGCAAGGACTGCAGCGTCGATTCCGCCCGCTCGATGGCGCTCTTGGCCCGCACCAGCTGGCGTTGGACCCGGCCCCGCCCCGGGAACGACCAGTCCGGGACGACGATCGGCTGGCCCTCGGCGTCGTACAGCGGCCGCTCCAGGAACCACTCGCGCGCGAGGTCGACCAGGTGCCGGTACCGCAGCGGGTTGGCCGACCCGGACGCCACCTGCACGATCGCCGGCTCCTCGGGCGGCCCGCCTGCCGCCACCGCGACCACGGCACCGACCACCAGGTCGACGGGGATGACGTCCACGGTGCCCTCGGGCACACCCGGGAACTCCCGGAGGAGGCCGCGGGCGTAGCTGATGATGATCGGCTCCGCCATGCGGAAGCCGCGGATCCACCCGGGCCGGGGCTCCGCCCACGCCGACTCGATGATCGACGGGCGCACGATCGAGACGGGTAGGTCGCCGCGTTGCTGCAGGAGCGCCCGCTCGCCGAGGGCCTTGGTGTAGGCGTACGCGTCGGGCCAGCCCAGCGACGCCGCCCGCGCCCGGCCGGCCTCGACCATCCGGTCCTTGACCCACGTCTGGCGGCGCTGCTCGGTCTTGGCGGCGAGGGCGGGCGTGCCCGCGGCACCGAGCTCGTGGCGGGCCTGCTTGCGGAAGCGGGCGAGGGCCTCCGGCGTGCGGCTGTCCGACTCCGCGTCCTGGCGGGCGCGTCGGGCGCCATCGACCTCGCCGCGCCAGTCGACATCGACGAAGAAGGGGCTGTCGTGGACCGGCTCCTCGGGCGCCGCCCCGCGGCGGTTGCCGGCGACATAGCACGTCGACACGGCGATGAAGTGGGGAGCGACGCCCAGGTCGTGGAGCGTGCGGGCGATCCGGCTGGGGCCGAGGAGGTTGACCTCGACGGCACCGTCGAGCGGCGAGTCGAAGGCGACCGTGGCCGCCGAGTGGACGACGATGTCGCACGACGCCAGGACCGCCCGGTCGGCGTCGTCGAGGCCGAGACCGTCGGCGCCGACGTCACCGGCGATCACCTGGACCCGGCCGTCGACCCGTGCGTCGAGCCCCGACGCTCCCAGCTCCGAGCGCAGGCGGTCGAAGGCGTCGTTGCGGAAGATCTCGCGCCGCGCCCGCTGGGCGGCCGACGAGCGCTTCCCCGGCCGCACGAGCAGCACGAGCTCGCACCCGGGCACCGACCGCAGCAGGCGCTCGATCAGCGCAGTGCCCAGGAACCCGGTGCCACCGGTGATCGCGATGCGCTTCCCCTCCAGGGCCTCCGCGACGGACTCCACCGCGTTTGTCTACCATCTGGTAGATGGCACAGGCGACGCCGACGCCAGTCGAGAGCCGGCGTCGTCGCAAGACCGCCGACCGCATCCTGGACGCGGCGCTCGACGCCTTCGGCGGCCGCGGCTACGGCGCGACCTCGCTGGACGACCTGGCCCGCGACCTGGGCATCCGCAAGCAGACGATCCTCTACTGGTACCCCTCGAAGGAGGCGTTGCTCGACGCCGCCATCGACCGCACCGCCGAGGAGCTCACCACGCGGCTCGAACGGGCGGTCGCCCGCGCCGGCCAGGGCTTCGACCGGGTCGACGCCATCGTCCGGGCCATGTTCCGCCTGGCGGCGCGCCACCCCTCGATGCTCGGCTTTCTGCGGGAGGTGAGCCGGCTGGGCCCGCCGGCCTCGACGCGGCTCCTGGCGGCCGTCGCGCCGCTCGTCGACCGCGCCGCCGCATTCCTCGCCGTCGAGATGGACGCCGGGCGCATGCGCCGCCACGAGCCGCGCCTGATCCTGCTCGCGGCCTACTCGATGGTCACCGGCCTCGCCACCGAGGTCGAGGTGCTGCGGGCCTTCGGCGAGGAACCGACGCTGGTGTCCCTGGTGCGGCGCCGCGACGAGCTGTTGGCGCTGCTCCGGGCCGCGCTCGTGCCGGCCTGAGCCACGCAGCCCTCCCAAGGCGGGCCGCCGGTTCCCCGCGGCCGGGTGTCAGCGCTTGGTGGAGAAGCGGCTGCGGTGGTCGTGCCGCTCGACCGCGAGGCGCACGAGCTCGTCGATGAGGTCGGGGTACGCGAGCCCCGACGCCTCCCAGAGCTTCGGGTACATCGAGATCGGCGTGAACCCGGGGATGGTGTTGACCTCGTTGACCAGGAAACCCCGTTCCCGTTCCTCGTAGAAGAAGTCGACGCGCGCCATGCCCTCGCAGCGGAGCGCCCGGTAGGCGTCGAGGGCGAGGGCGCGGACCTGAGCCGCGGCCGCCTCGTCCAGGGGGGCCGGGACGAGCAGCTCGCAGGTGTCGTCGATGTACTTGTCCTCGTAGTCGTAGAACTCGTGGCTGGAGACGATCTCGCCCGGCACCGAGGCCCGCGGCTCGGCGTTGCCGAGCACGGCCACCTCGATCTCCCGGCCGTCGACCCCCTGCTCGATCACGAGCCACTCGTCGTACGTCGCCGCGAGGGACACGGCCTCGTCGAGCTCGGTCGGCTCGTGGACCTTGGAGACGCCGACCGATGACCCCAGGTTGGCGGGCTTCACGAACAGCGGGTAGCGCAGGTCCGCGCGGCGTACGGCGCCGGCGGCTCCGTCGATCTCGGTGTCACGAACTGCGACCCACGCGGCCTGGGGCAGCCCGTGGAGCGCGAGGATCTCCTTGGCCTTGACCTTGTCCATCGCCAGCGCCGAGGCCAGGACGCCGGAGCCGACGTAGGGGACCCCCGCCAGCTCGAGCAGGCCCTGGACCGTTCCGTCCTCGCCGTGGGGCCCGTGGAGCAGCGGGAGCACGACGACCGGCAGGTCGTGGGCGGACGGCGCGACGGTGCGCAACGGCTCGACCGCCGTCCCGGTGGCCTCGAGGCGGTCGGGCGGGGGCGACAGCGCAGCCGCCCCACGCTCGAGGGCCGACCGGGCGGCGTCGGACTGCACCCAGGTCCCCTCCCGGGTGATGCCGACGGGCACGACGTCGTAACGGTCGGGATCGACCGCCCGCAGGACGTGCGCGGCGGTGGTGCACGACACCTCGTGCTCGGCCGACTGCCCGCCGAACAGGACGACGAGCCGGACGCGGTCTGGGCGGGTCATGGCCAGCGAGGCTAACGGGGTCCCGGGAGCGGACGGGCACACGGTGGGGACGGCCACGTCGGCCTGCGATGATGCTGCGCCGTGGACCTACGCACGAGCGACATCGCGAAGGCGACCGGCGGGGTGCTGTTCGGCCCCGACGTGACGGCATCCGGCGCCACGATCGACTCGCGCCAGGTCGTCGCCGGCCAACTGTTCGTGCCCGTGGTCGCCGCCCGCGACGGCCACGAGTTCGTCGCCGGCGCCGTCGCTGCGGGCGCTCCCGCCTACTTGACGGCGCGTGGTCCCGTCGACGGCGTCGACGCCACGGCGATCGAGGTCGACGACACGGTCGGGGCCCTGGGCGCGGTCGGCCGGCATGCCCGCACCCGGCTGCGGGGACACGTCGTGGGCATCACCGGGTCCGTGGGCAAGACCAGCGTCAAGGACCTGCTGGCCGTCGCTCTCGGCGCCCGCTGGCGGACGTCGTCGAGCGTCGGGTCCTTCAACAACGAGCTGGGGGTGCCGCTGACCCTGGCGAACGCCCCCGCCGACACCGAGGCCCTGGTGGTGGAGATGGGCGCCCGCGGCGCGGGCCACATCGCCCACCTCTGCGCGCTGGCCGCCCCGACCGTCGGCGTGGTGACACGGGTGGCGGCGGTGCACACCGAGACGTTCGGGACGCTCGAGGAGGTGGCGGCGGCCAAGGGCGAGCTGGTCGAGGCGTTGCCCAGCGACGGCCACGCTGTCCTCAACGCGGGCGACCCGTTGGTGGCCGCCATGGCGTCCCGCACGTCTGCCGAGACCGTGACGTTCGGCCCGGGTGGCGACGTCCGGGCCGAGTCCGCCGCACTCGACGACGAGTTGCGCCCATCGTTTCGCCTCGTGTCGCCCTGGGGCGGGGCACTGGTACGGCTGCGGGTGCGGGGCGAGCACATGATCGACAACGCCCTCGCAGCGGCGGCGTCCGCGCTGGTGTGCGGCATCCCGCCGGCGGGGGTGGCGGAGGCGCTGGGGACCGCCTCGCTGTCGCGCTGGCGGATGGACCTGGTCCGGCTGCCGTCCGGCGCGCTCGTGGTGAACGACGCGTACAACGCCAACCCGACGTCGATGGCGGCGGCGCTGCGCGCCCTGGTCCGGCTACCCGCCCGGCGCCGGGTGGCGGTGCTCGGCCTGATGGCCGAGCTGGGCCGGTCGAGCGACGCCGATCATCGGGCGATGGGGGCGCTGGCCCGGGACCTCGGCGTGGAGGTCATCGGGGTGGGCGTGGGGGCCTACGGCGGAACCACGGTGGGGGGCGTCGACGATGTCCCACGGGCGCTCGGGCCCGTCGGCGAGGGCGACGCGATCCTCCTCAAGGGCAGCCGCGTCGCCGGCCTCGAGCGGCTCATGGCGCTGCTGGAAGCATCGCCCTGAGCGCCCTGGCCCGCCGCCACTAGCGTGCGGCGCGATGGACTTTCGCCGCACCACCGTCGCCGAGATCGCCAAGCAGGTGGCGGCCCGGTCCCTGTCAGCCCGCGAGGTCGTGCAGGCCGCCCTCGACCGGATCGACCGCCACGACGCCGAGCTGGGCGCCTTCGTTGCGCTGGACGGCGAGTCGGCGCTCGCCGAGGCGGCAGCGATCGATGACCGGATCGCCGGCGGCGAGGACGCGGGGCCGCTGGCGGGGGTCCCGCTGGCGGTCAAGGACCTCGAGGACGCGGCCGGGTTCGTCACCACGAAGGGTTCCACGGCCTATGCCGGTGGCGAGCCCGCCGCCGGTGACTCGCCGCTGGTGGAGCGGCTGCGCGCCGCCGGCTGCGTGGTCGTGGGCAAGACCAACACCCCGGAGTTCGGCTGGAAGGCCGACACGGTCAACGAGCAGTTCGGCGCCACGCACAACCCCTGGTCGCTGGAGCGCTCGGCCGGCGGCTCGTCCGGGGGATCGGCCGCGGCACTGGCGGCCGGGCTGGTGCCGCTGGCGACCGGGTCCGACGGCGGGGGATCGATCCGGATTCCGGCGTCGGCCACGGGCCTGACCGGCTTCAAGCCGTCGCTCGGGCGCGTGCCGATGGGCGGGAGCGATCCGCCGGGCTGGCCCATGCTGTCCACGAGGGGGGTCATGACCCGCGGCATCCGCGACGCGGCGCTGGCGCTCGACTGCGTCGTCGGACCGGAGCCGACCGACCTCGTGTCGCTGCCGCTGCCCGAGGGCTCGTGGTCGCGGTCGGTCGAGGGGCTCAACCCGCCTCGCAAGGTGGCATGGGCACCCACCCTGGGCTACCGGAAGGCCGATTCCGAGGTGCTGGCGGTGTGCGAGGCGGCGATCGCGCGACTCGAGGGGCTGGGGACCGAGGTCGTAGCGATCGAGGGGCCGTTCGACGCCGACCCGATCCAGGACTGGCTGGTCCTGGTCGGTGCGGCGTCGTTGCGATCGCTGGACAGGTTCCGGGCCGACGACGCCGTGTGGAGCCGCATCGATCCCGGGCTCGTCGCGCTGGTCGAATGGGCACGCACGTCCGTCGGTCCCGGCCGGGTCATCGAGGCCCTCGACGCCTGCCACACGCTCAACCTGGCCCTCGTGGACCTGTTCCACGGGGTCTCGTTGCTGCTGTCGCCGACGGTCGCCGGCCAGCTCCCGCGCGTCGGCGAGCCGGGCACCATCGACGGCGAGCCCGATATCAACTGGGTGGGCTACACCTATCCCTTCAACATGAGCCGGTCGCCGGCCGGCTCGGTCTGCGCCGGCTTCACCGCCGACGGCATGCCGGTGGGGCTGCAGGTCGTGGGGCCCCAGCACGGGGACGTCGTGGTCCTGCGGGCGCTGGCACTGCTCGAGGACGCGCTCGCGCTCGACACCGTGGCGCCGGTGGGCGGCGACTGACCGGCAGGGGCCCGGACGCAGGTGCCCGTTTCCGGCCTTGGTACAGTTCACTGCCCCCGGGCGTATAGCTCAGCTGGTTAGAGCGCACGCTTCACACGCGTGAGGTCAGAGGTTCGAGTCCTCTTACGCCCACTCCCTACGCCCGATCGTGTCAGGACGGCTGCTGCGGCTGCGGGGCGACGACCATCCAAGGCGTACCGAACCGGTCGACGCACATGCCGAAGGCCTCGGAGAAGAAGGTCGGCTCGAGCGCCTGGGTGACGCTGCCACCGTCCGCGAGCGCATCGAAGACGCGCTTGGCGTCCGCGGTGTCGGCGGCGTCGTAGCTCACCATCATCCCCTGGACGGGACCGAAGCTGTCGGACATCGGATCGTCGGACGCCATCAGCAGGTCGTCGCCGACGGTGAGGGCGGCATGGATGATCATGTCGGCCTTGTCGGCGGGCGGCTGCTCGCCGGGGACGTCCTTCATCGTCAGCAGCGTCAGCTCGCCGCCGAAGATCTCTTGGTAGCGGGTGAACGCATCCCGGCAGTTGCCGCCGAAGAAAAGGTAGGGACGAAAGGCCATGGGGTCCTCCGATCTCATCTGGCGCCAATGCTCTTGGAGAGTCTGACCGAACGGCGCCCGCGAACTCATCGCGAGCTACGCGGGCCCCGGGGACAGCCGTGCCGGGAGAAGGTCGGACACGGGCCCGAGGTGGCGCAGCTTGTCGGGGTTGACGATCCCGCGGATGTCCTGGATCTGGCCGTCGGCGATGTCGAGCGACAGCGCGAACAGGATCCGCTCCTGCCCGTCGAGGCCCAACGCGCCGGGATGGCCGTTCACCTCGACCGGCCGGATCGAGACGCCTTCGATGCCCATGACGACCCGGACCCAGTTCAGCACCGTCCTCGCCACCCGGCGGCGCCCGAACAGCGGGTGCGCGATCGCCCGCACCTTGCCGCCACCGTCACCGTGCAGGGCGACGTCGTGGGCCAGCAGGGCCTCCAGCCCCTCGAGGTCGCCCGTCTGCGCGGCGGTCAGGAACCTGCGCGCCAGCTCGTCCTGGGCCTGGCGCGAGGCCTCGAAGCGCGGCCTGTCCTGCTCGAGTTGGCGGCGGGCCCGCACCGCCAGCTGCCGACACGCGTCCTCGCTCTTGCCGACGATCTTGGCGATGACGTCATAGCCGTAGTCGAACACCTCCCGCAGCAGGAACACGGCGCGTTGCTCGGGCGAGAGACGCTCGAGCAGGACGAGGAAGGCGAGCGACAGCGAGTCCGACATCTCCGCGTGGGCGGCGGGATCGTCCAGACCCCCGGTGACCACAGGCTCGGGCAGCCACTCGCCGACGTAGGTCTCGCGCTGCATCTGTGCCGAGCGGAGGCGGTTGATGCCGAGCCGCGTGACGATGGTCGCCAGGTAGGCCTCCGGCACCTCGATCTTCTCGCCCGACTGGAGGACGCCGTGCAGGCGCAAGAGCCCCTCCTGCACGACGTCCTCGGCCTCGGTCACGCTGCCGAGCATCCGGTAGGCGATGGCGAAGGCCCGTGGCCGCAGCTCGTCGAGCAGTTCGGCCACGTCAGCCGAGCCCCTTGGCGAACCCCTGCCGCCAGCTCGGGTAGCGCAGGTGCCAGTCCAACTCGCGCTTGGCCTTGTCGTTCGAGGCACCAGGGATCTCGGTCATGACCGCCGTGCCCCACTCGCCGGCGGCGAGCCGCCCGACCCAACGCGGCACCCGCCACGGTCGCTTCGCACCGACGGCCGCCGCCAGCACCGGGAGCCATTCGGACACGGGCGCCGGTTCGTCGTCGACGACGTTGTAGATGCCGGCGGGCCCGCCCTCGACTGCGGCAACCGTTGCCGCCGCGGCGTCCTCGATGTGGATGAAGGACCACACGCCGGTGCCCCCGCCGACGATGGGCAGCTGGCGCTTCCGGAGCAGCTCGATCTGGCTGCCGAGGGGATCGAGGGCGATGGAGGTGCCGGGGCCGTAGAACCAGCCGTAGCGCAGCGCGACCCCGTTCGTCCACTGCGCACCCGTGACGGCCGCTTCGAGGTGGCGAAGCGCGGCGTTCCCCTCACGCATCTCCGGAGCGGCGTGGTCGTCGAGCGGATCGTCCTCCCGCTTGATCTGCCCACCGGTGGGGGCGTACATGGTGGCGTTGCTCTGGGCGACGAATCGCTTCACGCCCGCAGCCCGGCCCGCCGACAGCAGGTGATCGGTGCCTTCGGTGCGCAGCCTGTTGGTGAGCGCGAACTCGCGGTCGAAGTGGCGCATGTTGATCTTCGCCGGTATGGCGGTGAGCTCGTGGACGATCACGTCGGGCTCTGCCCCGCCGACCGCTTGACCCACGGCCTCGGCATCCAGCGCGTCGGCCCCGACGGGCTCAGCGCCGAGGCTGCGGAGCTGGTCGCGCTTGGCGTCCGTGCGCGTCATCCCGACGACCTGGTGCCCGTTGGCAACCAACAGGGGAACAAGCTGCGTGCCGAGCGCACCCGTGGCGCCGGCGACGAATACCTTCATGGCGACTCCTTTCTCGTTCGCTACACAGGGAAGACAAGCGAGCGAGGCCGGCTGTGACAGCCGACGCCGGGCGCGTCCCGGGGCCGGAGTACCCACGACGAGGGGTGAGCACTTTCCGGCCCCGCCACCGTCACAACAGGGGCCGAACACCCTGACCCGGAGGCACCATGGCCAAGCTCACCTACATCGCGATCACGTCCCTCGACGGCTACATCGAAGACGAGAAGGGCCGGTTCGACTGGGCGATGCCCGATGCCGAGGTCCACGCGTTCGTCAACGACCTCGCGCGGCCCATCGGCATCCACCTCTACGGCCGGCGGATGTACGAGACCATGGCCGTCTGGCAGACCGTGGGCGACGGACCCGATGTTCCGCCCGCCGAGGCCGACTTCGCCGAGGTGTGGCGTGCCGCCGACAAGGTCGTCTACTCCCGCACGCTCGAGGCCGTCTCGACGCCGCGCACCCGGCTCGAGCGCGAGTTCGACCCCGGGGCGGTCCGGCGGCTCAAGGACGCCGCCGACCGCGACCTGTCGATCAGCGGGCCCGACCTGGCCGCGCACGCGTTCCGCGCCGGCCTGGTCGACGAGGTCAACCTGTTCCTGTTCCCGGTCGTCGTGGGCGGCGGCAAGCCGGGTCTGCCCGGCGGTGTTCGGATCGACCTCGAGCTCCTCGACGACCGGCGCTTCCGCAACGGCGTCGTCCACCTGCGCTACGGCACGGGGTGAGCGACCCGGCAGCCCCCGTCGTTCTCGCGCCCGGATTGGTCGCTCGGACGACCAATCCGGGCGCGAGAACGGGTCGGCATCGCCCGCATGGCCAACGACGTCAGGAGCCTGCGGGCTGGAACAGCTCGACGTAGTTGCCGGAGGGGTCCTCGAGCAGGATCTGCTTTCCGCCCGGCCCGGTCACGATCTCGTTCCGGAAGTGCAGGCCCTCGGCCTTCAGGCGGGCGACCTCGCCCGAGATGTCGTCGACGATGAAGTGGATCCGGTTCCAGCCGCCGGGGCCGGGCTTCTCGCCGTCGGCCATCGGGCGTCCGGCCGAGCTGGCCGGGCCGCTCAGCAGCAGCCGCAGGTGGCCCCGGATGACGTCCGCGAACGCCGGTGCGGCCGACATGCGCACGCTGAAGCCGAGGTGGGTCGTGTAGAAGTCCAGGGCGGCGTCGACGTCGTCGACCATGTAGCGGACGTTGACCATCTCGCCGTTGTCGGATGTGGTCATCTCACTGCTCCTTGTTGTCAGGTCCTTGTTGTCAGGCCGCCGTTCGGCGGTTGGCGACCGCGGCGAGCAGGAACCCGATGCGGGTCCCCAGCTCGGCCGCCGTCTGCTGGAACGCTCGGTAGCTGGATGCGTCGTCGTCGTGCCCGGCGGAGGGATCGGCCATGCTCCAGTGGACGGCCTCGCGATGGCCGGGCAGCTCGGGGCACGCCTCACGGACCAGGTCGCAGAGGCTGATCACCTCGTCGAACCGCTGCCGGCCGAAGACGTCGAGGTGCTTCGAGCGCTGCCCGGCGATGTCGATGCCGTAGAGCTCCCGCATCACCCGGATGGCATGGGGATGCAGCGGCTTCGGGCGGAGGCCCGCGCTGCGCGCCACCACCACGCCGCCGGACCAGTCGTTGGTCAGGGCCTCGGCCATCTGCGAACGCGCGCTGTTGCCCGAGCACAGGTACAGCACCCGCACCCTGCCGGCATCCGCCAGCGCTCCGTTCTGGGCGACCAGCCGCAGCGCAGGGTGCAACGCCGCGCCGGTCGCGGTCAGTTGCCCTGCCACGTGACCGAGGTCGGCCCGGTAGTAGGTGTCCCGGCCGTCGGCCGAGCTGCGCCGGCCCGACACCAGCTGCGCCCGGCGCAGCTTGCCGAGGTGGTACGAGACGAGGTTCTGCGGTTCTTCCACCAGGCCGCACAGCTCCCTCACCGTGCGGTCGCTGCGGGCCAGCTCACCCAACAGCCGCCACCGCAGGGGATGACCCGCCAGCCGAAAGAACTCGGGGGGCTCCGATGCGGTCGCCTCCGGTGAATCGGTCACCCCTCCTGATTACATCAAACTGGATTGATGGATCAAGTCGGGGGCCCGCTCCGGTACGTTGACTGGACCATGAGCGAACCGCGATCCGGGCCGGAGCGCGACCTGCCGCCCAGGATGCGAGAGCAGCTCGATCTCGAGCACGCCGGTCTCGCCACGTTCGCTCACCGGCCTTGGCTCACCGAGCCCGAGCAGCTCGACTCCTGGCGACCCGACGTGGCCATCGTCGGTGCCCCGTTCGACGTGTCGACTACCAATCGGCCGGGAGCGCGTTTCGGGCCCCGGGCCATCCGGGCCAGCGCCTACATGCCGGGCTCCTACCACCTCGACCTCGGCATCGAGATCTTCGACTGGCTCGAGGTGGTCGACTTCGGCGACGCCCACTGCCCCCACGGGCAGACGGAGGCAGGCCACGCCAACATCAGGGCCCTCGTCGGCGAGGTGGCCAGCCGTGGGATCGTCCCGGTGATCGTGGGCGGCGACCACTCGATCACCTGGCCGGCCGCGACCGCCGTGGCCGAGGCGCGGGGGTGGGGCAACGTCGGCATCGTCCACTTCGATGCCCACGCCGACACCGCCGACATCATCGACGGGAACCTGGCCAGCCACGGCACCCCCATGCGGCGCCTGATCGAGTCCGGCGCCGTGCTGGGCCGGAACTTCGTGCAGGTCGGCCTGCGCGGCTACTGGCCGCCGGAGGACGTCTTCGACTGGATGCAGTCCCAGGGCATGCGCTGGCACCTCATGCAGGAGATCTGGGACCGCGGCATGCAGGCCGTGATCGAGGACGCGGTCGCCGAGGCGCTCGACGGCGCCGAGCACCTCTACGTCTCCGTCGACATCGATGTCCTCGATCCCGCGTTCGCGCCCGGCACCGGCACACCCGAGCCGGGCGGGATGGCGCCCGCCGACCTGTTGCGGACCGTGCGCCGCCTGGCGACGGACGCGAACCTCGTCGCTCTCGACGTGGTCGAGGTGTCGCCGCCGTACGACGTCTCGGACAACACCGTCAACAACGCCCACCGCGTGGTCCTGGAGGCGCTGGCCGGCATGGCGTGGCGGAAGCGCGAGGCGGCCGGCGGCCAGCCGGGCCTCCCGGGGGCCTCGTAGGGCCGGACGCGGACGGGCCGTCAGCGGAAGCCGGTGTCGACGTAGACCTCGGCCCGGGCCACGTTGGGGACCACGTCGAACGCGGTCACCTCGCCGGCCACCCGGCCTCGGGGCGGGACGCGGTCGATCAGGCCGTTGGCGCCGCCGACGATGCGGCCGGCCGGGTCGCGGTACACGGCGTAGGCGTGCGCGAGCTGGAGCTCCGTGTCGTAGCTCGACGACACCACGAACGTCGTGTAGACGCCGAACTCGTCCGAGGACGTGGAGACGCCGCCGACGGTGAACGTGCCCCGGGGAGCGGGTCCCCCCTCACCCTTCTCGGCCCGGACGTCGATCCGGCCGATGCCGTGGGGCAGCGGGTCGCCGATCTCCGCCCCCAGCCCCAGCCTGGTGCCCGGGTTCACCACCGCCACGTCGTGGTGGTAGGTGCCGACGACCGTGTCGTTCGTGTCGTAGACCACGACCCGGACGGCGAAGAACGTGATCGGCTGGCCCGTCGTGTTCTCGAGGACCAGGCCATACGAGCCGGCGGGCCCGTCGAAGCCCTGGTAGGCCGAGAAGCCGCTCTCCACCACGGCCAGCCCGTCGATCGGCTCCGCCGGGGCCGTGGTAGTGGTGGTCGTGCCGTCCGGCGCGCCGATGGTGGAGGGGCCGTCACCGCGCTCCGACACCGCCGGGGGAGCGTCCGTGCTCGGGGACGGCTCGGCCTCGTCGTCGTCGCCCGCGAAGAGCGCTACGCCCACACCGATCGCGGCCGCCAGCAGGACCAGGCCGGCGGCGATGATCAGCGGCGTGCGGCGGTCCCGAGGGGGACCCGGGGGCTGCGGGAGGGGTGCAGCGCTGGTTTCCTCGCGTGCCTCGCTCACGGCCTCGCCTCCGGGTGTCCGGCCCGCCGAGGGCGTCAGGCGATGGTCTTGGCGAGCCGATCCATGGCGTCGTCCTCGCTGATGTCGAGGGCGAACGCCAGCTCGGACACGAGCACCTGGCGCGCCTTGACGAACATCGACTTCTCGCCGGCGGACAGTCCCTTGTCGTTGTCGCGCAGCGCCAGGTTCCGCACCACCTCGGCCACCTGGTACACGTCGCCCGACTTGAGCTTCTCCTGGTGGTTCTTGAACCGCCGGGACCAGTTGGTGGGCTCGCGCACGTCCTTCTTGGCGAGCACCTCGAACACGTCCTCCACGTCCTCGACGCTGATCGGGTAGCGCATCCCGATCTCCTCGGCCTTGTCGACAGGGACCTTGAGGACCAGATCGCCGTGGGTCATGCGGAGGACGAAGAAGTCCTTCTCCTCGCCATCGGGCATGGTCCGCCTCTCGGTGGCTTCGATGATGGCGGCGCCGTGGTGGGGATAGACCACCCGATCCTTGACGCGAAATGACACGCAGATGCTCCTCGGAACGTCCCTGGGGGTCCCTACAGGATGCCATCTCCGGGAGCGCCTGCCACAGTCCGGCCCGACACCCGACTGCGGCCCCTGATGGTGTCGGTCTGCAACCGACCCGTACTGTCCCGTGTGTGATCGAATGGACTGACGAGCAGCAGATGGTTCGGGCGGCGGTGCGGGACTTCATCGAGAAGGAGCTCGTGCCCCACCACCGCGAGCTCGAGCACGGCGACCTGCCGCCGTACGACATCATCCGCAAGCTGTTCGCGACCTTCGGGATGGACGCGATGGCGCGGGACCGGTTCGCGCGCCAGATCGCCCGCGAGAAGGCCGGGGACACGGTTGATGCCGACGAAGGCGGAAGCCGCGATCCCCAGGAGGCCGCCAACGCCGCCGCGTTCCAGATCATCCCCATCATCGAGCTCTCCCGCTGGAGCCCGGGCATGGTCACGGCGATGGGGGTGTCGATGGGGCTCACCGCCGCAGCCATCCTGTCGCGGGGAACGGTCGCCCAGAAGGAGCGCTGGGCCCTACCGCTGCTCACGATGGAGGCGATCGGCTCGTGGGCCATCACCGAGCCAGGCTCCGGGTCCGACGCCTTCGGTTCGATGCGCTCGACGGCCCGGCGGGACGGCGACGAGTACGTCCTCAACGGCTCGAAGACGTTCATCACCAACGGCCCCTACGCCGACACGATCGTGTTCATCTGCAAGCTCGACGAGGGCAACCCGCCCGCCGAGCGCAAGATCCTGAGCTTCGTCCTCGACGCCGGCACCCCGGGGCTGGAGCAGTCCAAGCCACTCAAGAAGATGGGCATGCACTCCTCGCCCACCGGCGAGCTGTTCCTGACCGACGTCCGGGTGGGACGGGACCGGCTGATCGGCGGGTCCGAGGACGTGGAGGCCGGCGGCCGGACGGCGGCCAAGGCGACCTTCCTCCAGGAGCGGTCGGGGGTGGCGGCGATGGCGCTGGGGATCATCTCCCAGTGCCTCGACCTGTGTGTGGCGTACGCCCGGGACCGGGTGCAGTTCGGCCAGCCCATCGGCGACTTCCAGCTCATCCAGGACAAGCTCGCCCGCATGGAGGTCGCCCGCCTCAACACCGAGAACCTGGTCTTCCGGGTCATCGAGGCCACGGCGGCCGGCCAGGGGTTCACCCTGGCGGAGGCGTCGGCGATGAAGCTCTACACGGCGAGGGCGGCGACCGACGTGGCGCTCGAGGCGGTCCAGCTGTTCGGCGGCAACGGCTACATGGCGGAGGTCCAGGTCGAGCAGCTGGCCCGGGACGCCAAGGTCCTCCAGATCTACGCCGGCACCGACGAATTGCAGACGACCGCCATCGCCAAGGATCTCCTACGGAGGAACCAGTGAGCGACATCACCAACGAGGTACTGCCTCTCCCCTGCTCGACCACGTTCGACCTGCCCGGCTACCACATCGACCGCCAGGTCGGCCTGTGCTGGG
>DATFVX010000242.1:0-14894 GCA_035259985.1 Acidimicrobiales bacterium | reverse complement strand
CTGCTGCGCCAGCTTGGCCGGTTCCTCGTGGCCCAGACCGAGCCCTCGGGTGCTGTGCTCGCCTTCTACGACGCCGGCGCCGGGCGTCCCGTGCCCGGCGTGTACTCGAAGTACTACACGGGCGAGGCCTACTGGGCACTGGCCCGCCTGCACCGCCTGTTCCCCGGGGAGGGCTGGGGCGACACCGCCACTCGCATCGGCGCGTACCTCGCCACCAGGCGCGACGTCGACGAGGACCTCTGGCCGCCGATCCCCGACCATTGGGCCGCCTACGGGCTGGCGGAGACCGTCGCCTTCGAGGAGCGGGGGGACGGCCAGCCGCTGACCGACGCGGAGCTGGCCTACGCGCGGCGCCAGGCGGGCCTGTTCGGCTCGCAGGTGCGATGGGTGAGCCAGCGGTTCGGACCGTGGGGCGTGGTCGTCAGGGGTCCGCACGTCCCCCGCGGCGGCGGCTACGGGGTGGTGGGGGAGGGCCTCACCGGCCTGTGGCGGGTGGCTGAGTCCGACTCCCGGCTGGCCGACCTGCGCGCCCCGCTGGCCGACCGCGCGACGTGCATCGCCGGGCTCGCGATGCGGCGCCAGTCGGACGCCGACGAGGCGCGTGACGCGGCGGCGCCCGACCGCGTGCAGGGCGCCTGGTTCCGGGACGGCGAGACGCGCATGGACGACCAGCAGCATGCGCTGTCCGCACTGCTGCGCACGGTCGCCATCGTCGATGCGGCGGCCGGCGGCGGCGCCGCGGCCGGGACCGCGGGATCGGTCGTTCCGTCGCAACCGGCGCCATCGGCCTGGCTCTGGCTCGTCGCCCTGGTCGCCGTCGCCAATGCGGGCCGGGTCGCGCTCGGTGTGCCGAGACGCGACCGATCCCCGCGCGACGTCGCGGTGGTGGCGGCGCTCGGCGGGGCGGCGGGCGGGCTTGCCGTCTACCTGATCTCGCTGGCGAGCGGCCCGCTCCTCGACGCGCTCGACGTCAGCGCACCGGCGTTCCGGATCGCCGCGGGCGCGGTCGGGGCCGTCGCCGGCGCGGTCGCGCTCGTGCGGCCTGCGCCCTCGCCGGAGCCCGCACTGCCGGGCCGCCGTGCGGCGTTGGTGCCGGTCGCCGTGCCGCTGGTTGCGGGCCCGGCCCTGGTGTTCCTGGCCCTGAGCGCGCACGCCGACCGGGGTGGGGGTGTCGTCGCGCTGGCGCTGGCGCTCACCGTGGGGCTGCTCACGGTCGTCGCCGCCCGGGTGGGCGTGGGCGGCGTCAGCGGCCGGACCCTCCGCTGGGCGACTCGAGCGACGGCCGCGGCCGCGGTGGTCGCGGCCGTCCTGCTGGTGGTCGACGGGATCTTCGCCGTCTGAGCCGGCGCGGCCGCTACTTGCTGGAGAGCTCGGCCGATCGGGAGGGCGACCGCTCAGCCGGCTTGCGTCGCTCCGCGTCACCCTTGGACCCGACGGCCTTGACGTAGTCACGGAAGCCCACGTCGTCCTCCTCGACCGTGACGGCAACGAGGTGCTTGCGCCAGGTCACCTGGGTCTTGATCAGCGCATCGTCGGGCAGGCCGTCGATGGACGAGACGAACTGCCGGAGTTCGCCCAGGGTCATGCGGCGGGCCCCAGCTCGGCCGGTGATGGTGCGTTTCATGGCAGGACGCTACCCACCCGGGGTCGCGTCAAAGCTCGGCCTCGCACCAGACGTGTCCCTGGCTGTCGACGACGGCGACGGCCGTGATGCTGTCCGGATCGACGTCGAGGGTGGCGCCCCACGACGAATCGTGCTCCAGGTCGAGCGGCACGACACGCGGTGCGTGATCGCCGCGCTCGATGCGGAGGTCATAGGTCTGATCCGGTGGCGCGTAGCGCTCGACCTGATCGGTCCAGCCGGGCAGCGTCATGAACAGCGCCGCCTCGGGCTCGCCGTGCACGAACACGTGCCCGACCACCTCTCCGGCACCCGTGCGCATCTCCGCCCCCGCGGGGCTGGGCCGGGCCGCGGGGCCCAGGCCCAGTGCCAGGGCGACGAGTGCGACGCTGGCCGCGAGCGCGAGCATCGCAACGCCGCGGGTACGGGCCCGGGCCCGCCGAGTGGGGGTTCGGGCGGCGGGGCTTCGTGCGGGCGGGGCCTCGGGCTGCGCAACCTGCGTCAGGGACGTCAGCACCCGGTCCTGGAACCCGGCCGGTGGCTCGGCGCTCGGCGCGAGCATGAGCAACCGGTCGGCGTCGGCCGCGAGCGTGTCCACCAGCTGCTGGCACGAGACGCAGCCCTCGAGGTGGGCGATCGCGGCGGCCCGCTCGGCGCCGCCGAGGATCTCGAGCGCCAGCTCGGGCGCAACCTCGGCCACGTCGGCGCAGTCCATGACCCTCATGGCGCCACCCCTGCGAACAGGTCCCGCAGCTTGGCGAGTGCCAGGCGGAGCCGCGTCTTCACGGTCCCGAGCGGGATGTCCCACGCGTCGCTGATCTCCCGTGTGGTCAACCCGTAGTAGGCGGCCGCCATCAGCGTCTCGCGCTGCTCGGTCGGCAGCGACCGCAGGCCGTCGGCGACCGCGGCCAGGTCGCCGATGGGGCTGGCCACGTCGGCGTCGCCCGCCATGTCGTCGATCACTCTGTCTGCGTCGGCGGCCACGTGGTCGACTCGCCGCTGGCTGGTCCGCACGTAGTCGAGGGCGGCGTTGCGGGTGATGCGGAGGAGCCAGGCGGTGGCCGAACCCCGGCGGGGGTCGTAGCTGGCGCCGTAGCGCCACGCGCGCAGGAACGCGTCCTGGGCCACCTCCTGGGCGGCCTGCCGGTCGCGGGTTATGGCCAGTGCGAGCCCGTAGACGCGGTCCTGGAAGCGGCGCACGAACACGCGGGCGACGTCGGGGTCACCCGTGGCGTAGCCGGCAACCAGTGCCTCGTCGGACGCATTCCACACACTGTCTTCTACCGCCGATGCGCCCCGCATGGATCTCTCGCGTGGATCTGTCGCCGCCGAGATCCCGGCCGAGCCGGAGCCAGGTATCTCCCGTTATGCACACGCAGACCAGCCCCCGCCCCGGAGTCCTCCCCGCCGCTCGCGGCCGCCATGGCGTGCCGCCCTGGGCCTGGCTCGTCGGCCGCGGCCTCGGCGCCCTGGCCATCCTGGCGGTCGGAGCCATCCACCTCCAGCAGTACAACGAGTCGTATTCGGCGATCCCGACCATCGGGACCCTGTTCATCGTGAACTTCGTGGCGGCGATGGTGATCGGCGTCGCTCTGCTCGCGCCGATCGAGCACCTCGTCGGCCGGTGGGCCGGCGCCCTCGTCGCCCTGGTGACGGCCGGGGGAATCGCCCTCGCCGGTGGTTCGTTCGTGCTGCTGCTCGTGAGCGAGCGCAGGCCGCTGTTCGGCTTCCAGGAGCCGGGCTACGACCCGACGGCGATCGCCAACGCCAAGGCGACCGAGTTGGCCGCCGTCGTCCTGCTGGCCGCTTCGCTGGCCGCCCGGTTCTCCGGCAAGGCGCCGAAGGCCCGCTGGTAGCCGAGCCGCTGGTCGGCGCGCACCGGGTCGCCCTCCGCCCCCCTTCCCCCTACCCAAGGAGATGCATGACATGAAGCGACTACTGACATCCGCAGCGATCGCCGGCGCCGCCCTCGCCCTCGGTGCGTGCGGCTCGAGCGGCGGCAGCAACAACAGTGAGACGTCCGGGTCGAGCCCCGCCAGCAGCTCCGACACCGTCTCGGTCGAGCATGTCGCCGGCGTCGGCGACGTCCTCGTCGACCGGAACGGGATGGCGCTGTACACCCCGGAACAGGAGGCGAGCGGCATGATCCTGTGCACGGACGCCTGCGAGTCGTTCTGGAAGCCCCTGCAGCCGGGCTCGGGCACGCCCACGGCGGCGACCGGCGTCGCCGACCTCGCGGTGATCACGCGCCCCGACGGCACCAAGCAGGTCACCGACGACGGCAAGCCCCTCTACACCTTCACGGAGGACTCGAAGGGCAAGGTCACCGGCAACGACTTCTCCGACGACTTCAACGGCCAGCAGTTCACCTGGCACGCGGTGATGTCGGAACAGTCGAGCGGCAGCTCAGGGACGTCCGGCACGGGCTCGAGCGGCAGCACCTCCAACCCGAGCTACTGAGGGTTCCCGGCGCCGAAGTGGTTGCTGGCCAACCATTTCGGCGCCAGGAACGGCCGAGCGACCGATGGCCGCCCACCCTCTGTATCTAGATGCGGTCAGATTGTGGCCGGGTAGAGTACGCGTCGTTTCAGGCGTTCGGTGGGGGAGTGGCGATGTCCCGCAAGCTCGACTACCTGGTCTTCGACGCCGACAACCACATGTACGAGACCCCGGATGCCTTCACGAGGTACCTGCCGGTGGCCTATGCGGGCGTGGTCAGGTACGTGGAGGTCAACGGCCGGACGAAGATCGCGCTGAAGAACAAGATCAGCGAGTACATCCCCAACCCCACGTTCAACGTGGTGGCCCCGCCCGGGGCGCAGGAGCTCGAGTTCAAGCTGAAGAACCCGGCGTCGAAGACCCGGGCGGCCGAGGGCGACATCGAGCCGGCGCCGCCGCCGAAGTACATCCCCTCGGTCCCGGCCTTCTTCAACCCCGAGGACCGCGTGGTCCTCATGGACGAGCTCAGCATCGACCGGGCGATGATGTGGCCGACGCTGGCCAGCCTGCTCGAGGAGCGCCTCGCCGACGACCCGAGGGCGACGCACGTCGTCATCCACGCCCTCAACCAGTGGATGCACGAGCACTGGACGTTCGAGTTCGAGGGCCGCATCTTCCCGACGCCGATCGTCACGCTGCCGATCCTCGACGAGGCCCTCCGCGAGCTCGACTGGGTGCTCGACCACGGCGCCCGCGCCATCCTCGTCCGCCCGGCGCCGGTGCCCGACTACAACGGCCGCCGCCGCTCGTTCGCCCTCGAGGAGTTCGACCCGTTCTGGGCGCGGGTCCAGGAGTCGGGCGTGCTCGTCGGCATGCACGCCTCCGACAGCGGCTTCCAGCGCTACCTGAACGAGTGGGAGGGACACGACGGCGAGTTCCTGCCGTTCGACCGCAAGCGGTCCGCCTTCGCCGCGATCGTCGGTGCCGACAACCGCACCATCAGCGATGTCGTCGCGTCGATCATCGGGCACGGGCTCGCCACCCGCTTCCCGGACGTTCGCTTCGTCCCGGTGGAGAACGGCAGCGCCTGGGTGCGGCCGCTGGTGCGGAAGCTCGAGCGGCTCTACGAGCGGTCGCCCAAGCTGTTCGACGAGGATCCCATGGTGGCGTTCAAGCGGTCGATCTTCGTCCACCCCTTCCACGAGGAGGACACCGTCGGTCTCGTGAAGCTGATCGGGGCCGACAACGTGGTGTTCGGATCCGACTACCCGCACCCGGAGGGCCTGTTCGACCCCGTCACGTTCGTCGACGAGCTCGAGGGGCTGCCGGAGGACGACAAGCGCAAGGTGATGGGTGCCAACCTCGCGAGGCTCATGGGCGTCGACCCGGCCGCCAAGGCCGCCTGACCGGCCGCGGCGCCCGGCGACAAGGGGGTTTCCGTGGATCACGTGGAGCTGATGGCCCTGGCGCGGGATGTCGAGAACACCGCCATCGAGCCGGCCGACATCCTGGTCACAGGACGGGCCGCGGTCGTGACCGGGGGCGGCGGGGGCATCGGCCAGGGCGTGGCCCTGGGCCTGGCGCGCTTCGGTGCCGACGTCGCGGTGCTCGACGTGGTGCCCGAGCGCTGCGCTGCGACGCAGGCGGCGATCGAACGGCTGGGGCGCCGCGCACTGGGCATCCCGTGTGACGTCATGGATGGCGACCAGGTCCGGGGTGCGGTTGCGGCCACGCTCGATCGCTTCGGGCGCGTCGACATCCTGGTGAACAACGCCGGCGGGGTGCGCGGCGGGCCGTTCGTGACCATGCCCGAGCCGAGCATGCGCCGGCACGTGGAGATCAACCTCATCAGCATGTTCGTGGCCACGCAGGAGGTTGCGCGGGCAATGATCGACGCCGGCAACGGCGGGTCGATCGTCAACGTCGCCAGCATCGAGGCGTTCCGGGCGGCCCCCATGTACGCGGTGTACGCCGCGTGCAAGGCGGGGATGGTCAGCTTCACCCGCACCATGGCGCTGGAGCTCGCGGAGCACCGGGTCAGGGTCAACTGCATCGCCCCCGACCACACCGTCACCCCCGGCCTGCGGGGCAACCGCACCGGTCCGGTCGACCCGACCGGGTGGCCCGACTCGTCGGAGGAGTGGTCCAGGGTCGTGCCGCTCGGCCGGGAGGGGCTCGTCGAGGAGTGTGCCAGCACAGTGGTGTGGCTGTGCTCGAACATGTCCGACTACGTCACCGGCGACACCATCCACGTCGACGGGGGGACGTGGGCGTCGTCGGGCTGGCTGCGGCGCGGGGATGGCGGATGGACGCTCGGCCTCTAGGCGACCGGTCAGGTCTCGACGAGGTCGGCCTTCAACGCCGTCAGGCGGCGCTCGTCGACGCCGCTGGCCAGGAGATATGCGGTCGCCGACCCGTACCGGCCGCGCATCCACGCCAGCAGCGTGGGCATGGCGTCGGCCTGCATCTCGCGGACGGAGTCGGGAAGGTTGGTCAGGAACGCGTAGTAGTCGGGCTCGTGGACCTGGAGGTATGCGTTCCGCGCCGCCCGTGACTGGTCCGTCATCATGTAGTCGTCGACGATGTCCTCGTCGCGGACGCCGAGGGCGCTGAGGATGATCGCCGCCAGGATGCCCGTCCGATCCTTCCCGGCCGTGCAATGGAACACGGCGGGAAGGGCGCCGGGGTGGGCGAGCAGGGAAACGGCCTCGCCGATCGCCCGGCGCCCCTCGTCGGCCATGGCGACGTAGCCCTCGCCCACCGACCATGTTTCGTCCGGCGCACGTTCGATGACCCGCTTCGGCCCGCCCACGACGTCGATGACTGGCACGTGGTGCACGATCGGCGCGCCGTCGTGCCGGATGCGCCCGTGGTCGTCCAGCTCGTTCTGCGAGCGCAGGTCGACGACGGACCGCAGGCCCAGGTCGAGGAACAGGTTCAGGTCGTCTCCGTCGAGGCGGTGCAGCGTGTCGGCCCGGTACAACATCCTCCAGCGCACCCGACCGCCGTCGGCGGTCTCGTAGCCGCCGAGGTCGCGGAAGTTGAAGCAGGTGTCGAAGCGGACCAGCCGCTCGGCGAACGTCGTCACGCCTGCCAAGCTACCGAGGTGGGTGATCCGGGCCGCTGGGGTACGTGATGCCGAACGAGCCGCACGTCGAGCCGTTCGAGGTCGTCATCCCCGACGATGACGTCGACGACCTGCGCCGGCGCCTCGCCACGACACGGTGGCCCGATCCCGCGCCCGCCGCCGAATGGGAGCAGGGCACCGACCTGGCCTACCTCCGTGAGCTCGTCGACTACTGGCGCGCGGACTTCGACTGGCGGGCCCAGGAGCGGCGCCTCAACGGGCTCGACCACTTCCTGACCGAGATCGACGGCCAGCGCGTCCACTTCGTGCACGCCCGCTCCCGCCACCCGGCGGCGTTGCCGCTCGTGCTCAGCCACGGCTGGCCGGGCTCGTTCGTGGAGTTCCTCGACGTGTTCGGGCCGCTCACCGACCCGCCCGATCCCGCCGACGCCTTCCACGTCGTGGCCCCGTCGCTCCCGGGCTACGGGCTCTCCGCCCCGCTCTCCGGACCCGGCTGGCACCCGCGTCGCATCGCCGAGGCCTTCACGGCGCTGATGGCGGGGCTTGGCTACACGCGTTACGGCGTCCAGGGTGGAGACTGGGGATCGGTCGTGAGCCAGAACATGGCGGACCTCGCACCCGACCGGGTGGCCGGGCTCCACGTCAACTTCGTCAGCGTTTCGCGGCCGCGCGACGACCGTGACCGGGAGCTGGATCCGGAGGAGAAGGCCAGCATGGACCGGCTGGCCGCCTTCCAGGCGACCGGCACCGGGTACTCGGCGATCCACTCCACGAAGCCGCAGACGCTGGGCTACGCCCTCGACGACTCGCCGACCGGCCTCGCCGCGTGGATCGTCGAGAAGTTCCGCGCCTGGAGCGACTGCGGGGGCGATGTCGAGCGCTCGTTCACCAAGGACCAGCTGCTCACGAACGTGGCGCTCTACTGGTTCACGCGCACGGCGACCTCGTCGGCACGGCTGTACTACGAGATGCGGCTGGCCGGCCGGGCGGCGCTGCCCCGGGCACGGGTCGACGTCCCCACGGGCGTCGCCAACTACCCGGGCGAGATCGGGCGCGTGCCGCGGCGATGGGTCGAGCACCGCTATCGGGTCACCCATTGGGTGGAGCAGCCGATGGGCGGCCACTTCGCGGCGATGGAGGTCCCCGACCTGTTCGTCGACGACGTGCGCTCGTTCTTCCGCACGGTCCGCTGACGCTCGCTGATGGCGCTGACGCCGCTGTGATCTGACCCCGTCGAACTCTTGGAGGGTTAGCATCGGCCCGCGATGGGCCACCCCCCGCCGGGCGACGCGACGCGATGAGCGACCTGCCGGGCCTGCTGCAGCTCACCGAGGTCGGCGAACGGCGCTACCACGTCACCCAGCCGTCGGAGTCGGCCGAGGGCCGCGACGTCGTGTTCAGCGGCCAGCTCCTCGCGCAGATGATCATGGCGTCCGACCATGCGGCGGGTGGCGCCAAGGACGTGCGGTCGATCCACGCCGTGTTCGCTCGGGCGGGCACGTACACCCAACCGATCGAGCTCGGGGTCGAGCCCCTGCTCGCCGGCCGCACCTGGGCGAGCGACACCGTGACCGCCACGCAGGCGGGGAAGGTGCTGAGCCGCGCCGGCGTCCTCCTCAACGTGGTCGACGACGACCTCATGCGGCACGAGCCACGGATGCCGCCGGTTCCCGGCCCCGCGGAGCTGGAGGTGGCCGACGGCCAGGCGTTCCCGGGCGCAGAGCTGAGGCCGGTCCCCGGGGTCCACGAGGAGGGGGGCGTGCCCGTAGAGATGGCGTGGCACCGCTTCGAGCGACCGCTCTCGTCGCAGGCGGCCAATCAGGCCGTGCTCGCCTGGGCGACCTGCGGCAGCATCATCGGGCTCGCCATGCGCCCCCACCGCGACCGGGTGCGCATCGAGGACGCGCACGCCGCGATCTCCACCGGCGTGATCGCACACACGATGCACTTCGTCGACCGGTTCGATGTCTCCCGGTGGCTGCTGGTCCGGCACGAGGCCACCAAGGCGGCCACCGGCCGGGTCTACGGCGATGGGCGCGTGTTCACCGAGGACGGCGTGCTCGTGGCGGCGTTCCAGCAGGACTCGATGGCCCGGGCTGCGGCGGGACCGCTCGATCCGAAGAGGTCCATGTAGCCCCCTGCGGGTTGCCGCGGGCGCGGGGTGGACGCCGCCCGGATTCATGTGGCGACCAAATATGCGGAATCGGCACGTGCCTAGACTCCCGCGCATGAGCGATGCGATCCGTGCCGAGACGATCACCATCTCCGGCGACGGCGGCGACGAGATCGAGGCGTACCAGGCCGTCCCCCTGGACGAGAGGCCGCGCGGCGGCGTGGTCGTGATCCACCACATGCCCGGCTATGACCGCTCCACCAAGGAGATCGTCCGCACCTTCGCGGTCTACGGCTACAACGCCGTCTGCCCCAACCTTTTCCACCGCTTCGCCCCGGGAGCCAAGGCGGCCGACGCCGCCGCTGCGGCCCGCGAGGCCGGCGGGGTGCCCGACGCCCAGTGCGTCGGCGATGTGGCCGGCGCCGCGGACCACCTGCGCTCCCTGCCGACCGCCAACGGCAAGGTCGGGGTGATCGGCTACTGCTCGGGCGGGCGCCAGGCGTACCTCGTGGCCTGCACGCTGAGCCTCGACGCCGCAGTCGACTGCTACGGCGGGCGGGTCGTCGCCGGGCCCGACGACCTGTCGCCGGCCGGCCCCGTGGCCCCCATCGACCTGACCGCGAAGCTCAGCTGCCCGCTGCTGGGCCTGTTCGGCGCCGACGACCACAATCCGTCGCCCGAGGACGTCGACAGGATCGAGCAGGAGCTTCGGGCTCACGGCAAGACCTACGAGTTCCATTCCTACGAGGGTGCGGGCCATGCCTTCTTCTCGGTCGACCGCCCCAACTACAACCTCGACGCGACCAGGGACGGGTGGAAGCAGGTCTGGCGCTGGTTCGGTCGCTACCTCGGCGAGTCCTGACATGGGTCGGTTCGGACCGGGGCGGGAGGACACGGGGTGAACATCGGCATGCTGCTGGAGCTCGCTGCCCAAGGCATGCCCGACCGCATCGCCGCCGGCTCGGCGACCGACGGCATCAGCTACGCCCAGCTGTTCGAGCGGGCCCGCCGCGGCGCAGCCGTGGTGCGGGCCAGCGGCGCCCAGCGGGTCGGGCTCGTCGACACCAACTCCCCGGCGGTGCCGCTGCTGCTGTACGCCAGCGCCCTGGCCGGGGTGCCGTTCACAGCGCTGAACTACCGGCTGGCCGACGATCGGCTCCAGGCGGTCGTCCAGCGCCTGGCACCGGCGCTGGTCGTCTCGGACGAGGCGGGCCGGGCGCGGATCCGCGACGTCCAGGGCCTCGAGCTGCTCGGTCGCAGCGAGCTGGAGGCTCGCCTCGACCGCGCCGAGCCGGCCCCCGATCTCGGCGTCGACACCGACGCGGTGGCGATCTGGCTCTTCACCAGCGGCACGACCGGGGAGCCCAAGGCCGCGCTGCTACGCCACCGGCACCTCGTCTCCTACGTGCTCTCGACGGTCGAGTTCATGTCCGCCGGCGACGACGAGGCGACGCTGGTGAGCGTCCCGCCGTATCACGTGGCCGGCATGGCGGCGGTGCTGTCGTCGACGTACGCCGGCCGCCGGATCGTGTACCTGCCCCAGTTCGACCCCGACGCGTGGGTGCGCCTCGCGGAGGCGGAGGCTGTGACGCACGCCATGGTCGTGCCGACGATGCTGGGCCGGCTGCTCGACGCCATGGAGCGCCACGGCACCACGCTGCCGGCCCTCCGGCACCTCTCGTACGGCGGCGGCCGGATGCCGGTGGCGGTGGTCGAGCGGGCGATGGGCCGGCTGCCGCACGTGGGGTTCGTCAACGCCTATGGCCTCACCGAGGCGAGCAGCACGATCGCGGTGCTCGGTCCCGACGATCACCGGACCGCCTACGGCAGCGACGATCCCGCCGTCAGGGCGCGGCTCGGCTCGGTGGGACGGCCGCTGCCCACCCTGGACCTCGAGATCCGCGATCCGTGGGGTGCCGTGCTCCCGGCCGGCGAGACCGGAGAGATCCACGTCCGGGGCGAGCAGATCGCCGGCGAATACCTGGGGCGCAGCGTCCTGACGTCCGACGGGTGGTTCCCGACCAGCGACTCCGGGCACGTCGACGAGGCCGGGTTCCTGTTCGTCGACGGCCGGCTCGACGACGTCATCGTCCGGGGTGGCGAGAACCTGTCCCCGGGCGAGATCGAGGACGTGCTGCTCCAGCACCCGGCGGTCGCCGAGGCGGGCGTGACCGGGGTCCCCGACGACGAGTGGGGCGAGGTGGCGGCGGCCGCGGTCGTGCTCGAGCCCGGGGTCGACATCACCGAGGCCGAGATCCAGTCGTGGGTGCGCGACCGGCTGCGTTCGTCGCGGACCCCGGTGGTCGTTGACGTGCGCCCGGCCCTCCCGTACAACGAGACCGGCAAGCTGCTGCGGCGGGTCCTGAAGGACGAGCTGGGGCGCCTGGCGGCTTCGAAGGGGATGTGCGGATCCGTGCGAGGTCCGATCCCGTCCTGAAATCCCCGCAGCCGGATCGGCGGTATGTCATGTCAGCCAGGCCGCTGGCAGGCAGGCGGCGATCTTGGAGGGGGAGGACCTGATGAAGCTCACGGTGCGGCCCGTCGCACTGGCGGCGATGACGCTCGGCCTGTTCGGGCTGCTCGGCTTGGCGGCCTGCGGCGACGATGACGACGACTCGGCGGCGGACACGACCGAGACCACCGCCGCCGAGACAACCGAGCCCGCGGACGCCACGACGACCACCGAGGCCGTCGAGGGCGCATCCACGGTGGCGACGGTGGAGAGCGACCTCGGCACGATCCTCGTCGACGGCGACGGCATGACGCTGTACCTGTTCATGCCCGATGCCCAGGGCGCCAGCACCTGCGTCGACGCGTGTGCCGCCACCTGGCCGGCGCTGGCGGGCCCGGCCACGGCGGGCGACGGGGCCGACGAGGCCCTCCTTGCGACCGCCGACCGGCCAGACGACGGCTCGGCGCAGGTCACCTACAACGGCTGGCCGCTGTACCACTTCGCCGGCGACGCGGCCCCCGGCGAGACCAACGGCCAGGGCGTGGGCAACATCTGGTTCGTCGTCGACCCCACCGGCAACGCCATCAGCGGCTGACGGCCACCGGGCGCCCAGCGCGGACGCTCGTCACGAGGCAATGGGTTCCGCTCCTGAGCGGGCGAGGTCATGGGTTCCGCAGACGGAACCCATGACCTCGGGCTCGGTTCTGGGGAACCCATGACCTCGGGTCGCATGCCCGCGGTGGGGGTCAGCCCGGGCGGTCGGGCCACAGGATGTCGACGACCAGCCCCGCGTGGTCGCTCGCGAGCCGGCCGGTGAGCGGCTCGTGGAAGGCGAGCTGGGCGGCGAGGACCCGCCCGGCGCCTCCGCGGCGCTGGAACGGATCCCCGACGAAGACGTAGTCGATGCGCTTGCGGTGCACGTTGAGCGCCGCCGCGATCGGGTTGGTCCGCCAGTCCTGCGTGTAGCCGGGACCGTCGCCGGCGACCCGCCAGGCGTCCTGGTAGAAGGCCGTGCGGCCGTCGAGCCCGGTCAGGGAGCAGAGGAAGCGGATCTCGTCGCTGTCCGGCTCGGCGTTGAAGTCCCCGCACAGGATCGCCGGCATCGCATCCCGGACCTGGCCCGGGGTGACGTCGCAGTCCAGCTCACCCCGTTGTGCGGCGATCAGCTCGTCGATGGCCAGCACCTGGTGCCGCCGGTGGTTGCTGTCCCGGGGCGCGGCGGCGAGGTGGCAGGAATAGACGTCGAGCCCCGCGGTCCGGACGTGCACCAGCTCCCACGGGACGCTGGCGACGAAGGCGTCGGCCGGCTCCACGAGGGGGAGCGCGTGATAGGCGCTCCCCTCGATCGGCCACCGGGACAGGACCGCCGACCCGAACTCCAGGGACGGATCGGGCCAGACGTGCGCACCGAACGGCCGGCCGCCGAAGTGCCAGTGCCAGCCGGCGGCGGGCATCCGATCGACGATCCAGCCCGCCGTGTTCGGCGTGGCGCCGTCCTGCCAGACCTCCTGGAGGCACACGATGTCCGGTTCCAGGCGCTCGAGCCACGCCACGACCTCGTGGCGGCGCTGGTCCCACCCGGGCTCCAGCAGCGAACCGGCGTTCAGCTGGGCGACCCGCAACCGCTCCGACGACGTCACGTTCCCACGCTAGGCAGGCGCCGTCACACCGCGGGCTCGAGCCGCCAGCGCTCCCCGTCGGGTGCGATCGTGCCGCCACCCGGCGCCTCGAACAGGGGCCCGATCAGCACCAGGCCGTCGCGGTGGCAGCGCTCGAGCAGCGCGCGCCTCGTCGCCCTCACCACCCCCGGATCGTGGTCGAGGTCGGCGGCCTGGGGATTGGCGATCTGGGCCGGATGGAGAAAGAGGTGGCCGGCGATGACGGCCGCGGGTGGATCGCCGACGTAGACGCCGAAGTGGCCCGGGTTGTGCCCGGGCAGCGGATCGAGCACGAGACCGGGCGCCGGCTCCAGGCGGTCGTCGTAGCGGTCGAGCATCCCGGCGCGCTCCACCTCGAGGAGCCCTTCGGCGCCGCGGCGATGGCCCGACTCGAGGGCGCTCATCTCGACGCCCGGGACGAGGTACCGGGCACGCGGGAACGTCGGCGAGCCGGTCGCCGGGTCGGCGTTCGCGCCCACGCCGTCGATGTGGGAGTTGATCACGAGGTCGATGTCTTCGGCGTCCCAACCCGCCTCCCGGAGCGCCTCCAGGCGCCGGGCGAACCGGTCGGGATCGTCGAAGGCGAGCCACGGGTCGACGATCGCCGTGTGCGTGCCGTCGGCGACGACAATGGCGCTCGATCCGACCCGGAGGGCCCAGTCGTCGGTCACGAACCTCGGGTGGAGCCATTCCGCTCGCCGCAGGGTCGCTCGGGTCTCGTCGTCCTGGGGCAGCACCAGCTCGAAGCCCGGGTCGGCAACACGCGTGATGGTCCAGCCTCCGGCCTGCCACCGCTGCATGGGCTGACGTTACGGCATCGCCGCCCAGCCGGCGCCGCAGCCGGCGCCGCACTCAACCCCGGCGGGTGGACTCCCAGGCGACGTGGGTCGCGTGGACCCTCGCCCACAGCGCTTCCCACGCCTGGTCGCTCACCGGGGAGACGTCGAGGCCGAAGAGGTCGCCGAGGACGTCGACCAGCTCCGCCCTGGTCGCGAGCATCGACTCGGATGCCCCGTCGCCGATCCGCCGCAGCGACAGGCCCCGCAGGATGTCGACGCCGGACGCATCGCGCCGCTGCGCGGTGAGCACCCTCACGAACCCCGACTCCGGCGACGTCGACAGCCAGGCGTGGCGCTCGGCGAAGGCATCCATCCCGACCGGCGCCGCCCGCCACGACATGCCTGCGAAGCCGCCGGCCGGGTCGTGCGTGAGGTGCCAGTCGCCGACCCCGCCCGGCGTCTCGTCGAGCACGAAGTCGAACGGGCCCTGGCGATAGTCGCCCGCGATCAGGGGAAGGGGCCCGTCCAGGGCGTCGCCGAGGCCGGCGTCGACGTACCAGTCCCCGCCGGGGTTGGCCGCGGACGGGAGCCCGTGGACCGCCAGGACGAGGTGGTTGGTCATGCTGTCCTCGGTGGGGCCGTCGGGGCCGTGCACCCCGCCGACGTGGCGCGTCACGTCGTAGCCGAGCGAGCGGAGCAGCCCACCGAACGCGCCGTTGAGGTGGTAGCAGTACCCGCCCCGGC
>DATFVX010000241.1:0-4067 GCA_035259985.1 Acidimicrobiales bacterium | reverse complement strand
TCGACCACCCAGCCGACGTCCACCAGCCCCTCGGCGTCGGCCCGCCGCAGGGCGGCATCGACCAGGCTGTCGACATCGGTGCCGCCTGTGGTGTCGGCCAGGCGAAGCCGCGTGTCCAGGTCGTTGACAGAGTCCGTGGCGTTCATCGCGTCACCTCCTGACGCAGGCGTTGCAGGCCGGCCCGCACGTTCTGGCGGGCGGCGTCCTCGCTCGACCCGATGACCGCCGCGATCTCCGCGTACGGCCGGTCGAGCAGGTAGCGCTGCACCACCGCGGATCGCTGCTTGGGCGGGAGCCGCCGCACCGCGTCCCACAGCTCGGCGTCGACGAGCGTGTCGCCGTCGAGCTGGGGAACCTCGGGGGGATCGGCGGCGGGCACCGCCTGGCGGACCCGACGACGGGCCTGGTCGACGACCTTGCGGTGGGCGATCGTGAAGAGCCAGCCGCGCAGGTTGTCGGCGTGGCGCAGGCCCGGGTACGACCGCAGCGCCGCGATCACCGTCTCCTGGAAGAGATCGTCGCCGTCGTGGTGGCCCACGGCGGCGACGAGGAACCGGTGCAGGTCCGACGCGTTGGCGTCGAGCAGCGATTGGAACGGTGGAAGCATCACCGCCACGTCAACGCTCCGGGGGCCGCCGCCGTGAGATGGCGCGAGGCGACCAGAGGGCCCCGGATCCGGCCTCCGACCCGGCGTGGCGCTATCCCTCGAGTGCGGCCAGCAGCTTGGTCGGCGTGTCCTTGGGGCTGATCTTGGGCCACACCTCGGCCAGGTTTCCCCGCTCGTCCACCAGGTAGGCCGACCGGATGATCCCCATGAACTTGCGGCCGTACATCGATCGCTCGCCCCAGGCGCCGTAGGCGTCGGCCACGACGTGGTCCTGGTCCGACAGGAGCGGGAAGCCCAGCCCGTACTTGTCGTCGAAACGCTTCTGCTTGTCGGGCTTGTCGGGGCTGATGCCCAGGACCGCCGTGTCGCCGATGTCGCCCAGCACGTCCCGCAGGCCGCACGCCTGTGTGGTGCAGCCCGGCGTGTCGGCCTTCGGGTAGAAGTACACGAGGACCTTGCGGCCCTTCATGTCGGCGAGCTTGACGGTGCTGCCGTCTTGATCGAGCAACGAGAACGTCGGGGCCTTGTCACCTGGCTTGAGCGGCATGCCGCCACCTTACGTTCGCACCTGACGGACGAGGCGCGGTGCCCACGTGCGGGCCTGTTCGCTCGGCCTCTCAGCCGATCCCGTCGAGGAAGGCGAGCACGCGCCGGCGGACCTGCGCCGCCGCGGCCTCGTCGTACGCGGGCAGGCTGCTGTCGGTGAACAGGTGGCGGTCGCCGGGATACAGGAAGACCTGCGCCTCGTCGACCGTCTCCGCGAGCTCGCGTGCGACGTCGACGTCGCCCAACTCGTCGTCCTCCATCGTGTGGATCTGGAGGGGCACGCCCGCCGGCCAGGCGCCGCCGAACTCGGACAGCGGGATGCTGGCGTGGAGCAGCACCGCGCCCCTGGCACCGGGGCGTGTCTGGGCCAGGAGCTGCGCCGGCATGGCCCCGAGCGAGAACCCGACGTAGACGAGCTCGTCCGCCAGCCCGTCGGCGGCCTGCCGACCTCGCTCCTGCATGGTGTCGAAGCCCACCTTCCGGGCGTAGGCGATGCCGTCGTCGAGCTCGGCGAACGTCTTGCCGTCATAGATGTCCGGGGCGTGGACGACGTGCCCGGCGGCGCGCAGCTCGTCCGCGAACGCAAGGCAGCCGGCCGTCAGTCCCTGCGCGTGGTGAAGCAGCAGGATCTCAGCCATGACGGCGACCCTATGTCACGCGGTCCGGCTCCGACGCCGGCGCCGCCTCGCCGGCCCCCGTTGCCGCGCCCACCTGGCGGCGGAGGTCGTCGAGCAGGCCGGGGCGCGCCTTCGAGCCGCTGCGGGTCGCGCCGCTGAGAGCCCACGGGTGCAGGCGGTCGAGGGCGTCGCGGAGCGCCTCCGGTCCCACGGCCTGGCGGGCGACGGCCACCGCCCGCTCGGGCCCGACCTGGAGCGTGGAGGACGCCAACAGCTCTGCGACGTCGGTCGTGAGGAGGAGCGACGAGGCGGCCAGCTCGCTGAACCCGAAGTCGATCAGCCACACCGCGCCGTCCGACGCCAGGAAGACGTTGGCCAGGCGAAGGTCGCGATGGGCGATGCGGTGCTCCCGGAGGCGGCCCACCTGCTCCCAGATCGCGGCGAGAACTCCGTCGGTGACCTCGTCGGGCTCGAGCCGATCCAGGCTGCGACCCTCGATCGCCTCGTAGGCGAGGACGAAGGCGTTCGGCTCGGCCGTGGCGAACGCGACCAGCCTCGGCGTGCGGACGCCCACGTCGCGCGCCGCCAGCGCCACCAGCGCCTCGTGCTCGACCCCGCGCCGGAGCGACGAGAAGGGCCGCTCGTCGCCGAGGTCGCGGCGGTTGACCCAGCGATAGACGCGGAACAAGAGGTCGGCGCTTCGCTGGTCCTCGCCGAGGGCCTTGACGAACAAGCGCCGCCCGTCGGCACCCGTGGCGAAGTAGGGCGTGGATCCCCGCGCGTCGACGCTCGCCTGCTCGAGCCGGGCGAGCGGCACGCCGACGGCGGCCAGGCCCTCGGCCAGCGACCGGCCGGACGGGCGCCGCCGCGGGCCCCCGAGGAGGACCAGGACGCCGGCACCGGCCACCCAGCCGACCAACGCGTTGCGGAACGAGTCGAACGAGACCGGCGACGACAGGAAGCGGGTCAGGGTGACGCCGATGACGAGCACCCACCCGATGCGCCGCCATCGCCGGCTGAGCCACGGGGCCGCGGCGGTCAGGATGGCGGCCACCACGGCCACGCCGGAGGCCGATGGGAAGCCGGCGGCGGTCAACGGCCCCACCAGGCCGTTGTCGACGTCGACGACTGACCGGCCGGAGCCCGGGGCGAACGTGTCCAGCAGGACCGCCAGGCCCAGGGCGACGAGCGCCGCCGCGAAGGCCGTGACCAGCAGGCGCAGCCGCCCGTGCCAGAGCGTGAACGCCAGGCCGCCCCCGAGGACGACGATGGCCAGGACCCGGGTCACCACGACCACTGCCTGGACGATCCAGTGCGGCAACGCGCCGAGCCCCTCCAGCAGCTGGGCCGCGAACGTCACCAGCGTGTCGCCGAACAGCGCCTGGACGACCAGCAGGACACCGAGGAGCACAGTTGCGACGACGAGCCGCAACAGGTCGGATGGCGACCGCTCCACCGGTGGCGCCGGCGCCTCCACCACCACCGTGCCCCCATCCCCTGTGCCTGGCCCGTCCGTGATCACGGGCCACACGATGGCAGATGCGCGGGCCCCCTGGCCGACATCCGGCTCACTGCGCCCGGAGGGCGTCGGCAGCATCCGCGGCGGCGTCGACGAATTCATCGCCGTCGACGTCGATCTCGACGCGGTCGAGCCGGCCGGTGAACCGGAACGGGCCCCGGTAGTCGCCGTCGGCGGGTGAGAAGTCCCGGGCCCACCCGACCGTGAGCCCGGCGCCGGTCAGGGAGAACTTGCTCCACGTCGTGCGCTCGATCGTGCCGGCGGCGATCTCCTCACCGTCCACCAGCAGCGCCCCCCGGTGGGCGACGCCGTCGGCGCCGGGCACGAACCGGAACGACAGCGCATGGGCGCCCGGCCCGAGGCGTTCGCCGACCGATCCCTCGATGCGGTCGCTGCGCCAACCCGCCAGGTTGTGGACGTAGCACAGCCGGCCGTCCGCCAGCAGGTGGAGGGACCAGCCCCCCAGCACCGATCCCTGCACCGCCAGTGCACCCGCGACCGGGCGGCCCCCGTCGACCTCGACGAACGCCGTGATCGAGTGGGGCCGGTTCTTCACGTTCACCGCCACGGTCTCCGGCACCGGAGCGCGATCCGGGCGGTACACGTAGCGCCGGCGCGGCGGCACCGGCGGGGGGCGGCCGAACACGAGCTCCGAGAACGGTCGGTTGTCGAGGGGCAGGACCTGGTGGCTGGCCGCCTCGATCCACCAGAGCTCGACGAGCGCCTGCAGGCGGTCGGGCTGCTCCCCGGCGAGGTCGTGGCACTCCGACGGATCGGC
>DATFVX010000240.1:0-5208 GCA_035259985.1 Acidimicrobiales bacterium | reverse complement strand
GAGGCGGGCTCGGTCATCGCCGGTGACCTCGCGTCGCTCCCCGACGTCGAGGTCCAGGGCTACGACCCGGCCGAGGTGGGGACGCCGGCCGGCGTGGTGCGCCACGACCGCCCCGACGCGGCCGTGGCAGGTGCCGACCTGGTGCTCGGCGTCACGGCCGCCGCCGACGCCAGGGCGGCGCTCGTCCAGGCGCTCGATGCCATCCCCCGGGGCGCGATCTACGCGGACCTGGCGACAGCGCCGGCCGGGCTCGAGCGGAGCCTGGCGGCGACGGCGGCGGGGGCGGGCCTGGGCTTCACCGACGTGGCCCTGATGGCACCCGTGCACGGCACGGGACTGCGCACGCCGGCGTTGGCCTCGGGCCCGGCGGCCCGGGCGTTCGTCGCCACCATGGGCCCGCTCGGCATGCCGGTGGAGCACGCGGGCGACGAACCGGGCATGGCGGCCACGCGCAAGCTGCTGCGCAGCATCGTGGTCAAGGGATTGACGGCGCTCGTCGTCGAGACGATGCAGGCCGCCGAGGCGGCGGGGCTGGCCGCGGAGACCTGGGACAACGTCGTGGGCCAGATCGCCGCGGCCGACGAGGAGCTCGTCCGCCGGCTCGTCGCCGGGACGGGGCGGCACGCCTCGCGTCGGGTCAACGAGATGGAGGCCGCCGCCGAGCTCCTGGCGGAGCTGGGCGTGGAGCCCCTCATGGCCAGCGCCACCGCGGCGCGGCTACGCCTCGTCGCCGCCGGCGCGTCGACCGTCCCGTCACTCCCGGGTTGAGGCCCGATCACGCGCGGCACGCTCACGCGCGCGTGTCGAAGGCCTCCCAGTGGCGCAGGACGTCGATCACCGACGCCAGATGGGTGCGCATCGCCGCCTCGGCCGCGGGCCCGTCGCCGGACGCCACCGCGTCGACGATCGCACGGTGCTCGGCCACCGACTGCGACGCACGGCCGGGCACCAGGGCCAGCCGGAACTGATGGTGGGCGGCGCGGTTCCGCAGGTTGGCCACCAGGTCGTCGGCGACGCGGTGGCGGGCGATGCGGCAGAGCGAGCCGTGGAGGTCACGGTTGAGCTTCGAGTAGGCCAGCTTGTCGTCGCGCTCGACGGCCTGGGTCATCTCTGCGAGCAGGTCGCGAAGGCGCCTGCGGTCGGCGTCGGTGGCTCGCTCGGCGGCGAGCCGGGCGATGAGGCCCTCGAGTGCGGCCCGGGCCTCGGTGATCTCGACGGCCTCGGCGACGCTGATCCGGCGCACGGTGGCGCCCCGGTTGGCCTCGCGCTGGACCAGGCCCTCGGCGTCCAGCTCGACCAGCGCGGCACGGATGGCCGCCCGGCCGACGCCGTACCGCTCGGTCAGCTGCAGCTCGATCAGCCGCTCACCCGGCGGGAACGCGCCCCGGAGGATGTCGTCTCGGAGCCGGTCGGCGACGGGCGCTGCGATGACCATGATCGAAGGTCAGTCTCTCAACTGTGCCGTGCACGTTGGCGGACCCGCCGGGCGCCGCCGGAGCGGGTGCGCGGCCGGATGACGGGGCAGATCGTCAACAGTATTGTGCACAACACGCCAGCGTAGAGGAGGGGCATGGCTCAGCGCATGGGGGTCGTGGTGGCCGGCGAGGGCGCGATCGCCCGCCAGCACGTGGCCGCGCTGGGCCGCATCGACGACGTCGACGTGCTCGGCGTCGCCGGCGGCGATCCGAGCGGCACCGCCGCGTTCGCCGCCGAGTTCGGCATCCCCCGCCATGGGCTCGACCTGGCCGAGATGCTGGACCAGCCCGGGGTCGACGCCGCCATCCTCGCCAGCCCCACGCCGGTCCACGCCGACCAGGCGATCCAGGTCATGGATGCCGGCAAGCACGTCCTGATCGAGATCCCGATGGCCGACTCGCTGGCCGACGCAGAGGCGGTCGTCGCCGCCCAGCAGCGCACTGGTCTCACGGCCATGGTGTGCCACACCCGCCGGTTCAACCCGAGCCACCAGTGGGTCCACCAGCGGATCGTCGCGGGCGAGCTGAGGTTGCAGCACCTTGTCGTCCTGACCCTGTTCTTCCGGCGCGAGAACAAGAACGCGCTCGGGCAGCCCCGTTCGTGGACCGACCACCTGCTGTGGCATCACGCCTGCCACACCGTCGACCTGTTCCTCCACCAGACCGGCGAGACGCCGGCAAAGGCCTGGGCACAGCAGGGGCCGCCGCACCCCGAGCTCGGCATCGCCATGGACATGACCGTGGGCCTCCAGGCGCCGTCGGGGGCGCTGTGCACGCTGGCGCTGTCGTTCAACAACGACGGGCCGCTCGGAACGACCTTCCGCTACATCGGCGACACCGGCACCTACATCGCCCGCTACGACGACCTGGTCGACGGCCACGACAAGCCGGTCGACGTCTCCGGGGTGGGTGCGTCGATGGACGGCATCGAGAACCAGGACCGGGAGTTCTTCGGCGCCGTGCGCGAGGGACGCGAGCCCGCGGCGAGCGTCGCGCAGTGCCTGCCGACCATGCGGACCCTCGACCGCCTCGAGCGGACCCTGTGAGCGGCCCGCCCGGCCTTCCGGCGCGCGTGCCGGTGGTGATCATCGGGGGCGGTCCCGCCGGCCTGCTGCTGGCGCGCCTGCTCGGGATCGCGGGTGTCGAGTCGATCATCCTGGAGCGGCAGAGCCGCGAGCACGTCCTCGCCCGGGTGCGCGCGGGGGTTCTCGAGTGGGGCACGGTCGAGGCGCTGCGGGCGGCCGGCGTCGGCCAGCGCATGGATCGCGAGGGCACGGTCCACGACGGCGTCGGCCTGAGCTTCTCGGGCCGGCACGTGCGGATCGACTTCAAGGGCCTCACCGGCAAGGGAGTGATGGTCTACGGCCAGACCCAGGTCACCAAGGACCTCTACGCCGCGGTCGACGACATGGGCGTGCCCGTCGTCGACGGCGCGGCCGACGTCGTCCCGCACGACGTCGCCGGCCCGGCCCCCTACGTCACGTTCACCAAGGACGGCTCGAGCCACCGCATCGAGTGCGAGCACGTGGCCGGCTGCGACGGATCCCATGGGGTGAGCGCCACGGCGATCCCGGCGTCGGTGCTCCGCACGTACGAGCGCGTCTATCCCTTCGGGTGGCTCGGCATCCTGTCCGAGACCCCGCCGGTCGACAAGGAGCTGATCTACGCGCACAGCGAGCGGGGCTTCGCCCTCTGCTCGATGCGCCACTCGATGCTGAGCCGCTACTACGTGCAGTGCGCCATCGACGACGGCGTCGACGACTGGCCGGACGAGCGGTTCTGGGTGGAGCTGCGCGGCCGGCTGCCCGGCGAGGTTGCGGAGCGGCTCGTCACCGGTGCGTCCATCGAGAAGTCCCTGACGCCGCTGCGCAGCTTCGTGGCCGAGCCCCTGCGCCACGGGCGCCTCTACCTCGCGGGCGACGCCGGCCACGTCGTCCCGCCCACGGGCGCCAAGGGCCTCAACCTGGCGGTCTCCGACGTGTGCTACCTGGCGGAGGCGCTCTCCGACGCGGTGGGCGGCCGATCGTCGGCGGGCCTCGACGAATACTCCGACAGGGCGCTGGCCCGCGTGTGGAAGGCCGTCCGCTTCTCGTGGTGGCTGACCACGCTCATGCACGACTTCCCCGGCAGCGGCGAGTTCGACCGCCGGATCCAGGAGGCCGAGCTCGACTACCTCGCGGGCTCGGAGGCCGCCCAGCGGTCGTTCGCCGAGAACTACACGGGCCTGCCGCTGTGACGCGTTCCGAGCGGGCCGGAAAGGGAGACTGACATGCCGCACCGCACCGCCCCGCCGTTCCGCGCGGACCACGTGGGCAGCCTGTTGCGCCCGCCCGAGGTGCTGCAGGCCCGGGAGGACGCCGCGGCGGGCCGCATCACCGCCGAGGAGCGGCGGGCCATCGAGGACGAGGCCATCGCCGACGTGGTCAGGATGCAGGAGGACGTCGGCCTCCAGTCCGCGACCGACGGCGAGTTCCGGCGGCGGTTCTGGCACATGGACTTCATCTATCAGCTCGGGGGCATCCACCCGGGCGAGGAGACGCTCCGGATCCACTTCCGCGACGAGCAGGGAGAGATGTCGGCCGAGACGCCGGTGCTGGTCATCGACGAGCGGATCACGCTGCCCGAGCCGATCTTCGGCGACGACTTCACGGCGCTGGCGTCGATGACCACGACCGCCACGCCGAAGCTGACGATCCCGTCGCCGAGCATGGTCCACTACCGGGGCGGCCCGGCGGCGCTCGATCCCAACGTCTATCCGGACATGGACCAGTTCTGGGACGACCTGAGCGCGGCGTACGCGCAGCAGGTCGCGGCGGTGGCGCAGCTCGGGTGCACCTACCTGCAGTTCGACGACACCAGCCTCGCCTACCTCAACGACCCGAACGAGCGGGCCGTGCTGACGGCCCGCGGCGACGACGCCGAGCACCAGCACCTGCGGTACATCCGCCAGATCAACGCCGCCCTCGCCGGCAAGCCGGAGGGCATGAGCATCACGACGCACATGTGCCGGGGCAACTTCCGTTCGGCGTGGGTGGCGGAGGGCAGCTACGACTTCGTGGCCGAGGCGCTGTTCAACGAGCTGGCGGTCGACGGGTTCTTCCTCGAGTACGACGACGAGCGGTCGGGGGGCTTCGAGCCGCTGCGGTTCGTGCCGCCGGGGAAGATGGTCGTGCTCGGCCTCGTGACCACCAAGCGGCCGGCGCTCGAGAGCAAGGACGTGCTCAAGCGCCGCATCGACGAGGCCGCCCGCTACGTCCCGGTCGACCAGCTCTGCCTGTCGCCGCAGTGCGGGTTCTCGTCCACGGTCGAGGGCAACAAGCTCACCTACGACGACGAGGTCGCCAAGCTCCGCCTCATCGTGGAGGTCGCCGGCGAGGTCTGGGGCTGACCCACCACCGAACTTGCGGTGGTCAGGGCCCCCATGGGGGCCCTAGCCGCCGCAAGTTTGGATGGGGGGCGAAGTCGTAGAGGCGCCCGGGGTTGTCAACGAGGATGCGGTTGCGGGTGGACTCGTCGGGTGCGAAGGCGGCCAGCAGGTCGAGCAGGTCGCCGTCGTCGGGCATGTGGCGGACGTTCGGGTGCGGCCAGTCGGTGCCCCAGAGCACCCGGTCCGGGGCGGCGGCGATGATCGCCCGGGCGTAGGGCACCACATCGTCGTACGGCGGCGGCCCCGCGGCGGTGAGCCGTTCGGCGCCGGACACCTTCACCCAGCAGCGGTCGTCGGCGAGGAGCC
>DATFVX010000239.1:0-6411 GCA_035259985.1 Acidimicrobiales bacterium | reverse complement strand
CCCGCCCGCCGCGCCGACGCCGCCCACGTGGACCACTGGCTCGAGCACCGCAACGAGGTCGCCGCGCTGGAAGCCCTGACGAGCAAAGGGTTCACCGTGGACACGATGGAGGTGTCGGCGTCGTGGGCGGCGCTCCCGGGTGTCTACCGCGCGACGCTCGACGCCCTGCTCGCGGTCGAGGGCACCCTGGCCGCCTCGGCCCACCAGTCGCACAGCTACCCGTCCGGTGGCTGCCTCTACTTCACGTTCGCCGGCCAGGTCGACGCCGACCGGCGCGACGCCTACTACAAGGCGGTCTGGGACGCCGGCCAGCGGGCAGTGCTGGCACAGGGCGGCGCCCTCAGCCACCACCACGGTGTGGGACTGAACCGGGCCCGGTTCATGCGCGAGGCGCTGGGACCCGCGCTCGACGTCCTGGTCGCGACCAAGCACGCCCTCGATCCGCGCGGCATCCTCAACCCCGGAAAGCTGGGGCTGCCGTCACCGTTCGGCGGCGTCGAGGGCTGGTGAGGGCCACATGACCGAGCAAGACGGATCGATCCTCGTCGTGGACGTCGGCACGTCGGGCGTGCGGGGTGCGGTGGTGCGGCCCGACGCCAGCGTGGGGTCGGTCCACTACCGGCCGGTGCTCCCGTCATCGCCGGCGCCTGGCCTGGTCGAGTTCGACGCCACGGTGATGGCCGACGCCGCCCTGGATGTCGCCCGGGCGGCGCTGGCCGAGGGCGGACCGGTGGCGGCGGTGGGGGTGAGCACCCAGCGCGCGTCCACCATCGTGTGGGAGCGGTCGACGGGCAAGCCCGTCGGTCCCGGGCTCGGCTGGCAGGACCTGCGAACCGTCGGCGCGTGCCTGGTGTGGCAGGCCCAGGGCCTGCGGTTCGCGCCCAATGAGTCCGCCACCAAGCTGGCGTACCTGCTCGACGAGGCGGATCCCGGGCGCAGCCGCGACCTGTGCTTCGGGACCGTCGACACCTGGATCGCCTGGCACCTCTCGGGTGGCCGGCTCCACGTCACGGACGTGTCCAACGCCGCCGTGACCGGGCTCGTCAAGGGCGACGCGTCCGCCTGGGACCCGGCGGTGCTGGAGGCCCTGCGGGTGCCCGAGTCGGTGATGCCCGCACTGGTGGACACCTCCGGGATCATCGGGCCGGCGCGAGCACTCCCCGGCGAGCCGCCGCTCGCAGCCCTGGCGGGCGACCAGCAGGCGTCGCTGGTCGGCCAGGGCTGCGTTCAACCCGGGATGGCCAAGGTCACGTTCGGCACCGGCGGGATGCTCGACATGTGCATCGGTCCCGACCGTCCGGCGTTCGACCGGCAGGGGAAGCACGGAACCTTCCCGATCGTCGCGTGGCGTCGCGACCGCGAACTGGTCTGGGGGGTCGAGGCCGTGATGCTGGCGGCGGGGACCAACGTGGAGTGGCTCCGCGACGATCTCGGGCTCATCGCCACCGCTGAGGAGTCCCACGACGTCGCCGCGGCGTGCGAGACGGCTGCCGGCGTGATGTACGTGCCGGCGTTGCTGGGGCTGGGCACGCCCCGCTGGGACTACGGGGCGCGCGGCACGCTGCTCGGCATCACCCGGGGCACGGGCCGCTGCGAGCTCGTGAGGGCGGTGCTCGAGGGGGTCGCCCACCGCGGTGCCGACCTGGTCGAGGCCACGGAGGCCGACACCGGGCTGGCGATCCCCCGACTCCGGATCGACGGTGGGATGAGCGCCAACGCCACATTCGTGCAGGCACTCGCCGACGCCACCGGGAGGCCGGTGGAGGTCTCTCCCGAGCCCGAGGCCACCACCCTCGGCGCCGGATACCTCGCCGGCCTCGCCGTCGGCACGTGGTCGGGGTGGGACGACGTCGCCGGCCACTGGCGCCCGGCTGCCGTGGTGGAGCCGGCACGGACGCTCGATCGGGCGCGCTGGCGCGAGGCTGTCGAGCGCGCCGCGGGCTGGGAGCCCGACCTCAGCGCCATCAGCTTCTAGCGAGAAGGAGTGAGCCGGATGGCACGATCGCGTCGGACCGTCGGGGTGGTCCTCGGCGCCGTCGTCGTGGTGGGCGCCATCGCGTTCGCCGGGTGGTGGTTCCTGGTGCGAGACGAAGCGCCGCCCGAGGCCGACATCGACACCGCCGGCGAGACGCTGGACCAGTCGACACCCGGGACCGGCGACGCGTCATCCGGCGGGACCGCCGGCGATGCCGTGGATGGCACGTGGGCCGTCGACCAGAGCGTCGGCTCGTTCTCGGACTTCAGCGGCACATGGGCCGGCTACCGCTTCGACGAGGAACTGGCCGGCATCGGCGGCAACACGGCCGTCGGGCGCACGCCCGACGTGACCGGCACCATGACCGTCGCCGACGGCACGGTGTCGGCCGTGGACGTCGAGGTCGACCTGACGACGTTGGACAGCGACAGCGACCGGCGTGACGGCGCGTTGCGCACGCGGGGCCTGGAGTCCGATCGCTTCCCGACCGCGACGTTCGCCCTCACCGATCCGGTGGCCTTGCCTCCTGGGCTTGCCGATGGCGAACGCGCCAGCGTGTCGGCGACCGGCGACCTGACCATCCACGGCGTCACCAACGAGGTGACCATCGACCTCGACGCCGAACTGCGGGGCGACCGCACCGTCGTCGTCGGCAACGCCCCCGTGGTGCTGTCCGACTACGGCATCGACCCGCCCACGGGGTTCTCGGTGCTGTCCATCGCCGACCAGGGAACGTTCGAGCTGCAGCTCTTCTTCACCAGGGGATGAGCGGGATCCGCCGGATGACCCACCCGGGCCGGGCGAACAGGGGCGTCCCGAGGCAATAGGTTCCGCCGCGACGAGCCCGAGGTCATGAGTTCCGCCGGTGGAACCCATTGCCTCGGGCTCCGGTGTGCGGAACCCATTGCCTCCGGCGGAACGGCGGTCCTACCGGCACCACGCCGTTCGCCGGGCCCGGGCCCACCAGGCCCCCGCTACGTAGGGTCGGTACCGAGCGCCTCGGCGTACCCCCGGTGGAGCTCGTCCCATCCGTAGTTGCGGGCGTCCTCGCCGCGGATGGGACCTGTCGGCGTCCCGTCCAGCAGCCGCTCGGCGACGACGAGGCAGATGTGCCAGCCGGCCGCCACCTTGGGCACCATGTCCGGGTCCTCCAGGGTGTGCCGCAGGGTCAGCCTGGTCCCACGCTCCGACGGCTCCAGCTCCCAGCGCAGGACGTCCTCGCCCCACGTGTACTCCAGCAGCGTCGGCGGCTCGGCCCGGGTCACCGTGGCCGGAAGATCCTCGGCGACCTCGCCGTCGATCATCGTCAGCGTCGCCTCGCCCAGCCGGCCGAGGTTGCGGTCGGTCGTGAACGGCGCCCACTCCCCGAGCTGGGCCGGATCGGTGAGCGCGGCCCATACCTTCTCCGGCGGATGCCGCAGGTCGCGGACGAACACGAGCGTCCACCGTTCGCCGCTGGGACGCGACTCGACGTGGGCCAGCGGCCCGGGCTCGAAGGTCGTGCGGTTCATCGCTGCTCCTGACTGTCGTCGTGCGCGTGGTCCTGGCGGTCGAGGTGGCGCTCGAGGGCGTCGAGATGCCGGGCCCAGAGTCGCCGGTAGGGTTCGAGCCACTCGTCGAGCCGCTCGAACGGCGGGGCCTCGACCCGGTAGATGCGGCGCTGCGCGTCGACCCGGCACGAGACGAACCCCGCCTCGCGCAACACCTTCAGGTGCTTGGACATCGTCGGCTGGCTGACGTCGAGCGCGTCGACGAGGTCGCCCACGCTGCTGTCCGACGTGCAGAGCTGGTCGAGGATCAGCCGCCGGGTCGGCTCTGCAAGCACCGCGAACGTGTCCGTGGGCACCCGTCAATATTCCTAGACACGTATATGCCTGTCAAGGCGTATACAACGCGGACACAACGGGCCACGAGTTCCGGCGGCGCAAGAGCGGCCCGGTAACCTGCACCGTGACGGTGAGCCGGCCGGGTGGCCGCGGCGCCGGGAGGCGTCGAGGAAAGTCCGGACTCCACAGGGCAAGGGTGCTGGTGAGAGCCAGGACGGGGTGACCTGCCGGTTCAGGGCAACAGAAAGCAGACCGCCGATGGCGGGACACCGGTTCCGGTGGCCCGCACAGGCAAGGGTGAAACGGTGCGGTAAGAGCGCACCAGCGTCGGGGGCGACCCCGGCGGCTGGCAACCCCCACCCGGAGCAAGGCCAAGCAGGGGACGCTGGCCCGGCGCATGTCCCCAGGTAGGCCGCACAGATGGATGGCCACCAGGGCGGTGACCACCAGGGAGCCGCCTCACAGAATCCGGCTTATAGGCCGGCTCACCGTCACCAACCGCCTCTGACCTGGGGCGGGGCAGTCACGACCCCGCATCCGAGGCGTCATCACGCGCCCGTAGCGCGTCCCCAGGTGCGAGCACCCGGTCGAGAACAGCGGCCGGCACGTCCCGATCGTCCCGGAGCCAGTGCGCGTAAACCCGGCTGACGGTCTCCACGGTGTCGCCCAGGTGACCGGCCACCGCGGTGATCGGAGCGCCCTCGGCGAGCAGCGTCGAGGCGCACCAGCGTCGGCACGCGTGGAACTTTGTGATCGTAACGCTCGACCAGCAGGCGCCCCCACCCGAGGGCAAGCGACGTTCACCGAGTACCAGATCGTCAATATGAGTGACGCCCAGCGGCCTCGGTCTCCATCACCGCATGGGACTGGGGTCGTCGTCGCGTCACCTGGCGGTCACGTGGCTTCGGCGAGTGGTGGACGGGCAAGGTCATCGCGGGTGGCGTCATCCCCACCATGACGCCGGGCGGCACGTCGGAAGGGAGGTTCCCCGGCGTCATCTATGACGCCGCACATTGTGTGAAGGTCAAGACCTGGCCGGCTCAGACTCGACGGGCATTGACCGGTGTCCCACAACGCACGGGCGGAGGAGCCCGTTCGGGTAGCACGGAACGCCGGGAGGCGGCGAGTCCCGGCGGGACGGCGCCGCTCACGCTGAGCGTTCGCTCCTCGTCGCCCGCGACCATCACCGTTCGGCTCGTGAGGGACGGGCTGGTGGTCCTGGCGGCCGGTGTTATGAGGCGCGCGTTCTGGGCGATCTGGTATCTCCTGGGCTGCGCGAGATCGGCAGATCTGGGCGCCCTCGTTGGTCGCCGCAGCAGCGGAAGGGTGTTGGCCGCGGTCAGTCGGTGAGTGTGGCACCGCGGCGGCGCAGAAGTGGTCGGTCCGCCCGGTCGGACTCCTTGACCGGCATACTGCCTCGTTTTGGCGCTAGCCCGCAGGCACGACCCGGTTGATGCGGCGCACGCGGCGACCGACGAGGTGTGGGCGTCCCGCTGACGGGCGAGACGCCCACTGGACAACGGGGTTTGAGCTGTCCGACCTCAACCTATGGCCCGCGTCCACCGGTAAGGTCCGGATCGCCTGCTCACCGAATATTCTTGCCGGCTCGGGTCCGGTATGAAACGAGGACCGCGGGCAGTTCACGAGCGACGAAACCGCCAGAGCCCCACCGACGGTACGAGAAACCTCGCAACGCCAGCACCCCGACTCAATCAGGCAATTCTGACTGCCAAGCGCTTGGTGCGCAGCGGGTCACCGGTTCACCCGAGAACAACCCGCAGTGCAGAGGGGGCAGCGCCCAGGTGGCGCCGCCCCCCTCGCTTCCCTCGGCCGACGGTCCTACTTGCGGGCCTTGGGCCCCCAGTAGTCCAGGCTGGTGGCGTTGTTGGCTGCCTTGGCCGACGACTTGTCGGTACCGGGCACTGCCGACGTCGTCATGGCGAAGGAGAACACCGAGTGGGCCGCACCGTCCGATAGCTGGTCGAGCGAGATCAGACCCAACCCGGGCGGGGTCGCCCCGACGCCGTCTCCTGTACCGGCGAACGTGTCGCAGGCCGCGTGGTAGCAGGGGTCGTAGGGCTGGCCGGCCTGGCCGCCGTAGACCGCCGCCTCCTCGGGCGTCTTGATGCCGCTCGATCCGGTGAACACGCCGCCGAACGGTATCCCGAGGCCGAAGAAGATCGCGTAGTCCGACGAGAACTCGATGCGGGTCGGCTCGGACGCCAGGTGCCGGTCGGCGTAGAAGTCGGTGAAGAACGCCTCGATGGCCGCCGAGCCCTCGGGGGCGATCGTGCCGAACTCCGAGCCGTCGCCGTCGTAGACGAAGCGGACCGGGTTGGGCGAGCCGATCATGTCGAAGTTCAGGTAGAGCGCGATCTTGTCGCGCTCCTCCTGGGGCAGCCTCGAGAGGTAGTAGGCCGATCCGATCGTACCGATCTCCTCGGCACCCCAGAACGCGAACCGGACCGTGTTCTCCGGGCGGACGTTCTTCATGTCCTCGGCCACCTCGAGGATTGTCCCCACGCCCGACCCGTCGTCGTTGATCCCCGGCCCGACCGGCACCGAGTCGAGGTGGGCGCCGACGATCACCACGTTGTCGTCGCGGCCGGT
>DATFVX010000238.1:0-11655 GCA_035259985.1 Acidimicrobiales bacterium | reverse complement strand
TCGACGGTGTGGTCGACGTCCACGACCTTCACGTGTGGACGCTGACGTCGGAGATGGACGTCGCCTCCGTGCACCTCATGGTGAGCGACGGGACCGACACGCACGGGGTGCTCGACCGGGCGCGCGTCGTGCTGCGCGACGGCCACGGGATCGGGCATGCCACCCTCCAGGTGGAGCCCGACACGCACGAGGGGTGCGACGAGCTGGCGTGGTGAGGGGGGTGACGGCCCCGCGTGGGTCCTGCGCCGCAGGCCCTCAGCCGGTCACGGCGCGGAACACGATCTCGGTGTCCTCGGTGGGCGGGACGCCGAGCTCGTCGAGCTGGCGGAGGCAGGTGTGCATGGCGCGGCGGGCGGCAGCGCGATCGCCGCGTGCGACGTGGGCGGCCACGGCCAAGCGGTGCGCCGGCTCGGACCACGGCTCGGCCTCCAGGGCGCGGGAGGCGAGGTGCAGCGCCTCGCCGTGATCGCCGGCGGCGAGCGTCAGCTCCCCCGCCCGGACGGCACCGGCCACGAACCGGGCGACGAGCCGGTCGCGATGCGGCAGGGCCCACTCCTCGTACCCGGCGTCGATCAGGTAGGGGCCGCGGTAGAGCTCGACCGCCTGCCGGTAGCCGTCGAGGGCGGCCGACGGCTCCCCGAGGCTCTCGGCCTGCGCACCGAGGTCGAGCAGCCGCTCCATCTCCCAGGCGTCGACGCGTAGCCACTCGTGGCCGGTGAGCCGCAGCCCGGACCCCTCGGCCCGCACGAAGCACGACGGCGCCCCGTCGGGGCGGTCGGGCTCGAGCACCGCGAGCAGGTACGACAGCGTGACCCGCAGGTTGCGGAGCGCCGACGCCGAGTCCAGGTCCGGCCAGAGGGCGCCGGCGAGCTCCTCCCGCGTGCCGCCGCCCCGGGTCATCAGGAGGAGCAGCAGGGCACGGACGCGTTCACGCCGCCAGTGGGGATGGTCCACCGGCCGCCCGGCGCGTCGCAGCGTCGTCGGGCCGAGCAGCCCCAGCTCCAGCGGCGCCGTCGGAACCGTGGGCAGGGCGTCGAGCAGCGAACGGGCCCACGTCCGGAGGGGCCGCGGTGCGTTCGACCGGTCAGCGACCACGCGGAGCGCGGGACGGGCGGCCGGGCCGAGGTCCTTGACCAGCGCCTCGGCATCGCTCTGCCCGCCGGCGACCGCCGAGCACGCCAGCTCGGCGCGCCAGCCCAGCGGCAGGAAGGCACGCGCCGCCGCCCAGTGCTCGGGGGTGAGTGCTGCCGCCGGCGCCAGGTCGCCGACCTCCCGGCTGGCGACGAGGGCTCGCGCGAGCGCAAGGCCCGCCTCGTACGCAGGGCCGAGCTCCATCCGCTCGAACGGCTCGCGCGTCTCGAGGACGAGCACGTAGAGCAGGGCGATGCGGCGCAGGTGGCCATACGCCTGGCGTCCCTCGGTGAGCTTGTGCTCCGCCAGCTGGGTCGCGAACAGGGCGGCGGCGCGGGCCTCGTCCCGCGAGGCCAGCGCCAGCGTCGCCTCGGCGGCCATCATCGACGCCTGGAGCGACGGGCGGGGGCTGGGGCCCGCGTGCTGGCGGGCGCGGGCCATGTGCTGCTCCGCCCGCTCGACGTCGCCGTCGAGGGCGCAGCGCGTCACCACCATGGTGTGGGCGATCGCCAGCAGGTGGTCGTTGCCGGCCGGGGCCAGCTGGGCGAGCATCCGGTCGAGCGCGGCGGCGGCCGCCTCGTGCTCGCCGCTGTGGGTCAGTGCGTTGACCTGGAGCATGGTCAGCCCGCCCCTGAGGGAGGGCCCCGCCTCGGCCACCGCCACATCGACCCCCCGCCGTGCCGCCTCCGGGAACCCGAGCGCCAGTAGGGCGGTCGCCCGGAGCCAGGCCACTTGCGGCGACCAGTACGGCCCCAGCGCCCCCGGATCGATGTCGTCGAGGGCCGCGAGCACGCCGTGGGCGTCGCCGGCCGTGTCGGCCAGGAGCGCCTGACCGAGGCCCAGCAGTCCCCGCGCCTCGGGTATCCGGGTGAGCTGGTCCGCGTAGGGGAGCAGCCGCTCGAGCAGCGCCACGTCCTCGCGCCAGTGGGCGCAGATCGCAAGGTGCTCGACGGCGCTGAGCAGGCCGAGCTCGTCGCCGACCCCGCCCTCGTCCGGGTCGGCGAAGCGCTGCGCCGCCGACTCGAGCAGTTCGACGCCCCGGTCGATGTCGGTGGCGGCGATGGCGATGCCCGCCAACAGCTCGCCCTCGGGGGTCGATCGGACCGCCGGCGGTAGCTCCCGGTGCAGCCTGCCGAGTCCCTGGGACGACGCCGGGAGAGCGTGCGCGCGGCATGACGTCCGCAGGGCGGCCCTCAGGTCGTCGTCGGCACCGGCCAGGATGAGGAGCCCGGCGCCCTGCTGGAGGTCGCGGCCGACCAACGCCAAACCGGCCCGGCGCTGCGCCTCCGCCACGTCGTCCGGGTCGAGGATGCCGAGGCTCAGCCGCTCCGACCACAGCGGATGGATGGCGTGCCAGCCACGGTCGTCGCAGGTCACCAGGGGTATGCGGCTCGCGAGCGTGGCGAGGCTGACTCGCCGATCGAGGATGGTGTCGAGCAGCGCCTGGTCGGCGCCGCCGACGGCGGCAACCACCGCGACCGCCCGGCGCTCGTCGTCGGACAGGTGGGCCAGCACCTCCTCGGCCAGGAAGCCATCGACATCGTGACCCGGTCCGAGCGTGCGCAGCTCCGCCAGGGCCGGCCACCCCCCGAGGTCGTTCACCCGTTGGAGGGGCACGTCGCGGAGGCGGGCGAACGACTCCAGCTCGTCGTCGGCGAACGCCAGCTCGGACTCGTCGATGCGGGCGAGCCAGCCCTGCGCCGCAACGCGGGACAAGGGCACCGGGGGATCCTTGCGCCCGGCGAGCACGAGGTGCCCGTTGGCCGGGAGCGTGTCAACCAGGGTGGCCAGCAGCCCGGCCGCGGGCGACTGGGCGGGAACCTCGTGCACGTCGTCGAGCACGAGGCATACCTGGCGGGGGGCGTTCCGCCAAACGGTGTCGGCGAGGGCGGCCCCCAGCTCCGTGGGCCCCACGTCGCCGGGCTCGTGAAGGCGGGGCACGTCGGTGCGCAGTGCGTTGGCGAGCCCGTCGGCCAGCGTCCGGTGGTCCCCGTCGCCGGCGTCACAGCCGAGCCAGTGGTCGTCGCCCCGGGGCGCCAGTGCGTTCTCGTCGATGGCCTGGACCAGCAGCGACGACTTGCCGAAGCCAGGCCCGGCGGCGAGCACCGTCACGCGTCGCTCCCACCGCTGGTGCATCCGCTGCAGCAGCAGGGAGCGCCGGATCAAGGGACGACCCGGGCGAGGCGGCGCGAAGCGGTAAGGCCTCGACACGGGCCGCAACTCTAGTGACGATCCGATGCTCCTCACCGGCGTCGGGCGTCGGCGACTAACGCCTGGCTGACCGGCCCGTGTTCGACTCGCGACGGCGACCCGAGCATCCTCCTGGCGACCACGCCCGGAGGGTGCTCGGGGCAGAGGTCAGGCCGTGTCACGCGCGGCCGTGGGGGACGGACGCTCGGCGGACGACCGGCCTCCACGGGCGGGCCGTGCGGACACGGCCGTCCGACCGACGAGCGGCCGGTGTCCCTCCCCTGGCACCGGCCGCCGGCTCGGGTCGGCCCTCGCTCGGGTCAGCTCCCCTGGGCGGCTGGCTCGCCGGTGCTCTCGGAGGGCGGCGGGGGCTTCGCCGCAGCCTCGTCGGCGGCGGGGCTGGGCTCCTCGCCTTCGTTGTGCGCGGCGGCGTCCGGCTGCTCCTCGCCGGCGACTGCAGATCCGGCGTCGTCCCTGGCCTGGCCGGCGTCGCTCTCGTCGCCGGCGTCGCGCTGGTCGCGTGCGCGGCGCTCAGCACCACCGCTGGGGCCGTCCCCGAGCGGGGCCGGCGTCAAGGGCGCGTCGGCGTCGGGCGCCGACCGGTCGGCGTCGCCGGCACCGGTCTCCGCCGCAACGTCGCCGGCGGCCTCTCCGGCGGCCTCGACGCCCGAACCGGCACCGTTGCCCACGGGCACGAACGCGTGGCGGGCGACCTCGAGTGCCCGTTCCAGCTCGCCGGGTGCGAGCGCCGGTGCATGGAACGGGCGTCGCCGGCGTCGGTGCCCGAGCGCCAGCGGCGCCACGCGCTCGACGTCGGGCTCGATCGTGATCGAGCGTCCCTCCCAGCCCGCGAAGGCGGCGGCCGCCCGGCACAGCACCAGGTCACCGCGTAGGCCCTCTGCGCCCAGGTTGGCGGCGAGGTGGCAGGCGAAGTCCACGACCGACGTGGGCAGGTCGGCCGGCAACGCGGCCGCCAGGCGGGCACGGAGGACGATGTCGCCCTCCTGTCCGTCCACACGGCCGCCGGAGTCGTGCGTCAACCGCCGCCGCACGACCTCGGCCCGGACCGCCGCGTCGGCCGGCGTGATGACGTCCACCGACAGGCCGAAACGGTCGAGGAGGTGTGGGCGCAGCTCGCCGGCATCGGGATCCATCGACGCCACGAGCACGAAGCGGGCCGGGTGCTCGTGCCAGATCCCGCTGCGCTCCACGCGGTTGACGCCGGAGGTCGCCACGTCGAGCAGAGCCTCGACGAGGTGCTCGGGGAGGAGGTTGACAGACGAGAGGTGGAGGACGCCGCCGTGGGCCGCCGCCACGAGGCCGGCGCGGAAGTGCGTCTCGTGCTCGCCGGGTCCCGGGGCGCCCTCGAGCGAGCCGAGGACGCGGTCCTCGGTGACGCCGAGCGGCACGTCCACGAACCGGGCCGCCCCGGGGAGCAGGCCGGCGAGGCCACGCGCGAGCGTCGAGCGGGCGGAGCCCTTGTCGCCCCGCAGCAGCACACCGCCGATGGCAGGGTCGACGGCCGCCAGCAGCAGGGCCAGCTGCGCATCGGGCTGGTCGATGACCGCGCAGAAGGGGAACCGCCGTGTCGGATCCGCTCGCCGTGCGTCGCCGATCATGACCGCAGCTCCTCCCAGCCTGCCTGCCGCTTACTTAGCAGGTGGGAGGGCGTCGTGCTCAGGGAAGTCGGGTCCCCGGTCCGGCACACCAGCAGTCCGCCCCCCACGCTCGCGCTGTCCCCCTGACCTCTCCGGCTCGACCCCCGCCCACCGCCCCTGATGGCGTCGGTCTACGACCGACCGTAGGTTTCCAGGTATGGCGCGCGCCCAGTCGATCGTCCTCGTCAACACGGGTCACGGAAAGGGAAAGTCCTCGGCGGCATTCGGCGTGATGGTCCGGGGCTGGGCCCGGGGCTGGCGGGTTGGCGTCGTGCAGTTCGTCAAGGGCGGCAAGTGGAAGACCGGGGAGCGGAAGCTGGCCGACGAGCTCGGCATCGAGTGGCACACGCTTGGTGACGGCTTCACCTGGGAGTCGACCGACATGGAGCGCACCGCCGAGCTGGGGCGCGAGGCGTGGAAGGTGGCGGCCGACATGCTGGCGTCGGGCGACTACGAGCTGCTGATCCTCGACGAGATCACCTATCCGATGAACTACGGCTGGATCGACCCGGCCGACGTGGCCGAGTCGGTCCGGAGGCGGGCGGCCCGCACCAGCGTCGTGGCCACGGGACGGGACGCGCCCGACGAGCTGGTCGCGGTGGCAGACACCGTGACCGAGATGCGGAAGCTGAAGCACGCCTACGACGCGGGGATCTCGGCGCTCAAGGGCATCGAGTTCTAGACGAGGAGCGACGGCCGGCCGCGGTCACGTGCGGCCCGACGACAGGTAGTCGTGGAGCGTGCCCGCCTCGGTCTCGAGCTCCTCGATGCGGGACTTGACCACGTCGCCGATGCTCACGATGCCGTTGAGGGAGTCCTCGTCGATCACCGGCACGTGGCGGATCCGGCGGTCGGTCATGATCCGCATGAGCTCGTTGGCCGTCGACCGCGAGCCGCAGGTCGCAACGTCCCTGGTCATGAGGTCGGACACCTGCCGCTCCAGGATCGCCGTGTGACCGATCGTCTCCTCGGCGAGCGCCCGCACGATGTCACGCTCCGACAGGATGCCGGCGATGCGCGACTCGGCGTCCACCACGACCAGCGCCCCGACGTTGTGCTCCCGCAGGAGCGCCACGGCCTCCGCGACCGAGGCGTCGGGATCGATCGTGGCCACGTCGTGACCCTTCGCGTAGAGGATGTGCTCGATCAGCACGGGGCCACCTCCTTGCCTCGGTCCAACTGTCCCATACCGATCGCGCGTTGTCGCCCACAGGATGATGTCGATATGCCCGCTGACGTGCCGCCGACCGCCATCGACGTCGACCGTGCCCGCGCCGACACGCCTGGGTGCGAGCGGGTCGTCCACCTGAACCACGCCGGCGCCTCGCTGCCGGCGCGCCCGGTGCTCGACGCCGAGATGGAATGGCTGGAGGCGGAGGCCCTGACGGGCGGCTACGAGCTCGCTGCCGACCGCGAGGGCGACATCCTCGCGACCTACGACGAGGTGGCCGGGCTGGTGGGCGCGCAGCGGGACGAGATCGCCCTCGTGGAGAACGCAACGTTCGCCTGGCACCAGGCCTTCTGGTCGCTGCCGCTGCGGCCCGGCGACCGGATCCTGACGTGCACGGTGGAGTACGCCTCCAGCTACGTCAGCTACCTGCAGGCGGAGCGGCGCCGAGGCGTGTCCGTCGAGGTCATCGCCGACGACGAGGACGGCCAGCTGTCGATCCCCGCCCTGGCCGGCCTGCTCGACGACGGTCGGGCGCCGGTCGGGCTGGTGGCGGTGACCCACGTCCCGACGAACGGCGGGTTGGTCAACCCGGCGGCCGAGGTGGGTGCGCTGTGCCGCGAGGCCGGGGTCCCGTTCCTGCTCGACGCGTGCCAGTCCGTCGGCCAGATGCCGGTGGACGTCGACGAGATCGGGTGCGACCTGTTGGCGGCCACCGGGCGCAAGTTCCTGCGTGCGCCCCGCGGCACCGGCTTCCTGTACGCCCGCCGCTCCCTGCTGGAGCGGCTCGACCGGGTGGGCGCAGAGCCGGCGTTCCTCGACCTGCTGGGCGCCGACTGGGTCGCCCCCACCCGCTACGAACTGCGCCCGGATGCACGCCGCTTCGAGAACTGGGAGACCAACCTGGCCGCCGTCGCCGGCCTGCGGGCGGCCGTCACGTACGCCCGGTCGTGGGGCCTCGACGCGATTGCGGCGCGCGTCGGGACGCTGGCCGAGGCATTGCGGGGGAGGCTGGCCGCGATCCCCGGCGCCCGGGTCCACGACCTCGGTCGCCACCGCAGCGGGATCGTGACCTTCACCGTCGACGGCATCGCCGCCGACGAGGTGCAGGCCCGCCTACGGCTCGCGGGCGTCAACGTGTCCGTGTCGGGACCGTCGTCGACCCGTCTCGACGCCGAGCGCCGCCGGCTGCCGCCGCTCGTGCGCGCGTCGGTCCACTACATCACGACCGACGCGGAGCTCGACCGTCTCGCGGGGGCGGTCGGGGACATGGTGGCAGCGTCGGCCTAGGTCCTCCGATCGACCAGTGGCGCGCGTTCGCGCCAGCCCTGACATCCTGCTGGGGATGAAGGACGTCCTCACCGGCACCGGCGAGACCCCGGTGGTCGACGCCGCCACCGTGGTCCTCGTGCGTGACGGCGGCGACGGGCTCGAGTGCCTCATGCTGCGCAAGACCCAGGGCCAGGCGTTCGGCGGCCTGTGGGTGTTCCCGGGCGGCCGGGTCGAGCCCGGAGACGGCGACGGCTTCGACGGCGCCCGGCGTGCGGCCGTGCGCGAGGCCCAGGAGGAGACCGGGCTGCTGCTCGAGGCCGGGGAGCTGCTGCCGTTCGCACACTGGTTCCCGCCGCCGGATGCGCCCCGCCGCTTCGCCACCTGGTTCTTCCTGGCGGCCCTGCCCGCCGGCGCCGCCGAGGTGATCGTCGACGGCGGCGAGATCGGGGACCACGTCTGGACCACGGCGTCCACCGCCCTCGAGCGCCACCGGGCGGGCGAGATCAAGATGGTGCCGCCCACGTGGGTCACCCTCCACCGTCTCGCCGGCCTGCCCGATACCGAGGCCGCCCTGGCCGACGCCGCCGGCCGCGAGCTCGAGCGCTTCAGCACCCACATGGTCGACGACGACGGCGTCCTCGTCGCGGTGTGGGCCCCGGACGCCGGCTACGACACCGGCGACCTGGGAGCCACCGGGCCGCGTCACCGCCTTCTGATGGACCCGGCGGGCTGGCGCTACGTGCGCTCGGGCTGAGGCCCCGGGGGCGGCATCCGGCGGTTCCGGTGCCAGCATGGTGAGTCATGGACGACGACGAGGTGACCACCGACGCGCACCCCTGGTCGTCCGTCGCGGCCGAGAACGGCGACCGGGGCACGGACGCCGGCGACGACACGGGCGCTGACGCGGGCGCCGAGGCCGAGCTGACCCGCCGGCTGGGGTGGGCCAAGCAGGCGATCCTGGCCGCGGCCCTGGTGTTCGTGGGGATCGCCATCGGGTTGGTGGCCGCTCGCGACCGGCCTCCCGGCGAGGGATCCGTCGACGTCGGCTTCCTCCAGGACATGCTCACGCACCACGACCAGGCCCTGGGGGTTGCCACGCTGGTCGTCGCGAATGGCGAGGACCCGACGGTGCGCAGCTACGCCCGGGAGATCCTCGTGTTCCAGGGCTACGAGATCGGGATCATGACCCAGATGCTCGACGACTGGGGCCACTCGCGGAGCGAGCGCTCGGACCAGGCGATGGCGTGGATGGCCATGCCCGTGCCGGTCGAGCAGATGCCCGGCCTGCTCAGCGACGAGCAGCTCGACCAGCTCCAGGCCGCGAGCGGCGCCGAGCTGGACGCCCTGTTCCTGGACCTCATGGCCGACCACCACCGGGGCGGGCTGCACATGGCCGAGTACGCCGCCCGCAACGCCGGGGATGGGGACGTCAGGGAGCTTGCCGCCCGCATCGCCCGCAACCAGGCCGGCGAGATCAACGAGTACCGGGCACTGGCCGAGCGGAATGGCTACGACATCGAGATCGAACCCGCGAGCGTCCCCGCCGAGATCGCCGAGGCCGGCGAGACCGGCGGCGACTGACCCACGGTCGGCAAAACTGGTTGTAGCTGCACGGCATTTCACCGCACAACTACAACCAGAACGTGGTCTCCGCTCGGCTGTCACAGGGGCTGCATAGCCTGGCCCGCGTGCCCGTGAACCCTCCCGCCGTGCTGGGCCGCGGCGTCGTCGTCAACGCCGGCGACCCCGCACCGGAGCCGTGGGGGGCCGCCCCTGAGGTCCTCGTCGACGACGCTGTGCTCGTCGATCCCGCCGGCGCCGTCGCCGTGCTCCACGAGGCGTGGGCCCGGCGGAGGCCGGTGGTGGTGAGGTTGGCCGTCGACCCCGCGCGGTTCCGCGAGGCGCCCGACATCGAGGTGGCCGAGCCGTGGCGGGTGGACCCGGGGTTCGAGCTGTGGCACGAGCGCCTCCACTTCCTGGTCTGGGCCAACACCTATGACGCCCGCGAGGGCCAGCCGGTGTGGTGGTGGGGGCGCAAGGCCCAGCGGGCCGGGGCCGCGCCGGCGCCCGAAGGGGGGACCGATGGTCCGGTCGCCGACGTCGTGCTGCCCGGCGGCACGCCGGCCTGGATCGACGGCGGCCCGCGGGGCGACGTCGGTCCCCCGGACGTCGGCGGTGTGGCGGTGGTCCACGCGGAGTCGATCGACAGGGGCCGACTCGCACCGGTGCCGAGCGGCGAGGAGGGTCCGTCCGACCGCCGGCTGGCGCCGGACCAGCTGCTGGCCGTGAGCCACCGCGCCGGACCGGCGCGGGTGATCGCGCCCGCCGGGTCGGGCAAGACGCGGGTGCTCACCGAGCGGCTGCGGCACCTCGTCGTCTCCCGCGGCTACGAGCCCGAGGGCGTGGTCGCGGTCGCCTACAACCGGAAGGCCCGCGACGAGATGGTTGACCGGACTGCGGGCGTGGGCGCCCGCATCCTCACGCTCAACGCCCTCGGCTACGAGCTCGTGGCGTCAGCCATCGGCCGCCGTCCCGAGGTGCTCGACGTCCGCGATGTCCGCCGGCTGCTCGAGCCGCTGGTCCCACGGGGCGCCCGCCGCCTCAACACCGATCCGCTGGCCCCCTACCTCGACGCGCTGTCGTCCGTCCGGCTGGGGCTGCGCGACCCGGTCGACGTCGAGGACGAGCGGGGCGACGTGCCCGGGCTCGCCGACGCCTTTCCCGCCTACCGCGCCGAGCTGCGCCGGCGCGGCGTCGTCGACTTCGACGAGCAGGTGCTGCTGGCCATCGAGCTGCTGCTGCGCGACGGCGCATTCCGTCGCGCCCAGCAGACCCGTCACCGGCACCTCCTGGTCGACGAGTTCCAGGACCTGACACCGGCGCACGTGCTGCTCATCCGGCTGCTGTCGGCCCCGCGCTTCGACGTGTTCGGCGTCGGCGACGACGACCAGGTGATCTATGGCCACGCCGGCGCGTCGCCGCGGTTCCTGACCGAGTTCGGCCGCTACTTCCCCGAGGCGGCCGAGCATGCCCTCGAGGTCAACTACCGCTGCCCGCCCGCCGTGGTCGACGCCGCGCGCCATCTCCTGACCCGCAACCGCGTGCGGGTCACGAAGCGGATCCGGTCCGCTCGCGGCGACCCGGCGGTCGATGGCGGCGGTGCCGGCGATGGTGGTGGCGGCGGCGCCCTCCGGGTGCGGCGCCACATCCCCCAGGCCGGCGCGACCGAGCTGGTCGACGCGGTCCGCACGTCGCTGGCGGGCGACGCCGGGGCGCCGCCCCGCGACGTCGCGGTGCTGACCCGGGTGGGGTCGCTGCTGCTCGCCCCCCACGTGGCGCTGGTGGAGGCCGGGGTGCCGGTCACCTCGATCCTGCGCCCGGACGTGCTGAGCCGCACGGGCCTGCGCGCCGCGCTCGCGTACGTGCGGATCGCCGCCGACGTCGACCGCATCGACCCCGCCGACCTCGTCGAGGTGTACCGGCGCCCGAGCCGTGGCCTGCCCAACTGGATCGAGCGCTGGCTCGGCCGCTGCCGCTCCGTCGACGACATCCGGCGGGCCGCCGGCCGGATCGACGACGTCAAGGTGGCCGGGAAGGTCGACGGCTTGGCGGGCGACGTGGCCAAGCTGGCCGCCCTGGCCGGCGGCGGCAGCACCCGGAGCGTCCTCGAGCACGTCCGCGACGCGGTCGGCCTGGGCCAGGCCGTCGACCTGCTCGACGCCACCGGCCTGGCCGGAGAGTCCCATCGCGACGACCTCGAGGCCCTGCTCCAGGTGGCAGACCTCCACCCCGATCCCGGCGGGTTCGAGCCGTGGCTGCGGGCCGCACTGGCCCGGCCCGGCGACGAGGACGGCGTCGTGCTGTCGACCATCCACCGGGTCAAGGGCAGGGAATGGCCGCGTGTCGTGGTCTTCGGCGCGACCGCGGGGATCATGCCCCACCGGCTCTCGCACGGGCGGGCGGCGCTCGAGGAGGAGCGCCGCGTGTTCCACGTCGCCATCACCCGCGCGATCGACGAGGTGGCCGTGCTGGCCGACGCCTCGCGCCCGTCGCCGTTCCTGGCGGAGCTCGCCCGCGACGCCACACCCGATGAGCTCGAGGCCGAGCCGACGGCCGACGGCGCGCCCGCCCCGGTGCGGGGGCCGTCGGCGGTGGCGCCGGACCCCGGTTCCCCGTCCGATCCCGAGGCGCGGCGGGTCGAGGCGGCGCTCCGGGACTGGCGGCGCGACCGGAGCA
>DATFVX010000237.1:0-2201 GCA_035259985.1 Acidimicrobiales bacterium | reverse complement strand
GGGCGGCAGCGGCCCGCCGTGGCGCGCGGGCCGGTGGCGTGCCGAGGTGGCCGCGAGGTTCGACTGCACCATCCCTGGGCACAGCAGCGAGACGCCGATGCCCTCGCCGGCGAGCTCGCCCCTGAGGGACTCGGCGTACCCCAGGAGCGCATGCTTGGTGGCCGTGTAGAGGCCGAGGTGGATGCCGGCGACGCTGGGAGGTGCCAGGAGCGCCGCCAGCGAGGCGGTGATCACGACGTGCGCCGGCGCCGAGGCGCGCAGGCGGGGCAGGAAGACGTCCACCGCGCGGACGGCCGACAGCAGGTTGAACTCGATGATCCACGCCCAGTCGGCCTCGGAGGCGGCGGTGAGCGGTCGGTCGGCGACGACCCCGACGTTGGCGGACAGCACGTGCACGGCGCCGTGCTCGGCCACCGTGTCGTCGGCCAGGCGGCCGAGCGACTGCCGGTCGGTGCCGTCCACCGGTGCTGCGGTGGCCCTCCCCCCGGCGGCCGCGACCTCGTCCCTGACGGCCTCGGCGGAGGCGGCGTCGATGTCCGCGACCACGACGCGCATGCCCGCGGCCGCAAGGCCGAGGGCGATGCCCCGCCCGATCCCGCTTCCGCCGCCGATCACCACGGCGACACGGTCGGTGAGATCCTCCATGGGCTCCTGCGTCTCCTCGCTCGTGCCGTCAGCCACCGTCCCCCGCCTGAATGGCGCCCGCGTGCCGCGGGGAAGCCTAGGACAGGGCCGCGAAGCGACCGCCACAGTGGCGCACAGGACACGCGACACGCATCCACGTCCAGCCGATTGCAGCCGGCGGTGCCGGCGGCAAGGGTTGGGCGCGGCGGTGCTGGGAGGTGAGATGCGACGATGGGCGGTAGCCGCCGGGGCCTTGGCCGTCGTGGGCGCGACCGCGGTAGTCCTCGCGGGCCGCGGCGGTCATTGTGAGGGCGTGGCGCTCCGGTCCGGTGCCACTGCGCAGGTGCCGGTCGACGGCCGCCCGGACATCGGCGGCGGTGGCGTCGGCGGGCTGCGACGGGCGTTCCGCGACCAGCAGGTGGCCTACTGCGACGACTTCGCCGACCCGTTCGTGCTGGTCGTGGGCGGCGTCCACTACGCGTACTCGACCAGCAGCGGCGACCGGCATGTGCCGGTGCTCACCGCCGGGAGCCTGTTCCGGGGTGCGTCCCTCGGCGATGCGCTGCCGACGTTGCCCGCCTGGGCGGCCCAGAGCCCGTCGCTGGTCTGGGCGCCGAGCGTCCTCGCGCGCCCCGGCGGGTTTGTCCTCTACTACACGGTCGGCGCGCCCGATGGTCGCCAGTGCATCTCGGTGGCGCGCTCCGGGGACCCGGCGGGACCGTTCGTCGACCGGTCCAGCGGCCCGTTCATCTGCCCCGATCCGGGCGGGGCCATCGATCCGAGCCCGTTCGTCGCGCCGAACGGCCGGGTCTTCCTCCAGTGGAAGAGCATCGACGACGGCCTGATCGTGGCGTCCGAGCTGACCGCTGACGGCCTCCGGCTCGTGGGTTCAGCGCAGCCGCTCGTCGGCGCCGACCAGCCGTGGGAGGCGGGCGTCGTCGAAGGGCCCACGATGGTCGCCGACGGCCGCCGGTACTACCTCTTCTACTCGGGGAACGATTGGCGAACCGCCAACTACGCCGTCGGGTACGCCGTCTGCGACGCGCCACTGGGCCCGTGCCGCAAGCCGGCGAGCGGACCCTGGCTGGCGTCGTCGGATGATGCCCAAGGCCCCGGCGGGCCAGAGGTGTTCCGCGATGCGGACGGGCTGTGGATGGTCGTGCACGCCTGGGTCGGCGGCCACGTGGGTTATCCGGACGGCGCCCGCACGATGTTCGTCCTGCGACTCGCCTTCACCCGGGGTGGACCGGTCGCCGTCTGAACGCCGCAGCGCGGTGCGCCGCCCGTGCCGACCAGACGACTAGCGGTAGTCAGCCTGGGACCCCGCGGCGCCGATGAGGGCCGAGGCCAGGATGCCGATCGGGAGGGCACCCCAGTACGACACGTTGGTGCCGATGTTCCCCAGGAACAGCATGAGCAGCCAGGTCGCCGGGAACGTTGCGACGAGAAACAGGATCAGGCCGACGAACAGGGCAGCGATCATTTCCGACCTCCCCACAGGAATTGGTGGACGAGGCATACCGGATCGGCGGCGCCCGGTGGTGGATCCCTGAACCAGGCGTGTCGTCGTGGTGGCC
>DATFVX010000236.1:0-7810 GCA_035259985.1 Acidimicrobiales bacterium | reverse complement strand
GGTCCCCCCCCCACCGCCGTGCCCGAGGGGCCGGGGGCGACCGACGGCAGCCAGCTCGACGGCGCCTCGGTGGCCGCACACATCGGTGTGGGGTCGGTGTTGCTCGCGCTGGCGGTCGCCGGGCTGGCCCACCTGGCAGGGGGCAGCCCCGAGTTCTCCTCCGCCGAGGCGGACCTGCGCGACGCGGGTGGGTACGTCGGCGTCGCCGTGGGCGGCGGGACCGCGCGCGTGCTCGGCGCCGGCGGCGCGGCCGCCGTCTTCGTCCTCGTGGCCGTGGCCGGGCTGGTCGTGCTCACCCGGACCCCGATCCGGGTGGCGGCCGACCGCACGGTGGCCGGATTCCGCCCGCTGACCGCCGTCGCCGGCGAGAGGCTGGCGGCGCTGTTCGGGCTGCGCCACTGGGCCGACGACGCCGCGGTGGCCGTCGAGTGGGACGATCGGGAGCTCGGCGACGAGACCATGGTCGACCCCGCCGAGGCCGACATGGGGGATCCCGACGGCGATGCCACGCTCACGGGCGGGGCGGGCCGCCGCAGGCGTGGCATCCAGGTGGTCGTGCCCGAGCCCGAGGAGCCCCCGGAACAGCTCGAGATCGACCTCGGGCCGGCGGCCAAGGCGTCGCCCTGGCGACTTCCGCCGATCAGCCTGCTCGAACGTAGCGGGTCCCAGCAGGTCGACCGCCGGATGATCGAGGACACCGGGCGCACCCTCGAGAAGGCGCTGGCCGATCATGCGGTGGAGACGCGGCTGGTGGGCATGGTGGTCGGGCCCACGGTCACCCGCTACGAGCTCGAGCTCGGCCCGGGCGTGAAGGTCAACCGGGTGACCAGCCTCCACAAGGACATCGCCTACGCCATGGCGACGCCCGACGTCCGTATCCTGGCCCCGATTCCCGGCAAGCAGGCCATCGGCGTCGAGGTGCCCAACAGTCGCCGCCAGATCGTGGCGCTGGGCGACATCCTGCTCACCGAGGAGGCCCGCCGGGCCACCCACCCCCTCGAGGTGGCGATGGGCCGTGACATCAACGGCCGGCCGGTCCTGATGAACCTGGCGGCGATGCCCCACGTCCTCATCGCGGGTGCCACCGGGGCGGGCAAGTCGAGCTGCCTCAACTCGATGCTCACCTCGATCCTGATGCGCAGCACGCCCGACCAGGTGCGCATGATCCTGGTCGACCCCAAGCGGGTCGAGATGGGCCAGTACGACCGGCTGCCCCACCTGCTGACCCAGGTGGTGACCAACCCGAAGAAGGCGGCCAACGCACTCGCCTGGGCCGTGAAGGAGATGGAGCGGCGCTACGACCTCCTGGCCGAGGTGGGCTTCCGCGACATCACCGGCTACAACGGCGCCGTCGTCCGGGGCGACCTGGCCCCCAACGGCGCCGACGAATCAACCGACGCCGGCTTCTCGCGCCTCCCGTTCGTCCTGGTGGTCGTGGACGAGCTCTCCGACCTCATGATGGTCGCCGCCCGCGATGTCGAGGAGTCGATCGCCCGGCTGGCACAGATGGCGCGGGCGGTGGGGATCCACCTGGTCATCGCCACACAGCGCCCCTCCGTCAACGTGATCACCGGGCTCATCAAGGCCAACGTGCCCGCCCGCATCGCCTTCGCCGTGGCGTCGGTGACCGACAGCCGCGTGATCCTCGACCAGGGGGGCGCCGAGCGCCTGGTGGGCAAGGGCGACATGCTGCTCCTGGACGGCGGCTCGTCGGTGGCCCGGCGGATCCAGGGCGCGTGGGTCACCGAGGACGAGGTGCGCAAGGTGACCGGCCAGTGGAAGCGCCAGGCACCCGACGTCAGCTTCGACGAGTCCGTGCAGGGGAGCGACGACCGCCCCGGTGGGTCCTCGGGCGGCGGGGGAGCCGACGACGACGATGACGACCTGCTGCGGCAGGCGATGGACCTCGTGGTCCGCAGCCAGCTCGGCTCGACGTCGATGCTGCAGCGCAAGCTCCGGGTGGGCTTCGCCCGCGCGGGCCGGCTCATGGACCTGCTGGAGCAGCGGGGCGTCGTGGGCCCGTCCGAGGGCTCGAAGGCCCGGGCGGTGCTGATGACCGTGGACGAGCTCGACGAGCTGGTCGACCAGCACTAGCGGACTCTCGCAACCCGTGACGTTCGACCGGCCGAATGGGGGTGACCGGCTGCCACCTTTGCCGTAGGTTCGCGGCCGTGACCTCGCCTCTCGATTCCCCCGGCGCGTCCGGAGCTGCGACCGCCACCGTCCCCCTTCCCGCCGCCCGAGCGGTCGACGCCACCAAGATCTACGGCAGCGGCGACACCGCGGTGGTCGCCCTCGACGACGTGACGGTCGACCTCCCCGACGGCCGGTACACGGCGATCATGGGCCCGTCGGGCTCCGGCAAGTCGACGCTGATGCACTGCCTCGCCGGGCTCGACACGCTCACCTCCGGCAGGGTGTTCATCGGCGAGACCGACCTCACGACCCTCAGCGACAAGGAACTGACGCGGCTGCGGCGCGACAGCGTCGGGTTCGTGTTCCAGACGTTCAATCTGGTGCCGACCCTGACGGCCATCGAGAACATCACCCTGCCCCTTTCCCTGGCGGGTGAGAAGCCCGACGCCGAGTGGCTCGAGCAGGTGATCAAGACCACCGGGCTCAGCGATCGGCTGACGCATCGGCCGAGCGAGCTGTCCGGCGGGCAGCAGCAGCGAGTGGCCGTGGCGCGGGCGCTGGCCAGCCAGCCCAAGATCATCTTCGCCGACGAGCCCACCGGCAACCTCGACTCCCGAGCCGGGGCCGAGATACTCGAGTTCATGTGCCGGGCGGTGAAGGACATGGGCCAGACCATCGTGATGGTCACCCACGATCCCAACGCCGCCTCCTACGCCGATGCCGTCCTCTTCCTCAACGACGGGCGGATCGTCGACCAGCTGGAGGACCCGACCGCGGAGCGCGTCCTCGACCGACTCAAGCAGTTCGGGGACTGACGGCACCGATGGCGACCGACCTCACCACCGCGCCCGCGCCGCCCCCTGCGTCCCCGCCGCCGCGCGGCCGCCGCGGCTCCGGCGGCATGGCCAAGGTGGCCCTCCGCGGCCTGATGGATCACAAGGGCCGTCTGGTTTCGACCGTGTTGGCGGTCGGGTTGGGCGTGGCGTTCGTGGCGGGCGTGCTCATGCTCACCGACACGATGAACAAGTCGTTCGACGACCTGTTCGCCACGGCGTTCGAGGGCACGGACGCCGTGGTGCGGTCGAGCCAGACCATCGACGCCGGCGACGCCGGCGGGGGCCCGGAGATCCGCAGCCGCATCGACGCGTCCCTCCTCGACACCGTGCTCGCAGCGCCGGGCGTCGCCGACGCCGAGGGATCGGTCCAGGGCTACGCGCGGATCATCGACAAGGACGGCGACCCGGTCGGCAATCCCTCGATGGGGCCGCCCACCTTCGGCGGCAACTGGCAGACCGTCGACCGGCTCAACGGGTTCACGATCGACGAGGGGCGACCCCCGGAGTCGCGCGGGGAGGTGGTCATCGACCGCGGCAGCGCCAACGACACCGGCTACCAGGTCGGCGACCGGGTGCCGATCCAGACCGGACGGGCGTCGGCCGAGTACGACCTCGTGGGCATCGCCCGGTTCGGCAACGCCGACAGCCCGGGTGGCGCCACCTACTCCCTGTGGACCACCAACGAGGCGCAGCAGCTGGTCGGGGAGCCCGGCAAGTACGACAGCATCGGCGTCGTCGCCGACTCCGGCGTGTCCCAGACCGAGGTGGCCCGGTCGGTGCGCAACGAGCTGCGGTCCACCGGGGACACCGGGTTGCAGGTCCTCACCGGCCGGCAGATCACCGAGGAGAGCCAGTCGGACCTCAAGGACCAGCTGTCGTTCATCACCTACTTCCTGCTGGCCTTCGCCATCGTCTCGGTGCTCGTCGGGATCTTCGTCATCTACAACGCGTTCTCGATCATCGTGGCCCAGCGGGGACGGGAGATGGCGCTCGTACGGGCGGTGGGAGCCAGCCGCCGCCAGGTCAGGCGCTCTGTGTTCGTCGAGGCGCTCGCCATCGGCGTTGGGGGCTCGATCATCGGCTTCGTCCTGGGCCTCGGCGTCGCCTCCGTGCTGGTGAGCCTGTTCGACCTGCCGGGCAGCCTGGTGGTGCGGCCGAGCGCCGCGATCATCGCCCTCGCCGTCGGCGTGGTGGTCACGGTCGTCTCGGCGCTCTTCCCCGCCTGGCGGGCGTCAAGGGTCCCGCCGGTCGCCGCCATGCGCGACTTGGCGATCGAGTCCGGCAAGGTGTCGCGTGCCCGGCTGGTCGCCGGGATCGTCACCACGGTCGCTGGCCTGGCACTCGTGTTCGCCGGCGCCGACCAGCGCAGCGCCACGCTCGTGGGCCTCGGCGTGGCGCTGGCACTGGTCGGCCTGATCCTGCTCGGGCCCGCCCTCGCCCGCCCGTTCGGCCGCGGCATCGGCGCGCCCATCGGCAGGCTCCGGGGGGTCACCGGCGACCTCGCCAAGGAGAACGCCGGGCGCAACCCCGTGCGCACGGCGGCCACGGCCCGTGCGCTCATGATCGGCGTCGGGATCGTGTCCTTCTTCCTGGTCGTGAACGCCTCACTGCGGGCCTCGATCGACCAGTTCCTCGACGACTCGTTCACCGGCGACTTCGTCATCGATGCCGGCGACTTCGGCATGGTGGGCCTGCCCACCGAGGTCGCGGAACGCGTCAGCCGGGTGCCGGGTGTGGCCGAGGTCGTGCCCGTGCGCTTCTCGCCCGCCCGGGTCGAAGGGGACGACACCTTCGTGACCGGCAGCAGCCCTGCGATCTTCGGCCTGTTCGACGGCTTCCGCATCGTGGACGGGTCCGACTCGCTGGCGGCGGGGACGATCCTGCTGACCGCCGACGAGGCGCGGAGCCTCGGCGTCTCGGTCGGCGATTCGATCACCGCCGACTTCGTCAACACCGGGCAGCACAGCTTCACGGTGGGCGGTACCTACAGGAGCGAGCAGGAGGGCACGGACATCGGCGACTTCGTCCTCGGCCTCGACGACTTCGACGCCGCCGTCGGGGCGGCGGACGTGACCGACAGCAGCGTGTTCGTTCAGCTCCGGCCGGGCACGTCGGTCTCGCAGGTGCAGCCCGAGATCGAGGACGCAGTGGCCGACTTCCCGACCGCCAACGTCCAGAGCGTGGACGAGTACAAGGACGCCATCGGCGGCCAGTTCGATGCCATCCTGGCGCTGATGCTGGGGCTGCTGGCGCTGGCGCTGTTCATCGCCTTCATCGGCATCGCCAACACCATTGCCCTGTCGGTGCTCGAGCGCACCCGTGAGCTCGGCCTCCTCCGGGCCGTCGGCATGTCACGACGGCAGCTTCGGTCGATGATCCGCTGGGAGTCGGCGATCATCGCGGTCTTCGGGACGCTGCTGGGCCTGGTCATCGGGTTGCTGGGCGGATGGGGCCTCATCAAGGCGCTCAGCGACGAGGGCTTCACGGCGTTCGAGATCCCCTGGGGGCAGATCGTGGCGGTGGTCCTGATCGCCGCCGCGCTGGGGATCTTCGCCGCGGTGTGGCCCGCCTGGCGGGCCGGCCGGATGAACGTGCTCGACGCCATCCATACGGAGTAGCGCCGAAGGCGATACGACCAGAAGCACGGAGTAGGCCGGGTAACTCGTTCGGTCACTCACCCCGGATACTCCAGGTGGGGGACGCAAGAACGGGTTCCAGTAGCCTTGCCTGGATGCCCCGCACCTTTTGGGTGGAGACGTTGGGCTGTCCGAAGAACCAGGTCGACTCGGACAAGCTGACTGGCACGATGCTCGCCGACGGCCTCGTCCCGGCCGAGGCGCCCGAGGGCGCCGACCTGGTGGTGGTCAACACGTGTGCGTTCATCGAGGAGGCCCGCCGCGAGTCGGTCGACGTCATCCTGGGGCTGGCCGAACGGAAGCCCGCCGCCGCCGAGCTCGTGGTGACCGGGTGCCTGGCCGAGCGCTACGGACCGGAGCTGGCGGAGGCGCTCCCGGAAGCGGACGCCGTGACCGGGTTCGGGGTGCCCGTGACGCTGGGGCCGAGCAAAGTCGACGGTAGCGATCCGCCGGTCCCCGCCTTCGACCTGCTCAACCTGCCGCGACCGGCGCCGGCCGCCCCGTGGGCGTACGTCAAGGTGGCCGAGGGCTGCGACCGGGCCTGCGGCTTCTGCGCGATCCCCAGCTTCCGGGGCCGTCAGCGCAGCCGCTCGATCCCGTCGATCCTGGCCGAGGTCGAGGCCCTGGCGGCGGCCGGCGTGCGCGAGATCGTGCTGGTCGCGCAGGACCTGGCGGCCTTCGGCCGCGACCAGGGGAGGGGGGATCGCCGGATCGTCCCGCTGGTCCAGGCGGTCGCCCGCCGGGTCGAGCGGGTCCGCCTGCTGTACCTGTACCCGTCCGACCTCACGGACGGGCTGATCGACGCCATCTGTGCGACCGGCGTGCCCTACTTCGACCTGTCGCTGCAGCACGCCTCCCGCCCACTGCTCCGGCGGATGCGACGCTGGGGCGACGGCGACCGCTTCCTCCGCCGCATCGACGACATCCGCCGGCGGGTCCCGGAGGCGGCGTTCCGATCCAACTTCATCGTCGGCTACCCGGGCGAGACCGAGGACGACCACGACCGCCTGCTGTCCTTCGTCGCCGCCGCCGACTTGGACTGGTGCGGCTTCTTCGCCTACAGCGAGGAGCAGGGCACGTACGCCGCCCAGCTCGACGGCCGCGTCGAGGCCGCGTTGGTGCGGGAGCGCCTCGCCGAGCTGGGCGAGCTGCAGGACGGCATCACCGCCCGCCGCCGTGACGCACTGATCGGCAGCGTGGTCGAGGTGCTCGTCGACGCCCCCGGCGTGGGCCGCAGCCACCGGGAGGCACCGGAGATCGACGGCATCGTCTCCGTGCCCCTGCACCTGCCGGTGGGCGAGCTGGTGAAGGTGACGATCACCGGCGCGGCCGGTCCCGACCTCGAGGCGGAGGTGGGGACGGCGTCGTGAGCCGGGTAGCCCGAGGCAATGGGTTCCGAGGAGCAGGTCCGGAGGACATGGGTTCCGGTTCCGGAACCCGGTGCCTCGCCCTCGAGGCGGTTAAACCCGGCGCCTCGGGGCGCAGGCGAGCCGGGGCCCGCTAGTGGCCGGCTCGTTCGGGCCCTCGGCCCTGGCCACACCGGCGAACGCCGTCACCACCACCCGACTGGTGCTCGCACCGCTGCTGTGCGGGTTGATCATCGCCTCCGGGCCTGCGTACGGCACCTTCGCCATCTGGTCGGTGCTGGCGGCCACCGATGGCGTCGACGGCTGGCTCGCCCGGCGGATGGGCACCACGCGGTCGGGTGCGTTCCTCGACCCGCTGGCCGACAAGGCCTTGGTGCTGGGGGCCATGTGGGCGCTCGTGGTCGACGGCGGGTTCTGGTGGCTGCCGGTCTTCCTGATCACGGTCCGCGAGGTCGGCATCTCGGCGTTCCGCTCGTACTGGGGCCGCCGGGGCCTGGCCGTGCCGGCGCGGTTCTGGGCCAAGATCAAGACGGTGGTGCAGTCGCTGGCGGTGGCGCTGGCGCTGATCCCACCCATCGCCGATCACCACGCCTGGGTCGCCGACGCCACGCTCTGGGTTGCGGTGGGGCTGACGCTCGTCACCGGGGTGCAGTACGTGCTCGAGGGCAGCCGGGCGACCGCGGTCGGGGGCGTTCGCGGGGTCGTCGCCCCGACCGGCGGCGAGGTCGTGGGGGAGGGGACCTGATGCGTTGCGAGATCGTCGCCGTCGGCACCGAGCTGTTGCTGGGTCAGGTCGTCGACACCAACTCCGCCTGGATGGGTGAGCAGCTGGCGC
>DATFVX010000235.1:0-4927 GCA_035259985.1 Acidimicrobiales bacterium | reverse complement strand
ATGCCGGGGCCGGAGGCCTTCATCGGCTACTGCGCCGGGCAGACCGAGCGGGTCCACCTCGGCTCGGCGATCTTCAACATCACGCCACCGGTCAACAAGCCCCAGCGGGTGGCCGAGAACGTGGCGTTGCTCGATCACCTGACCAACAACCGCTTCGAGTTCGGCACCGGGCGGGGCTCGTCGAGCACCGAGGTGCTGGGCTTCGACATTCCGAGCGTCGACATCACGAAGGCGATGTGGCGTGAGGCCATCCACGAGATTCCGAAGATGTGGAAGGACGCGCCCTACAGCCACGATGGCGAGTTCTTCCGCATGCCCGAGCGCAAGGTCTTCCCCAAGCCCTACGGCCCGCTCCACCCGGCGATGTGGGTGGCGGGCGGCAGTCCCGGCACGTTCACCGAGGCGGGCGAGCTAGGCCTCGGCGTGTTCTGCTTCGCGATCGGCCGGCCCACCGAAATGGAACCGCTGGTCAAGGCGTACAAGTCGACCATCGGTGGCGCCACCCCCGTGGGCGACTACGCCAACGACAACATCATGGGCGTGACCAACATGCTGTGCATGGAGGACCGCCGCAAGGCGTTCGAGGTGGCGTCGGCAATGGGGATGAACTACTACTCGTCCCTCGCCTACCACTGGCTCGACAACGTCCCGCGGCCGAAGAACCTGCCGCCGTGGCCCGAGAAGATCCCGGAGCCCAGCCCCGAGGTGGTCGAGCGGCTGTCGGCCGAGGGATACATCGCCGTCGGCGATCCCGACGACTGCGCCCGCTCGGTCCAGCGCTGGGTCGACATGGGCTTCGATCAGCTCACGTTCAGCCCGACCACCAACACGCTGCCCACCGAGGTCGTCGTCGGTTCGATGGAGCTCTTCGGCCGTGAGGTCATCCCGCAGTTCGACGACGACCCGGAGCACTCCACGACGCGGTATCGACGCGCCGCGGCGACATCCGCCCCCTGACGGGCGAAGCCCTTCGGCGGGCAACAGGGCCCGACTGCCGTCCAGCACCAGGCGATGCCCCTACGGCGCGTCGAAGAAATCTCGTCGGCGCGTGGCACAGGTAGTTCAGAGGAGAAGGCGTGTCCGCCTCGATTGACCCACCAGCAAGGGAAGGATGCCATGGTGCAACGTCTCCTGCGTGCTCCCATCTTCTGGATCGCTGTCGTTGCCATCGCCGCAGTGGTGATCCTCGTTGTCGCAGTTGGCGGCGGTAGCGGTGGGGGTGGGGTCGGCTACTGACGCCCCCCGCTTGCGGCAACGCGGCTCGCCCGAGTCGAAGCCGGTCAACGCACCTCATGCAGCCACCGGCACCGGCTGAGGACGTGTTGTCGTCCGCGGTCGAGGGCGCCAACGAGGCCAGACGCCAGGGCAGGGGGTAGCCTCGATCCGCTGCCGGGACGCGTGGATTGTCCGGCGGGGTGTTCGGTCTTCCGTCCCATCCGGCCGGAGGACGTGGAAGACATGGACACGGACAGCGTGAGGATTCCCAGGTCAGCGACGTGAGCCGCAGGTCAGCGCCCCCCAACTTCAACTTCGCATCGATCTGGGAGATGGCCGCCGATGCCGTCCCCGACCGGGAGGCGCTCGTCGTCGGCGAGCAGCGGCGCACGTATGCCCAGCTCGACGAGCGCGTCCGCCGGCTGGCCAACCACCTGGCCGGCCAGGGGATCGGTCGCGGCGACCACGTCGCGCTCTACCTCGAGAACTGCCCCGAATACCTCGAGGCGATGCTGGCGGCGTTCACGCTGCGGGCCGTCCCCATCAACGTCAACCACCGCTACGTGGCCGACGAGCTGCGCTACCTGCTCGACAACAGCGACGCGGTGGCCGTGGTCACCCAGCCGTCGCTGGCGCCGATCGTGAACGCCGTCGTGGGCACGAACAGCCTGCCAGCCGTGCTGTTCACGTTGGTCACCGGCGACGAGTACGACGCCGCCCTGGCCGCCGCCACCGATCAACGCCCGGCCATCGAGCGCTCCGAAGACGACCACTACATCATCTACACGGGTGGGACCACCGGGATGCCGAAGGGTGTGGTCTGGCGACAGGTCGACGCGTTCTACGCGTGCCTCGGCGGCGGCGATCCCATGCGCATGTTCGGCGTGGTCGAGCGTCCCGACCAGCTTCCCGAGCGCATCGCCGAGCACCCGATCTGCTTCCTGCCGCTGGCGCCGATGATGCACGCCGCTGCGCAGTGGACCTCGCTGGGGTGGCTGTTCTCGGGCAGCAAGGTCGTGCTGATGCCGGGGTCCCTCGACCCCGATGAGGTGTGGCGGACCGTCGAGCGCGAGCAGGTCAACGGGCTCACCGTGGTGGGCGACGCCGTGGCGCGGCCGTTGCTCGACGCCTGGGACCGGGCCGGCGGCTACGACGTCACGTCCCTGTTCACGTTCTCCAACGGCGGCGCGCCCATGTCACCCTCGACCCGGGAGCGGGTGTTCGCCACGCTCCCGGACCATGTGGGCCTCGCCGACGGCTTCGGGTCCTCGGAGGCCGGCACCCAGGTGTCGATGCGGGTGTCGGCCAAGAACCGGCCGCGGGACGACAGCCCGGTCCGGTTCAACGCCCCGGCCAAGCCCACGATCGTGGTCGACGACGACGGCAACCAGGTGATCCCCGGGTCCGGGGTCGTGGGCCACGTCCTGTCCGGCGGCCACCTGCCGCTCGGCTACTACAAGGATCCCGACAAGACGGCGGCCACGTTCGTGGAGCGTGACGGGCAGCGCTGGATCGTCACCGGCGACGTCGCCACCGTCACGGCCGACGGGTCGATCGAGCTGCGCGGCCGCGGATCGGTGTCGATCAACACCGGCGGGGAGAAGGTCTTCCCCGAGGAGGTGGAGGCGGCGCTCAAGTCCCATGCGAGCATCTACGACTGCGTGGTCGTGGGTGTCCCCGACAAACGCTGGGGAAGTGCCGTCACGGCCGTCGTGCAGCCGGCGGCGGGCGCCGAGCCGACGCTCGTCGAGCTGGCGACCCACTGCAAGGCGTCGCTCGCGGGGTACAAGGCGCCCAAGCACCTCGTGCTGGTCGAGCGCATCGTGCGATCGCCGTCCGGCAAGGCCGACTACCGCTGGGCGCGGGACGCCGCTGAGAAGGCCGTCGGCGACTGATCCGGCGCGCGGCCGGCCGCTGTCTCCGCTCCCACGGCCGCTCGGGCCGGATCGTCACGGCAGGTAGCAGAGCGCCCGCCACTCGCCGGTGCGCGGCCAGCGGCAGAGCGCACCTGTGGCGGCCAGCAGCCAGACGAGGGCGCGGTCGAGGTCGTCTCGCTCGGAGCCACCGACCATCGCGACCACCAGTCCCCGCTTGGGATGATCCTGCAGCACCCGCCAGCCGGGTGGGACCGGCGCACCCCGCTCGTCGAGCAGCCGCACCGCCTTGGGCCCCTCCGGATGCACGATGCCGGCAGTCGCCGGCTCGCGACCCTGTGGTGGCGACCAGGTGCCCAGGGGCACGGTCGGGCCGCGAGCGCCGAGCAGCGAGAAGAGCGGGCTCCGGTCCGGCGGGGGCACGTCCATGTCGAGCCCCGGTGTCAGGTTCAGCCAGCCGGCCTGGGCAGCCGCCATCTCGGCCATGCGGTCGACCACCGAGTCGCGCCGGTCCTCACGGAACTCGACGACCAGGGGCTCCTTCGGCACCCCTCCACCGTACGCAGGGCGGGCGGCCGGAGCCGCTTCGCACCACGGCATGTGCCAACAGGTCGGATGGCGGCTACGTCGAGGCGCACCCCGCAGGGTCCTAGGCTGCGCGGCATGGAAGTCGAAGCGGCCGTCCGTGAGGCGCTCGAGGCGCAGGTGCTCGAGCACGAGCCCGGCCGGGCCGCCCTCACGTTGCGCGACGCGGTGGCCGAGCTCGGCGCCGAGGCCGTCGCCGGCGGGCTGCTCGACGCCGGCGCCGTGGCGCTGCGCCGGATGGTGGCCGAGACCGACGAGGCGTTCGACCTCGACGAGCTGCTCGAGCGCATGGCCGTCGATGGTGCGGTCGCCCCCGACAGCGTCGACGTGCTGGCGCGCATGATGACGGCAGCGGCGGCGACCGCCGGGGGGATTCGTCCGCCGACGGATCCGGTCGTGGCCGACCTGGGGGCCGAGCGGGCGCTGTTCGGGGCGTGGCTGGCGCTCCTGTCCATCGTGCGGGTCGTGGCGATCAGCCTCGAGCGCACCGAGGCCGAGGTCACGGAGGAGATTGCCTCGGCCCTCGGCGCCGTGTAGTCGCTAACGTCGCCGGACGATGGGGGGAGCACCGGGACGCGAGGCCTTCGCGGGCGGCGACCAGGCGTACCTCCGCGACGTGCAGTACAGGGACAGCACGCGGCTGGCCGCGCGTGCCAGTCTCCACGTCAAGTACGCCACCGCCCGGACCGCCTGGTTCCCGTGGGTGGCAACACAGATCGACTGGCCGCCGGGGGCGAGCGTCCTCGAGGTCGGCTGCGGCGCCGGCTGGTTGTGGGCCGAGGCCGCTGCGCATCTGCGCAGCGGCCTGCACCTGACGCTCACCGACCTGTCACGCGGCATGGTGACCGAGGCGTTGGGGCGCGTCGGCGGCCTCGGACGGCACCGGCGGGTCGAGGGCCTCATCGCCGACGCCCAGGCCCTGCCGTTCGCGGCCGGCAGCTTCGACGTCGCGGTCGCCAACCACATGCTCTACCACGTCCCCGATCCCCGATTGGCCGTCGCCGAGCTGGCACGGTCGGTGCGGCCCCGCGGCGTGCTGATGGCCAGCACGGTGGGGCCCACCCACCTGCGCGAGCTGGCGGAGATCCGCGCCGAGGTCTTCGGCGGGCCCGGGATGCTCGCCACCGTCGACACGTTCGGCATCGAGGTCGGCGATGCGATGCTGCGCGGCTGCTTCGCCGACGTCCAGTGGCGCCACTACGACGACTGGCTCGACTGCACCGATCCCGACGACGTGCTCGCGTTCCTCGCGT
>DATFVX010000234.1:0-13291 GCA_035259985.1 Acidimicrobiales bacterium | reverse complement strand
GAGCACGCGGTCCTCGATCAGCGCCTCCAGCCGCCGGTCCAGGTCGCTCCCGCCGACCTCGTGGGCCACCAGCAGCGTCTCGCAGGCGGCGTCGGCCGTGGGATCCGCCAGCCCGGCCTTCAGCACCGAGACCGTCCGCTCGAAGTCCGTCGACAGGGCCCACTCCCGCTGCGCCGCCGCGAACGCCGGTCGGAGGCTGGCCGGCGCCCGCTCCCCCGCCTCGAACAATGCCTGCGGCACCGATCGGCCCAGCGCCGCGGTGCGGATCCGGATCTCCTCGATCAGCCGCGGCCAGGACTCCTGGGCGGCGGCCCGCAGTCGCTGGCGGCGCACCCGATAGGAGGCGAGCGGCGCGGCCCCGACGCACGCAGCGAGGACCAGCGCCGGCAGCGCCCCGCCGAACAGCGCCACGCCGGCGACGGCCCCCAGGGCCGCCAGCGCCAGGGTGACGGCGACGAACTGCCGCGCGCTGACGTCGCCGATGCCGGCCTGCGCGAGCCATTCCGACGCCCGCCGCCGGCGTCGTGCGCGCTGTCCCACCGGCGGGCCGGGGCGTAGTCCCCGCCAGCCGAGGACGAGCGCCGTGTACAGGTAGTGGGTTCCGGCCGCAGCGCACAGGGCCACGACGACCCCGGTCATGGAACGGCTCCCCGAACCTCGCGTCGCCCGAGGCCGGGGTCGGCCCGGTCGTCCAGCAGGCGGCGGACGTCGTGGCCCGCGTCCGCCAGCGGCCGCGTCGCCCGGACCGGCAGGTTGCCCGTCCAGGCCAGCGGCCGGTCGGGCCCGGGCCGCCGGAACACCTCGGTGACGGTGAACTGCGTGGCGTCGAGGCCGCCCAGCAGGTCCTCGACCATGGCGACCTCGGTCACCCGCGGCCCGCCCGCGGTCCGCGTGCAGTGCACGACGACGTCGATGCTCTCGCTCACGAGGCTGTTCAGCGCCGCCAGCGGCAGGCCGCCCGGCGCATCGGCGAGCTGGCACACGAACCGCAGCCGGGTCAGGGCCTGGCGCGCCGACCCGGCGTGGATCGTGGTGAACCCCGTGACGCCGGACGACAGCGTGAGGAGCAGCGGCAGCGCCTCGCGGTCCCGGACCTCGCCGACGATGGCCACGTCGGGCGCCATCCGCAGGAACCCGGCAACCAGCCGCCGCAGGTCGACGGGCTCGCGGTCGGAACGGGCGGCGCGGGTCTGCATGTGGGCGACGTTGGGCAGCGGGATGTCGGCCTCGAACACCTCCTCGGCCACCACGACCCGCAGTGCCGGGTCGAGCTCGGCCGCCGTGCACGACAGCAGCGTCGTCTTGCCGGCGCCGGGATGGCCGGCGAACACGATCGAGAGCCGAGCATCCACGCACGCCCGCAGGAACGCGGCCACCCGCGGGGTGAGCATGCCCCGCTCCACCAGCTCGTCGAGCGAGGCGAACGGGACGCCCGTGAACTTCCGGATGTTCACGAGCACGTGCCCGCCGCGGGCCACGTCCCCGTGCACGATGTGGACCCGGGCGCCGTTGTCGAGCTGCGCGTCCTGGAGGCCGTCCGCCGGATCGAGCTTGCGGTGGGCGCTGGACGCGTCGTCGAGCAGCTTCGTCAGCGTCCGCAGGACGTGGTCGTCGTCATGGAACACCTCGTCGTGGTATCCGGATGGGCCACGATGGCGCCGGACGAACACGGTCGCGGGATCGTTGACCATGATCTCCCACACGTCGTCGTCGTCGAGCAGCGGGGTGAGCGGCCCGTAGCGGGCGAGGTTGCGGAAGGCGCGCCTGGCGACCTGGTCCGGGTCGGCGAGCGCGAACGGCCGCCGGCCGCGCCGATGGTCGTCGCCCCAGCGCGCCACCTCCTCGGCGATGAGCGCCCGCAGCTTGGCCTCCCCGGCAGCGGACGACATCTCCAGCGACACGTCCTTGGCCCGCTCCTGGACCAGGCGCTCGATCTCCACCAGGGGCGACGGCGTCCCCGCAACGACCGGATCGGTTCGCGGCGCGAGCGGCGTCACGATGCGGGCTCCCCGTCGGCCCCGCCATCCTCCGCGGACCAGCTGCCCAGCGATCCCGGGACCACCGCCACGGGCCCGGCCACCGGGGGCGGCGGCAGCTCGGGCGTGCGGTCGAGCAGCGCCCGGACCGCGCCGGTGATCGGGCGGACGATCTGAGCCGGCAGCGGCGCGCCGTCACGGACCAGGACGTCGAGCCGGCGCCGCTCCGGCACGAACACGGGCGTCGACGCCAGGGCGACACCCGGGCATGCGGCCGCGAGCAACGGGCCCGCAAGCGTGGCCCCGAGCTCGGACCGCGGCCGCGGGCCCCGGGGCGCCCGGTTGACGACCGGGACGATCCGGGCGCCGGCGATGCCGAACTCGACCAGCTCCCGCACGACGCGCAGCTGTGCGTGGGCCCCGCCCACGCCGGATAGGCCCACGGCCAGGACGAGGTCGGCGTCCCGCAGCGCCGTGCGCGCCAGGAGGTTCCGATCCTCGACGTCCAGGGACCCGCATTCCGCCTCGCCCTCGACGTCCGAGTCGACGTCGCTGACCACCACCCGGTACGCCCGCCGCAGGCCATCGAGCGCCGCGGCCAGAGCGCGGGGCCGCAGCGCCGTCCAGTCGCGGTGGCGCCGCAGCCCGAGCAGCAGGTCGTAGCCGCGGCCCGGCACCGAGAAGCACACGCTCCGCACCCCGGCGGCGTCGAGCCCCTGTCCCCGGTACGCCTCGGCGAGCTCCACGACCCCGGGCACCACGTCGCCGGCGTCGTGCAGCAACGCCTGCTGGGCATGCAGCGCCAGGTCGGCGAGCACCACCAGGCCGGCATCCCGGGGATCGGCCGCCAGGCCGGCGGCGAGCGCCATGGCCAGCGTCGAGCGGCCGACACCGCCGGACCCGGTCACGGCGACGGACCGGCCGCGCCACCGGGGTGGCGCCGGCTCCACCGGGCCCAGAGGCACGGCGGCGTCGTCACGACGGGCGATGGGCTGTGCCACCGCCCGCAGGGCATCCAGCAGCACGCCGCGCTCGACGTCGGCCGGGAGCACGGCAGCGACACCGAGGTCGCGCCAGGGCCGCGCCGACCGGCCGTCGTCGATCGCGATCACCGCGCAGCCCTGGCGGCCGGCCAGGTCGATCAGGTCGCGATCGAGCGCAGCCAGTCCCCCGTCGACGAGCAGCGCCGAGAACGGCCGGCCCGAGCGGAGGCGCGCCCGCACCTCCTCGCCCGACACCGCCTTGACGAAGTCGACCGGCAGCGCGGCGGCCGTTGCCCAGCGGGCGACTTGACCGAACCAGGCGGCGCGCGCCCGGGCCAGCCCGAGGACCACGTAGCGGTCGGCGGCCATCAGCCGGCCTCGTGGGACATGTGCGTGCTGCGGACGAGCGTGACCTCCCCCTCGCGCACCGCATGGATGAGCGGCTCCCGCAGGGACGGATCGGCGATGGTCACCGTGATCGTCACCTCGCCGGTCGTGGCGAACGATCCGCTGTCGTGCGCAGCGACGTCGACGATCCGGATGCCTTCGGCCACCGCCGCGGTGCCGCCGTCGTCGGTCACGAACACGTCGACCAGGTCACCGCTCCGCAGACGACCGTCCACGGCCCGGTCCCGGGCGATCGAGAACGACAGCTCCGCCGTCGCGCCCGCCTGCCCCGGGTCACTCACCTGGCCGAGCTGCACCAGCTCGCCCTCGCCGATGGGGCCGAGCGCCACGCGCCCCTCGATGCCGGAGGCGTCGGTGAACGCCGCAGCGGACAGTCGGGCCGGCAGGTCGATCGGCTCGAAGCGGACGTCGTCGGCCGTGAGCGACTGGCCGGGAAGGATTGGGCGGGCGGCAACGGCATACGACCCGTCGGCGGCGCCCGATGCCTGCCGCCAGGCCGCGAAGGTCGACACGCCGGCGACGGCGACCAGCAGCCCGCCGACGATGGCGCGGGCGCCGGGCAGGCCACTGCGCGGGTCGGTCGTGCGGCGCCGGGCACCGCGCGGCGCCGGCGCATCGACGCCGTTGCCGCGACGGGTCACGACCACCACACACCCCGTGCCGCTCGCGTCGTCGCGTCCGTTGAGCACCTCCCCCCAGCGCGGCCAGGCGCCCCAGAGCCCGATCGCCCTACCCCTCACAAGGCTTCCTCACGGGGCGTGATGAAGCGACTACACCCTAGCCGACGAATTCGGCGCCGGTGAGAATTAGACCGAAAGATGCCAAAACACCACGCGAGGGAGTAAGGTGTGTGCCGTGAACACCGACGAGACCGAGTGGCTCTCGACTCAAGAAGCGGCGCGGCGCCTCGGCATCACGCCCCGAACCCTGTATCGCTTCATCGATCACGGCGAGCTCCCCGCCTACAGGTTCGGCCGAGTCATTCGCCTCCGGGCGCACGAAGTCGACGACTTCATCGGCCGGTCCCGCATCCAGCCGGGCGAGCTCGAGCACCTCTATCCCGAGCCGGCCACTCGCGGCAGCGACGACGAGATGTGACGCAACCCACGATCGCCGGCGAGACGGCGATCGTGACGCATCGGCGCGGCTGCCTGGTCCCACCTGTGGACAACTGGCGGAATTCACAGGCTTGTCCTCTCGAAGCTCACAGCGCACCCGCCGTACCGTTCCCCCATGCCGACGTTCGAGGTGATGCTGCAGGACCGGAGCGTCGTGACCGTCGACGGCGCCGACGCCTACCAACAGGAAGGGCCGATGACCACGTTCTTCCGACGCGGCAACGGCCGCGAGGTCATCGACTCCTGGAGCACGCGGATCGCCAGCTTCCGCACCGCCGATCTCCTTGCTGTCCTGCGCCGCGAGGTCGAGATCGAGCAGCTCCGCGCCGCCAGCTGATCGACGCGCCGGCTCCCCGACTACCCGTCGACCACCACCTCGTCGATGGCCGCGATCGGCACGTAGGCCGTCATGCCGGCGGCACCGTCGCCCGCGACCCGCACCACCGCGACGTCCTCTCCCACCGACCGGAGCGCGCCGGCGACCGGAGCGTCCCCTCCCGCCGTCGCCAGCACCACGGTCGCTCCATCGGCAGCAAGCTCCCCCAACACGTCGACGAGGCGGCGCGACGTGGCGACCGACCGGTCACCGATGCTGGACGCCTCGCCCGGCAGCGTGCGCACCGACGTGACTGCGGCCAGCGCCACGATCACGTCGGCCCGGGCGGCGCGTAGGGCGGCGAAGTCTGCGCCCAGGGCCCGGACCTCGCCCCGGTGCCGCCGCCCGCCCCGAACGTGCACCGCGACCGGCGCGCCACGCTCGGCGACATCCGCCAGCACACCGGCGAGGGTTCCCTCCTCCTGGGCCTGGCGCCGGAGCCAGCGTTCGCGGGCCCGGACGCGGGCCGCCTCGTCGACGCGCGCATCGGCGGCCCAGCGGTCGATGCGGGCGTCCAGACCCTCGCCGAGCAGGCCGCCCGCGTCTGCGGCGTCGCGTGGGTCTTCGGCCGACGGAGGCTCCACGGGCGGGGAACGCTACCGGGCCTGGTGGGTCTCCTCGGCAAAGTCATTTACCCCGTGAGGCTTGCGGGGGAACGATGAGTGCATGACACGACAGCACCCCGCAACAATCCTGGCCGCCCTCGTCCTCGTCGGGGCCGGCGGCGGCGCCTTGGCCGGCTGTGGCGACGACGAACCGTCGACCGAGGAGGCGACGACCCAGGTGTGCGACGCCCGGGCGAACCTCGACGACACGCTGACCCAGCTCGACCGGCTCGACCCGACCGACCGCTCCGAGCTCGCCGACGCGCGGGAGCAGATCTCCAACGACGTCGACGACCTCAGCGACGCCGGCAAGAAGCTCGCCGAGTCGCAATGGAACGACGTCGAGGACGCCTGGAACAACCTGCAGAGCACGGTCGACGGCCTCGACCAGGACACGTCGTTCGCCGAGGCCCGCCAGCAACTGTCGTCGGCGGGCGAGGAGCTCAGCAGCGCGTGGCAGGAGTTCACCTCCCAGGTCGAGTGCTGATGGGGGCCCGCTGATCGGGCCGCGGGTTCGCCACGAGAGGGCCTAGGCTGGCCCTCTCGTGGCGACCACGCAGGTCAAGATCTCGGTACCTGGCAACCATCTCATGGTCGATCTCCTCGGCCAGCGCGACGAGCTGCTGCGCGTGGTCGAGTCCGCGTTCGAGGGGGTCGAGATCCACGTGCGGGGCAACGAGATCGCCATCGAGGGCGACGAGGCCGACCGCGTGGGCCACCTGTTCGAGGAACTGGTGCTGCTGCTCGAGCGCGGTCAGCGGCTGGAGCCCGCGAGCGTGGTGCGAACGATCGACATGGTGCGCGCCGACCAACGCCCGTCCGAGGTCCTCACCGCCGAGGTGCTGCGCTCCTCGCGGGGCCGCACGGTCCGCCCCAAGTCGGCGGGCCAGAAGCGCTACGTCGACGCCATCCGCGACAACGTCATCACCTTCGGCATCGGGCCGGCGGGCACCGGCAAGTCGTGGCTCGCGGTCGCAATGGCGGTCCAGGCGCTCCAGGCCAAGGAGGTCGACCGCATCATCCTCACCCGCCCGGCCGTCGAGGCCGGCGAGCGGCTCGGGTTCCTGCCCGGCGACCTCGCCGCCAAGATCGACCCCTACCTCCGGCCGCTGTACGACGCGCTGTTCGACATGGTCGAGCCCGAGGGCGCACAACGCCTCATCGAGCGGGGCACGGTCGAGGTGGCACCGCTGGCGTTCATGCGGGGCCGGACGCTCAACGCCAGCTTCATCATTCTCGACGAAGCCCAGAACACCACGCCCGAGCAGATGAAGATGTTCCTGACCCGGATCGGGTTCGGCTCCAAGGTGGTGGTCACCGCGGACATGACCCAGGTCGACCTGCCGACCGGTCGAAGCGGCATGACCAAGCTCGCCCGGACCCTCCAGGGCATCGACGGCCTCGAGTTCGTTCACCTGACGTCGCACGACGTCGTCCGTCACCGCATCGTGCAGGACATCGTCGATGCGTACGAACGGACCGACACCCCGGTCGGCCTCGACCGCACCGCCGAGCCCGAGCCACGACCAACCGACGGGCGCCGATCGCCCGGCTCCTGATGGGCCCGCCCGGCACGGTGGGCGAGGTCGAGGTGTTCGGCGCCGACGAGCAGCAGGATGCGCCCGTCGACGTCCGACGCTGGGTCGACCTCGCCCGGAACGTGCTGCTCGCCGAGGGGGTGGCCGGCCACGCCGAGCTGTCGCTGCTGTTCGTCGACGAGGACACGATTGCCGGGCTGAACCGGCGCTTCATGGACGCCGACGGCCCGACCGACGTGCTGGCGTTCCCGATCGACGACCCCCGGTCCGTCGACCCGGGTGCCGACGCGAGCGGCCCGGCGGCGGGGCCGCTCCTGCTGGGTGACGTGGTGGTGTGCCCAGCGGTGGCGGAACGCCAGGCGCCGGACCACGGCGCCTCCTACGACGACGAGTTGGCGCTGCTCGTCGTGCACGGCGTGCTGCACGTGCTGGGCCACGACCACGCCGACGCCGAGGAGACGGCGCGGATGCAGGCGCGCGAGCGCGAGTTGCTGGGGCGCTTCCACCAGCGGGGGTGACGGAACTGACCACCTCGACCTTCGCCGCCAGCCTCTCCGTGGGCGATCGCTGGATGCTCGTCGCGATCGTGGTGCTGCTGATCGTGACCGGGCTCCTGGCCGGCGCCGAGACGGGCCTCGGCAGGATGCCGCGGTCGCGGGCGCAGGTCCTGGACGCCGAGGGCCGGCGCGGCGCCCGCAGGCTCCTCGACCTGGCGGGCCGACCCGAACAGTTCGTCAACCCGCTGCTCTTCGCCCTGCTGGTCTGCCAGCTCGCCCAGGCCACCCTGGTGGGCATCGTCGCCGAGCGCCTGTGGGGGCTCGCCGGCGTGGCCCTCGCGATGGCCATCGACATCGTCGTGGTCTTCGTCGTGACCGCCTCCGCCCGCACCTGGGCGGTCCTCAACCCCGACCGCGCCGCCCTGCTCGCCGCCCGGCCGGTAAGCGCGCTGATTCGTTTCCCGCTGCTCCGCCTGACCACCCGTGCACTCATCGGCCTGACCAACGTGCTGCTCCCCGGCAAAGGGCTCAAACAGGGGCCGTACGTGTCCGAGGAGGAGCTGCTGGCCGTGGCCGAGCTGGGCGTCGAGGAGGGCGTCATCGAGGAGCACGAACGCGCCCTCATCGAGTCGATCATCGAGTTCGGGGACACGGTCGTGCGGGAGGTCATGGTGCCCCGCCCGGACATGGTGACCGTGGGCAAGGACTTCCGGGTGGCCGACGTCATGGAGGTCGTGCTGCTCAACGGCTACAGCCGCCTGCCGGTCGTGGGCGACGGCCTCGACGACGTGGTGGGCATCACCTACGCCAAGGACCTGATGCGGGCAGAGCGCGACGGCGAGGAGGACCTGCCCGTGGCGCAGCTCGTCCGGTCGGCCCGCTACGTGCCCGAGACCAAGCGGGTCCCCGACATGCTGCGCGAGATGCAGCGGGACAAGTTCCACATGGCGATCGTCGTGGACGAGTACGGCGGCACGGCGGGACTGGTGACGCTCGAGGACATCATCGAGGAGCTGGTGGGCGAGATCGTCGACGAGTTCGACGTCGAGGACCCACTGGTCGAGCCGCTGGCCGGCGGCGGCGTGCGCGTCGACGCCCGCACGCCGCTCGACGAGGTCAACGAGCTGCTCCACGCCGAGCTGCCCGAGGGCGACTGGGACACGATCGGCGGGCTGCTCTACCACCGCCTCGGGCACGTGCCCGTCGAGGGCGAGTCGGTGGTGGTGGGCGGCTGGCAACTGACGGCCCAGCGCATCCAGGGCCGGCGCATCGGTCGGGTGCGCATCACTCCGCAGGATGGTATGGAGGGAGCCGTGAGCACTCGCAGAGCCCCTCGCCCACCAGCCCCCGGGGACATGGCCCCCGAACCCCGCGCTGCGGGCGGGCGACCGACCGCAGCCGGGTGACCCGCACCCGCGGCGACGACCGCGGGCAGGCCGGCGGCATCGAGGTGCTGCCGCTCGGGCTGCTCGTGTTCGTGGTCGGAACGCTGCTCATCGCCAATGCCTGGGCCGTCGTCGACGCGAGGCTGGCGGTCGACGCCGCCGCCCGTGAGGCCGCCCGCCACTTCGTCGAGGCGGACGTGCCGGACGCGCGCGACTTCGCCGACGCGGAGGCTGCGGCCCGGCGGGCCGGCTATGAGGCGCTGGCCGCCCACGGGCGCGAGGAGGCGCGCTCGAGCGTCGAGCTGACCGGCCTCGAGTCCCCGGACGGGCAGGCGGCCTTCACCCGCTGCGCCCGCGCCACGTTCACCGCCAGCTACGACGTCCCCGTCCTGCGCCTCCCGTGGATCGGCGGCTTCGGGTCCGGGCTCGACGTGACCAGCCACCACTCCGAGCTGATCGACCCGTACCGCGATGGCGTGCCGGGCAGCGCGGAGGCGTGCTCGTGAGCGGCCCGCCGACCGGACGCGACCGTGGCAGCGCACTCATGCTGATGCCGGCAGGGCTGCTGATCGTGCTGGTCCTCGCATCCATCGCCGTCGACATGTCGCTGGTCCACCTGCGCAAGCGCCAGGCGTTCGAGCTCGCCGCGGCGGCCGCCAACGACGCCGCCACAGCGGGCGTCGATCAGGCCGAGCTGCGGACGACCCATGCCTACCGCCTCGATCCCGAGCGGACGCGAGCCGTCGTCGGCGACGTCGTGGCCGCGAGCGACCTGGCGCCCCACCTGGTGGCACCTCCGGTCGTGACCATCAGCGGCGCCGATGTGCGCGTCGAGCTGGCGCTGGAGGCCGACTACATCTTCGCGGACGTCGTCCCCGGTGCCCCCGACGGCACCGTGGTACGGGCCACCGCCACCGCCCGTATCTTGCCATGACCATCCGATAGCTCTTGACAACTTTCGATGTTTTTCAGCATACTACGGTGCATGAGCATGCAGGTGACGGTCGCGCTCGACCCCGCGGGGCCCGTCGCGATCAAGACCGCCAGTGGCGCGACCGACGCCGCCCGCCTCCGCCTCGAGTCCGAGCGCCTGGAGCGCGCCGCCCATCCCGGGCTCGTCACCGTCGTGCCGGCCACGCCCCGGCCGGGCCCGGGCGAGCCACACGACGACGGCTCCGGCGACACAGCCGACGGGGCCGCCGATGGCGGCGATCCGATCGGCGATCAAGGCCGCGCCGGAGCCGAGGTCGTGCTCCGCACCCGGTTCGCCGGCGACCCGGTATCCCACTGGACCGGTTCGGTCGAGCGCATCGCCGGGCTGGGTGCGGCGGTCGCCGCCACCCTGGCAGACCTCCACGACATCGGCGTGGTGCACGGGCGCCTCGACGCCACGCACATCCTCGTCGGCGACGACGGCCGGCCGCGACTCTGCGGCCTCTCGCACCCAGGCGGGGCCGAGCCCCACGACGACGTCGCGGCCCTCGCCCGGGTGCTCGGCGACGTGCTGACGCGGGCGGGCACCGAACCGGGGCGCACGCGGCCCTGGTCCCGAAGATCCAGCACCGCCCACCGCCGGGCGTTCGACCAGGTGATGGCGCGGGCGCTCGATCCCGTCCCGAGCCGACGGCCGAGCGCCCGGTTGCTCGCGAGCTCGATCCTCGCGGCGGTCCCCGGCGCCGAGCTCCCGGCGGGCGACCCACCGTCCGCCGTGCCCGAACCCGCGTCGGTGCCCCCGGACGAGCAGTTGCTCGACCTCGTCTTCTCGCACGAGTTGACCGACGACGAACGCTGGGCGCAGGCGTTCGGCGACGATCGACCGGAGGCGGGCACGGGTGCCGACGCCGAGCCGGCGCCGGCGACCGACGAGCGCGGCCGCCGTGCCCGCGTCGCCACGGGCTCCGGGGTGGTGGCGTTCGCCGCGATTGCCGCCGGCGTCGTCTTCGTCGGTGGGTGGGAGTCGCGGGGGTCCGCCGCACGACCCGACGCCGTTCAGGCGCCCGCACCGGCCGGTCGCGGGGACTGCCGCGCCGCGGCCGCCCCGGCCGCCGATGTCGACGGCGACGGCTGCCCCGAGGCGCTGGTCGTCGGGGGCGGCACCATCTCGGCCGGCCCGATCAGCTGGACCTTGGGCCGGCCGGGCGACCTGATCGCCGTCGGCGACTGGGCGTGCGACGGCCGGTCCGCGCCCGCCCTCCTGCGCCCCTCGACCGGCGACGTGTTCGTGTTCCCGGGTTGGCCCGCCGACGGCCAGCCGGTGACGGTAGAGGCGCAGGACCGCCAGCCCGGTGCCGTGGCGATCCGGGGCGAACCGGGCCGTGACGGCTGCGACGACCTGGTCGTGGACCTGGGGTCGGGCGCGGCGGCCACAGTCGAGGTCCGGCGATGACCGGGCGCTGGCGCCTACTCGCCTGGTCCGCGGCGCTCGCCGTGGGGCTCCGGGCACTGCACGCCCTGGGTGCAGGAACGCTCGGCATCCCCCTGACGTCGGCCACCGATCTGTCCGCGTGGCTGGACCGCACGCCTCCCGAGGCCATGGCACTCGCGCTGGTGCGGCTGGCGGCGCTCGCCACGGGCTGGTACCTGGCCGTGTGCACGCTGATCCTTGCGCTCACCCGACCGTTCGGACGGTCCCGAGTGGCGGCGGCCGCAGCCCGGGCGACGCCGGCCGTCGTCCGTCGCGTGGTGTCCGGTGGCGGAGGCCTGGGGCTTGCCGCCGGTGCGCTCCTCGGCGCGCTGCCCCCGGCCGGCGCGTCGTTCACGGGTCTGGCACCCCGGCCGGCGGCGGCCACGGTCGCCCGCGCCCCGCAGGACCCTGGCCCGCCGACCGCGACGATGACCCGCCGCCCGGGCGACACACCGACGGCCGTTATGACCCGCTCACCCACAGGCGACACCGAGAACGCGCCCACCGCAGTCATGGCCCGGCTGCCCGCCGACGGTGCGCCCCCGGCGCCCCGGGCGCCGCCGACGACCGCCGGCGACACGAGCGCTCCCGGCGACACGAGCGCTCCCCGGTCATCGTGGACGGTCGAGGCCGGGGACTCGTTCTGGTCGATCGCCGCGGAGACCGTGGCGCCGGCGCGCGGCGAGCCGAACGACCGCCAAGTGAGGGCCTACTGGCGGCGCCTCATCGAGGCCAACCGAGGCCGCCTCGTCGACGCCGGCAACCCCGACCTGTTGGTGCCGGGCCAGCGCCTGGTCCTCCCCCATGAGGACGGCTGAGGATGCGGGCCGAGGGGACCGGCGCTCCGAGGGGGCAACGACCGGGTGGACGCGTCCCCACGGGCGCGGTCGTGGCCGTCAGCCGGGCCGCAGCCAGCGCGCCGTCACGGCGTCCCAGCGGCGATCGCGCTCGCCCCGTGTCGCCCGCTCGAGCGCCTCCGCCACCGCTCGGTCGAGCGCCTCCTGGTCCTCGGCGATCACCTCGTCGACCACGCCGAGCTCACGCATGTCCGCCGACGTGAGCCGCAGCCGCCCGGCCACCTCGGGCGCCTTCGTGGCGTCCCGCTCGAGGATCGCAGCCGCGCCCTCGGGAGCGATAACCGAGAACGTGGCGTGCTCGCACATCAGCAGCCGGTCCGTGTAGCTGAGAGCCAGCGCACCCCCGCTTCCGCCCTCGCCCACGCAGACCGAGACCGTCGGCGTCGGGCACGACGCCAGGGCCGCCAGGGTCCGTGCGATCTCGGCCGCAACCCCGTCGACCTCGGCCGCCGGCGACGGATCGGCGCCGGGCGTGTCGACCAGCGTGACGAGCGGCAACCCGAGCCGCCCCGCCAGGGCCACGGCCCGCTGGGCGAGCCTGAAGGCCGGTGGTGTCGGCCGCCCGGCGGCGCAGTAGCGATCGGTCGCCACCACCACGCAGCGCCGCCCGGCCACGCGAGCCAGCCCGGCCCGCACCGTGGGATCGGTGCCCCGGAGCTCGACCCACGACGAGCACAGCGATGCCGCGCGGTCGATGCCGGATGGACGGCCGACCGCCCGCGCGCGCAACACCTCGGCCCAGGCGTCGGAGGCGCCACGCCCGCCGCCCGGCTGGGAGGCGCCGGCATCCCGGCCCGGCAGCGGCCGGTCCGGCAGCGGCCGGTCCGCCAGCCCCAGCGCGGCCTCCACCCACGCGGCGACGTCGTCGGCGGCGAGGCGGGCATCCGCCAGCCCGTGCTCGTAGACCGACTCGGCCGTGTGGGATCCCGGCGGGAGCGGCACACCCAGCGTCCCCTCGGCGACCCGGGGGCCGGCGAAGCCGATCACCGCTCCTGCGATCACCGCCCGGAGGTCGACCAGCGAGGCGTACGAGGCCAGCACCCCGCCGGTCGTGGGCGAGCCGTAGACGGCCAGCGACAGCAGCCCGGCGTCGGCGTGCCGGCGGGCGGCCGCTGCGGTGCGAGCGAGCTGGACCAGCGCGACC
>DATFVX010000233.1:0-6244 GCA_035259985.1 Acidimicrobiales bacterium | reverse complement strand
CCGCCGGTGCGGGGTACGCCATCATGGGCCGCGGGACGACACATGGACGGCTACGGACCCAGCACGTACGGCGACCGCTTCGCCGACGTGTACGACGACTGGTACGGCGACGTGTCCGACGCCGACGCCACCGTCGAGCGGGTGGCGGCGCTCGCGGCCGCCGCCGGCAACGACCGGGTGCTCGAGCTGGGCGGGGGCAGCGGCCGCCTGGCGGTGCCGCTGGCGGCCAGGGGCCTCGCGACATGGTCCGTGGACGCGTCGCTCGCCATGGTCCGGCGGATGCGCGGCAAGCCGGGCGGCGAACGCGTTCACGCCATGGTCGGGGACATGGCCGCGCTGGCGCTGTCGCCCGGTGCCCGGTTCGGCGTCGTGTTGTGCGCCTTCAACACCCTGTTCAACCTCACGACCATCGACGCCCAGCGGCGCTGCCTCGCGGACGCCGCCGCCCGGCTCGTCCCGGACGGCGGCCGCGTGGTGGTCGAGTCGTTCGTCGCGTCGCTCGACGATGCGAGTGGCGCCGCGGTCGGCGCGGTCGAGCCGAGGCACATCGGGGTCGACGAGGTGGTGCTGACCGTGAGCCGGCTCGACCCCGCCAGCCACACCATCACGGGACAGCACGTGCAGATCACCGAGGCGGGCATCCGGCTGCGGCCGTGGGTGCTCCGCTACCTGTCCCCCGACGAGCTGGACGCGGTGGCGTCCGAGGCGGGCCTGCGGCTGGTCGAGCGCCACGCCGGGTGGCGCGGCGAGCCGTTCACGGGCGACTCGCCCACACACGTCTCGACGTACGCGCTGATGCCTCGCGGTTAGCGATACGTTGACGCGGTGCATCACGCCGAGCGCACCACGACAGCCTGCGTCTCCCCCGCGTTCCATAGATAATGAGCCAGCTCCGCCTCAATCCCCTCACGGGGCGTTGGGTCGTGATCGCCGTCGACCGGGCGGCGCGCCCCGGCGACCTGATCTCACCCCACCTCCCGGTCGAGGCCGATCCCGACCGGCCGTGCCCCTTCTGCCCCGGCAACGAGGAGGCCACGCCGCCCGCCCTGGAGACGTACGGCAAGCAGGGGCAGTGGGTGGTGCGCGTCGTCCCCAACCGCTACCCGGCCTTCGACGGCGACGAGCCGCTGCAGGTGCACAACCTGGGCCCGGTGTTCACGCAGGCCGACGGCAGCGGCATCCACGAGATCCTGGTGTTCTCGCCCGAGCACGGCTCGGGCTGGGCCGACCTCGACGACGCCCAGGCGGCGGTGACCATGGCGGCGATCCGCGACCGGCTCGAGGACCACGCGCGCCGATCATCGATCCGCTACACGCAGGTGATCGTCAACCACGGGCGCGAGGCCGGTGCCAGCCTCGTGCACCCCCACGGCCAGCTCCTGGGGATCCCGTTCGTGCCTGGAGAGATCGCCGAGGAGGAGGCCGGGTTCCGCAGGTTCGAGGGATCGTGCCTGCTGTGCACGACGCTCGAAGCGGAGGAGGCGGCCGACCACCGGATCGTCCACGCCGACGAGCGCGTGATGGTGGTCTGCCCGTTCTGGTCGGGCACGCCGTACGAGATGCTGGTGCTGCCCCGCGCGCACGACGTCCACATCACCGACGCCGCCCCGGCCGACGTCGCCGCCACGGGCCGGGCCCTGCGCACGGCGCTGGCCCGGCTGCGGGGATGCCTCGGCGACGTCGCCTACAACGTCGTGTTCCACACCGCGCCCCACCGCCACTCGGGACCGTTCCACTGGCACGTCCACGTGGTCCCGCGGGTGACGAGCGTGGCGGGGTTCGAGCAGGGCACGGGCGTCATGATCGACATCGTCGCCCCCGAGCTCGCGGCCAAGCACCTCAGAGTGGTCGGCTGACCCGCGTTCTCGACGCGGGATCGGTCGTCAGGGCGACCATTCCCGCGTCGAGAACGCGTCGGTGGGGCGGGCGGTGCCGGCCGCCGTGAGCTGCGTCGCCAACTCGTAGACGCGGCGGCGGGGCACGTCGAGGCGCGTCGCCACCGTGCGGGTGGCATCGCGGGCGGTCGCACCCGCGGCCAGCTCCTCGCGGAGCGCGTCGACCAGCGCGGCGTCGCCCGGCGGCTCGGCGGCGGGCGCACCCTCGAGCACCAGCACGAGCTCGCCCCGGGGGGCGGCGGCGCGCACCCAGTCCACGGCGTCGCCAAGCGTGCCGCGCCACACCTCCTCGTGCAGCTTGGTGAGCTCGCGGGCGACCGCGACGCGGCGGTTGGCGCCGCAGGCGTCGGCGAGGTCGGCGACCGTGCGGGCCAGCCGGTGCGGCGCCTCGTACAGCACCACCGTGCGGGGCTCGCCCGCGAGCGCCGTCAGCCGCTCCGCCCGCGCGGCACCCTTGCGGGGCAGGAACCCCTCGAACACGAAGCGGCCCGTGGCCAGGCCGCTCGTCACCAGCGCGGCCAGGGCCGCCGACGGGCCCGGGATCACCTCGACGCCGTGCCCGGCGGTCACGGCGGCGCGCACCAGGCGCTCGCCGGGGTCCGAGATGCCCGGCATGCCGGCGTCCGACACGACGGCCACGCGCTGGCCCCGGGCGAGGCGGGCGAGCACGCCGGGGACCTCCCGCGCCTCGGTGTGCTCGTTGACCACCACCAGCGGCGGACGCTCCACGCCAGCGTGCTGGAGCAGCCGCCCCGTGCGGCGGGTGTCCTCGCAGCAGATGGCGTCGGCGGACCTCAGCGCCTCGACGGCCCGGGGCGCGAGGTCGCCAAGGTTCCCGATCGGCGTGCCCACCAGCACGAGCACGCCCGCGGCGTGATCCCCGTCGCTCACCCCTTGACCTCGAGCTCGTCCCCTGGGCGCAGCTTCCAGCGGTCGAACGATCCCGCCTCGGCCTCGATCACGGCCCGCGCGCGCCAGACGACCCGCGACACGCGGTGGCGCGGCATCCGCACCACCCGGAGGACGCGCAGGTCGGCGTCGCAGAACGCCACGTCAATGGGGAACCGCATGCCCAGCGTGTGCACCGACCGGGCGGGACGGATCAGCAACGCGCCGTCGACGCTGTCCCGCCCGAGCAGGCCTCGCCGGCGTCCCTGGCGTGACTCTGCCAGCTCGAGGCTGGCCAGTACCTCGCCATCTCGAAGCAACCATGCCACGCAATCATCATGCCCCCGCGGCGCCGGTGCCGAACACGCGAGGGGGCCGGTACCTGGACTGGTGGCGTGGCCGGCGAGGCTCGTCAGACGTTGAAGCGGATCTCGAGCACGTCGCCGTCGGCGACCTCGTAGTCCTTGCCCTCGACCCGAAGCTTGCCGACCTCGCGGGCCTTCGACCACGAGCCGATGCCCACGAGCTCGTCCCAGTGGATCACCTCGGCCCGGATGAAGCCCTTTTCGAAGTCCGTGTGGATGACGCCGGCACACTGCGGCGCCTTCCAACCGGCCCGGAACGTCCAGGCCCGGCTCTCCTTCTCTCCGGTCGTGAAGAACGTGCGCAGGCCGAGCAGGTGGTAGGCGGCATGGACGAACCGCGGCAGCGCACCCTCCCCCAGCCCGAGCGCCTCGAGCATCTCGCCCCGCTCCTCGAGATCGAGCTGCGCCGCCTCGGCCTCGAGCTGCACGCACATGCCGAGGACCTCGGCCCGGCCCGCCAGCTCGGCCTCGACGGGTGCGACGACTGCGGCGACGTCGGCGAGCTGGTCCTCCCCGAGGTTCACCACCGCCAGCACCGGCCGGTTGGTGAGGAGGAAGTAGGGCCGCAGCTGCGCCCGCTGCTCGGCATCGAGGTCGCTGCGGTAGAGGGGCGTGCCCGCCGCGAGCGCCGCCTCCGCGGCGTCGAGCGCCGCCACCTCGTCGGCCAGCGCCCGGTCGGCCCTGGCCGCCTTGCGGCGCTTGGCGATCTGGTTCTCCACCGCCTCGAGGTCGGCAAGCGTGAGCTCCAGCTCGAGGACGCGCAGGTGCTCGAGGGGATCGTCGGGCCCGGGTATCTCGTCGTCGCTGAACGCCCGCAGGACGTAGACGACGGCGTCGACCTCGCGGATGTTGGCCAGGAAGCGGTTGCCCAGGCCCTCACCCTTGCTGGCGCCCTCGACGAGCCCACCGATGTCGACGAACTGGACCTGGGCGGCAACCACGTTGCGGCTGGCCGACATGGTGGCGAGGGCGTCCAGGCGGTGGTCGAGCACCCTGGCCACGCCGACGTTGGGGTCGCGCGTGGCGAATGCGTACGGCGCTGCCAGCGCGCCGCCCCCGGCGAGGGCGTTGTAGAGCGACGACTTGCCCGCGTTGGGAAGGCCCACGAAACCGAACCGCTCCATCGCTTCGGAGGCTACTGGCGGCGGTAGCGTGCCCCGCATGGAGCGGGAGATCGTCGTCAGGGGCGCGGGCGAGGCACGCGCGCTGCCCGATCGCGCGAGCCTCACCGTCGAGGTCACGGCCGACCGCCAGACCCAGGACGAGGCCCACGAGGCCCGGGCGAAGCTGGCGGCCCGCGTCGACGGCGTGCTCGACCGGCACGCCGACGCCATCGACCGCACCACCATCGCGGCCCTCGTCGTCCAGCCGCGGACGCGCTGGCAGGCGGGCGAGGACATCCGAACCGGATGGCGGGCCAGCCGCACGTCGCTGGTGGACATCGTGCGGCTCGACGCCCTGGGCGTCATCATCTCCGGCCTGGTCGACGCCGGTGCCGCCGTGCATGGCCCGCACTGGTCCATGGCGTCGTCGAACCCCGCGTACGACGAGGCCCGCCGCGCCGCCGCCGAGGATGCGCGCCGCCGGGGCGAGGCCTACGCCTCGGCCCTCGGCCTGGCGCTGGGCCCGGTGGCGTGGGTGACGGAGCCTGGCCTGCGCAACGGCGCCACACCAGTACCCGTCGAGGCCCGGGCCATGGCCATGGCGGCGTCGGCACGCGTCGGTGCCGACGCCGAGCCCGAGGTCGAGCACGTCACTCCGGCGGAGATGACCGTCCTGGTCGAGGTGGACGTGGCCTTCGCCATCATCGACGCCCCGGGCGCGGACGAACCCGACTGACCCCGCCGTGACGGCCGCCCCGATCCATCCGGCCGACGCCCTCGACCGCATCGTCTACCTGCTCGACCGGGCCCTGGCCGAGCCCACCAAGGTGCGGGCGTTCGCCCGCGCCCGCGACGTGGTGCTCGACCGCGGCGACGACGAGGTCGGCCGCCTCCACGCAGCCGGCAAGCTCACCGACCTCCCGGGTGTCGGCCCGACAACCGCCAAGGTGATCTCCGAGGCGCTCGACGGCGGCGTGCCCGGGTACCTCGCCCACCTCGAAGAGGAGACCGTCCTCCCCGTGGGCGAGGGCACCGAGGTGCGCGCCGCACTGCGGGGCGACTGCCACACGCACTCGACGTGGTCGGACGGCGGCGCCCCCATCGAGAAGATGGCCCGCACGGCCATCGCGCTGGGCCATGAGTACATGGTGCTGACCGACCACTCGCCGCGCCTGACCGTCGCGCACGGGCTGACGGCCGAGCGGCTGCTCGCCCAGCTCGACGAGGTGGCCGAGGTCAACGAGCGCGTCGCACCGTTCCGCATCCTCACCGGCATCGAGGTCGACATCCTCGAGGACGGCGCCCTCGACCAGCGCGACGACCTGCTGGCCAGGCTCGACGTGGTGGTGGCGAGCGTGCACTCCAAGCTGCGGATGGAGGGCCGGGAGATGACCCGCCGCATGGTGCAGGCCATCGCCAGTCCCCACGTCGACATCCTCGGCCACTGCACCGGCCGCAAGCTGGTGGGGCGGGGCCGCCCGCCGTCCCAGTTCGACGCCGACGTGGTCTTCGCCGCCTGCAAGCAGTTCGACACCGCGCTCGAGATCAACTGCCGGCCCGAGCGTCAGGATCCCCCCGACGAACTGCTCGACCTGGCGATCGACTGGGGACTCCGCTTCGCCGTCGACACCGACGCCCATGCGCCGGGCCAGATGGAGTGGCAGACCTACGGATGCGACAAGGCGGCCCGTGCGGGAATCCAGCCCGAGCGGATCGTCAACACCCTGGCCGCCGATGACCTGGTGGCATGGGCGGCCGGCCACGCCGGCCGCCCATCTCCCGGCCACCCGGACGGCGTGCCCAGCACCTGGCGTTCCTGGCGCCAAAGTGGTTGCTGACCAGCCAACCCTGCGCCAGGAAGCACACCGCACCCCCTCGGCCGTGCCTTGACGACCTTGCCTTGACGGCCTTGCACCCCTATCCTGGGACCCATGAAGGCGCGCACCACGGCCGCTACCAACACCGACGCCGCCTACGTCGACCGGGTCTCGTC
>DATFVX010000232.1:0-5324 GCA_035259985.1 Acidimicrobiales bacterium | reverse complement strand
GGTTCCTGGTGGTCGACGACACCAACGCGTCGCAGGCCCGGCCCGCCCGCACGCTGTCAGGCGGCGAGACGTTCCTCGCGTCGCTGGCGCTCGCCCTGGCGCTCGCCGATCACCTGGGGGCGACGCTCGCAGCCACGGGTCCCGCCCGCCTCGACGCCCTGTTCCTCGACGAGGGATTCGGCACGCTCGATCCCGACGCCCTGGACGTCGTCGCCACCGCCCTCGACGAGCTCGGCGCCCGCGGCCGGATGGTGGGGGTCGTCACCCACGTCCGGGAGCTGGCCGACCGGCTGCCCGTGCGCTTCGAGGTCCGCAAGGTCGGCGGCAGCGCCACCGTCGAGCGGGTCGACGGGGTCGGTGCCTAGGTAAGAGCCGGCCGGCCCGGGCCCCGCTAGAGGCGTTGCATCACGGGCGGCTGCTCGGGGTTGGCGTGCGTGCGGACGTCGGTGTGGACGCGCCCGTGCCGGCGCCCGAAGCCGCAGCCCCCGGTGAACACGAGTGCGGGCCACAGCAGCCACAGGGCCCAGGGGCCGGTGGCGATCGCCAGGACGATCACGGCGGCCACCGCGAGCAGGCGGGTGGGGATCACGGGGGCCTGAACCCGTCTCGGCTCCGGACGTCGACGCGCGCGGGCCCGGACCGGCGGCCGCTCCGCCGCCGGGAGGTCCTCCAGCAGCGGCTCGAGGTCGCGCCCCGTGCGGGCGGCAAGGGCTGCCTCGACCCGTTCCTCGTACTCCTCGACCGTGAGCCGCCCGTCGGCGAAGTGGCCGGCCAGGAGCGCCACCACCTCGTCGCGCTCGGCCTGCGACACCCGCAGGTCGGGGTCGCGTCGCTCGGGCTCGTCAGCGTCGTCGACGGTCCATGTCCATTCGCCCCTGGACCAGGCGTCCTCGCGGTACCGGTGGTGTGCGATGTGACACATCACCCCCATGATGGCACTGCGGGGCGCGCCGGGGTATCCCGTCATTTGTCACACCGGCTGTCCATGATGGGGTGATGAGGTTCGCGGTCGAGACCTGGGCGCCCGACTACGGGGCATCGGTCGACGGCGCCCCCCTGGCCGGTTCCGACGCCGACGTCGACCTGGGGGTCGAGCGCGATCCCGCCGCCTGGGCTCCGGTCGTGCGACGCTCCGGCGTGGTGCCGGCGGCGTGCGTGTTGTTCGTCGACGGCGTCCAGCGGATCGATGCGCGGATCTGGGTCACCGGCGACACCGGCGGCGCGGGCGAGCAGACCCGCCAGGGGGTGTGTGCCAGCTGGGCGGCGGGCGCGGTCCGATGCGATGACCGCGCCCGCGTGGTGGCGACCGAGGTGCGGCGGGGCGTCCTGTGCCCGGGCGTTCCGGTCGATCCCATCGTCACCCGCCACGGTGACTACAGCCCCTATCCCGTGCCCGATGCCGACGGCGACCCCATCGCCCAGGCGTTGGGCCGGGCCCGGGGCGACCTGGAAGGCCGGGTGGCGGTGGAGGCCATGGCCTCGCCCGACGGCAGGACGGGGCTCCTGGTCGTCGACGGGCCGCTCGGCGATCGGCGCCACATCCCGGGTGCGGTGGGCTACGTCAAGACGCACCACGTGTCCTACCTGCCGGCCGCCCTGCAGGCGGTCGCCACCGGCCTCCGCGTGGGCGACCGCACCCCGTTGTTTGCCATCGGCGACCGCCGCTTCCGGTACTCGTGGTACCTGCGCCTGCCGGGGGCGGCGTCGCATCCGTGGTGGGGCATCGTCCGCTGCGAGGCGTCCGGCGACCTGACCCGTGCCGAGGCGGTGGACCTTGCCGACCGCGTCACGGCGACGCTGCCCCGCTTCGCCAGCCAGCCGCACAACGACCCACGTGCGCCCCAGAACCTTCACCCGATCGCCGGGCTCGAACGCGAGCTCCGCCGCCGCCTCGGCCATCCGGCCGTCCTCGACCGGGCCCTGCGGCTGGCGGCCCGGTCGGCGGCCGCAGGCAGCGCCGCCTGAGCTTCGGGGCTGCGGGCGCCAGGGCCTGCGGCGGCGGCACCCGGTACGGTCGCCGCCGTGATCCTCGTCGACGCCGCGGACCTGGCCGCGAGCCGGCCCGGCAAGCCCCTGTTCGCCGGGCTGTCGGTCACGGTGGCGAGCGGCGATCGGTTGGCCGTCGTGGGCGTCAACGGGTCCGGCAAGTCGACGCTGCTCGGGATCCTGGCCGGAACCGTCCAGCCCGACGGCGGCACCGTCCGCCGGGGCCGCGGTGCCCGGGTCGTGGCCCTCGACCAGTCCGCAACCCTGCCCGAGGGCACGGTCCGCCAGGCCGTCGGCGAGACCGGGGAGGTGGAGAGCCCCGGCGGCCCGGAGGGAACCGCCGGTAGCGGGAAGCACAGCGCCGACGCACTGCTCGACCGGGTGGGGATGGCCGCCCTCGCGGACGCCGACGTCGGCAGCCTTTCCGGCGGTCAGGCCAAGCGCGCCGCCCTCGCCCGGGCGCTGGCTTCGGTGGGCGAGTCGAGCGAGGGCGACCTACTGATCCTGGACGAGCCGACCAACCACCTCGACATGGACGCGGTCGCGTGGCTCGAGGACCGTCTCGCCGGCTTCCGGGGCGGGCTGGTGCTCGTGACCCACGACCGCCACGTGCTCGATCGGTTGACGACGAGCATCCTCGAGCTCGATCGCGGGCGCGCCCACGTCCACGACGGTGGGTACGCCTCCTACCTCGAGGCCCGGGCCGAACGGACCGACCGGGAGGCCGCGACCGAGCGCAAGCGGCGCAACCTGGCCCGGGCGGAGCTGGCGTGGCTGCGCCGCGGCGCCCCTGCCCGCACCCGCAAGCCCAAGGCCGACGTGGCCGCCGCCCGAGGGGTCGTCGACGGTGGGCCGTCCGCTGCCGCCCGCGCCGACGACCTGCCGCTGGCCGAGCTGGTGAGGACGCCGCGGCTCGGCGACACGGTCGTCGAGCTCCACGGCGTCGTCGACGGCTACGGCGACCACCTGCTGTTCGACGGCGTCGACCTGCTGCTGGGTCCCGGCGAGCGCCTGGGCGTCATCGGGATCAACGGCAGCGGCAAGTCGACGCTGCTCGACCTCATGGCCGGCCGGCGGACGCCCCGCGGCGGCCGCGTCGTGCACGGTTCCACCGTCAGGCTCGGCTACTACGACCAGCGCGGCGCCGACCTACCGCCGGATCGGCGCGTGCGTGAGGTCGTCGCCGGGCCCACCCGGCAGCCCGACTGGACCGATGCCGCGCTGCTCGAGCGCCTGTGGTTCGACAACGACGCCCAGTGGGCGCCGGTCCGGCTGCTGTCCGGCGGGGAACGCCGGCGCCTGCAGCTCGCCCTGGTGCTGCGCCAGGCGCCCAACGTGTTGCTGCTCGACGAGCCGACCAACGACCTCGACCTCGACACCCTGCGGGCACTCGAAGACATGCTCGACTCGTGGCCGGGCACGCTCGTGGTCGTCAGCCACGACCGGGCGTTCCTGGAACGCACCGTCGAGGACGTGGTGGTGCTCGACGGCGAGGGCCGCGCGGGCAAGGTGCCCGGTGGGTACGCCGCCTACGAGTCTCGGTGGCGGGCCGCCCGCCGGCGCGGCCGCGCCGCCGCTGTCGCCGGGGTCGGCACCGGGGGCGGTCCCGCCGACTCGGGCCCCCGGACCGGGCGGTCACGGAGTCGTGGCGAGGCCGGCCGCAGCGCCCGATCGCCGGGCGCACGCGCCCGCCGCACGCCCAGCACGCTCCGCCACCTGCTGCGCCGGGCCGAGGCGGAGCTGCTCCGCCTGCAGGATCGCCAGGCGGCGCTCGAGGCCGAGCTGGCGGGCGCCCGGGGCGACCACGTCGCCCTGGCGTGCGTGGGAGAGGAGCTGGCCGTCGTCGGTGCCGAGCTGGCTGCGGCCGAGGAGCGCTGGCTCGCCCTTGCCCAGGAGGCCGAGGCGCTCGGCCTCAGGCCCTGAGCCCGAAGCGTCGGCGACGGCCGCCCGGCACCGCCAGGACCGGCGCCCAGCAGGCATGTTCCCGACAGGGGCGGCGCTAGCCTGAGCGCATGGTCATGACCGTCACCGAGTCCGCGCGGGAGAAGATCCTCGAGCTGCGGGCGCAGGAGGACGACCCGGACGGGCTCGGCCTGCGCGTCGAGGTCACGGGCGTCCAGGGCGTCGAGTACACGTACGACCTCACGTTCGACCCGGTTGCCGAGGCCGACCTGGTCGCCGGCGACGTGGTCGAGCACGAGGGCTCCCTCCCGGTGATCATCCCGGTCGACAGCCTCGACGCTCTGCGCGGCGCCACCCTCGATCTGCCGTCGACGGGGGGGCAGAACGGCCTCGTCCTCCGCAATCCCAACCGTCCCGACCCGCTGTCCGGGGCGCACATCGAGCTGTCCGGCACCATCGACGAGAAGGTGCGCCAGCTGCTCGACGGCCAGATCAACCCCGCGCTGGCCATGCACGGTGGGTTCGCGGCCCTCGACCGGGTCGAAGGCAGCGTCGTGTACGTGACGATGGGCGGAGGCTGCCAAGGGTGCGCCGTCTCTGCGATGACGCTTCGGGAAGGCATCTCGCGATCCATTCGGGAGGCCATCCCCGAGGTCACCGAGGTGGTCGACACCACGGACCACTCGATGGGGGAGAACCCCTACTATACGTGAGGTAGGGCGAGAATCCCGCGGCACGACTTTCGCGCCGGCCGTAACGCGTTCGTGGGGTCATGCGATAACAACATGTGACAGGCGACACCTAGCTCAGCTATGGTGAACCCGATTACCGCTGGGGGCGACCAGGGGGAGAGGCCCGGGCCGGTTGATCCGGTCCGGGCCTTGTCGCGTCGGTCGGTGGCTACTCGGCGCCCGTGAGGACAGCACGCACCGTGGTGGTGAGCCCCGCGGCGTCGAGGCCCACCGAAGCCAGGATGCTGTCGGGCTTGCCGTGCGCGATGAACCTGACGGGCACTCCCAGCACGGTCACGGGCGGACCGTCCCCGCCCGCCCGGCCGCCGGCGATCTCGGTCAGGCGACCGGCGATGGCGGAACCGGCGCCGCCCTCCCGGTAGCCGTCCTCGACGGTGACGACGTGCGGGTAGGTGGCGGCCTCGGCGAGCATCTCCTCGTCGAGCGGCTTGACCAGCCGCACGTCCCACACCGCCGCTTCGATCCCATGGGTGGCCGCCAGTGCCTCGGCCGCGTCCCGGGCCGGCGCGAGCATCTTGCCGACCGCCAGGATGCAGACGTCGCGCCCGATGCGGACCTTCCGGGCGGACAGGCCGGAGCCGACCTCCTCGCCCCCGGCGGCGGCCGCCGTGTCGTCGGGCGGCATCGTCTTCGGGAAGCGGATGGCCGCGGGCCCCCCGGTGCACAGCTCGAGGGCGTCGTGCA
>DATFVX010000231.1:0-6435 GCA_035259985.1 Acidimicrobiales bacterium | reverse complement strand
GCCGTCGAGTCGTAGGGCAGCCCGAGCGCCATGAGCAGCGCGCCGAGGTTGGTGTAGCCCAGCCCGAGCTGGCGGAAGACCCGGCTCGTCTCGGCGATCTGCGGCGTCGGGTAGTCGGCCCGGCCGACGAGGATCTCCTGTGCGGTGAACACGATCTCGACGGTGTGCCGGAAGGCGTCGGTCTCGAAGGAACCGTCGGCGTCGAGGAACTTCAATAGGTTGATCGAAGCGAGATTGCACGCGCTGTTATCGAGGTGAACATATTCACTGCATGGATTACTTGCATTGATACGCCCGGTTGCCGCAGCTGTATGCCATCTATTGATCGTCGTGTCGAACTGCAGGCCGGGGTCGGCGCACTCCCACGCGGCCTGGGCGATCTCGTGCCACAGGTCGCGGGCCCGGACGGTCTGCAGTACCTCGCCGGTGGTGACGGCGACGAGCGCCCAGTCGGCGTCCTCCCTGACGGCCTGCATGAACTCGTCGGTGACCCGCACCGAGTTGTTGGCGTTCTGGTACTGGATCGAGAACGAGTCGGCACCGTCGAGGTCCATGTCGAACCCGGCGTCGCGCAGCACGCGGGCCTTGCGCTCTTCTTTGACCTTGCACCAGATGAACTCCTCGACGTCGGGATGATCGACATCGAGGATCACCATCTTCGCCGCCCGGCGCGTCTTGCCGCCGGACTTGATCGTGCCCGCCGATGCGTCGGCGCCACGCATGAAGCTGACCGGCCCGGACGCGGTGCCGCCACCCTCGAGCGGCTCGAAGCTCGACCGGATGCGCGAGAGGTTGACGCCTGAACCGGAACCACCCTTGAAGATCACGCCTTCCTCGCGGTACCAGTTGAGGATCGAGCTCATCTTGTCGTCGACCGACAGGATGAAGCACGCACTGGCTTGCTGCGGCACGCCCTTGACGCCGATGTTGAACCACACCGGGCTGTTGAACGCCGCCCGCTGCGTGATGAGGATGTACTTCAGTTCGGCCTCGAAGGCGGCGGCTTCCTCCTCGTCGGCGAAGTAGCCGCCCTCGCGGCCCCACGTCGTGATCGTGTCGACGACCCGGTCGGCGACCTGGCGCAGCGACGACTCACGGGCCGACGTTCCGAGCGCACCCCGGAAGTACTTCTGGGCGACGATGTTGGTCGCGTTCAGCGACCACGACACGGGGAACTCGACGTCGCACTGCTCGAAGGCCACGGAGCCGTCGCGGAAGTTGGTGATCCGGGCGTCGCGCCGTTCCCACTCGATCTCGTCGTAGGGGTGTACGCCCTCGGTCGTGAAGTGCCGGCCGATGCCGATGCCCGCCTGCTCGGGAGCGAGAGCCATGAGATCCTCCAGGTCAGTGGGTCGAGCTTGGTGGGGGAGACGAGATCGAGGGCCTGAACCACTAGTTGTTGGGGGCTGAAGCCGCCAGACGACCCTCGAACCCCAAGATGTGGGACGTAATTACAGCACGTGTAATTACACCCGTCAATGGCTTGCCGGCACCCGACGGGGCCGATGATCCGACCCGCTGACCTTGAACGTTCAACGCCCGGAACGGCCCCCTGCTTCCCGGCCGCCGGCGGACGCCCCGTCCCCTTCCAGGCCACCCGAAAGGCCCGAACCATCCACGGCGGCCCGAGGGGCCGTGCCCGGCGCGGACTCGCAGGTCGAGATGTGAGACGGTCACCGCCGGACGGCGATGAACCGCATCCCACCTCTCAAGGAGTCGCTCAGCCCACCACAGACACGGAAGCGACAGCCACCATTCCGCTCGTCCGCGCCGGGGCACATTGCACCCTCGCCAAGCTATGGGGCCGGGGTTGTGGACGACCAGAGGAAGAGGCTGTGAATTAGGGGTGGATTTCTTGGTATCTCGTCCACAGATCCCGCCGGATCGAGCGGAGGACTCGGGGCGGCGGGGCCGGTAGCGTCCCGTCGTGCGCATGCTGTGGCCCACCGGGCGCGGTGCGGGGGCCGGGCGTGGCCGAAACCCGGTCGACGGTGGCGACGTCGAGGGCTCGGACCAGGTCGATCCCGCCGACGTCTACGGGGCCGACCCCCGGCCGCCGGTCGGTGATCGCCCCTGGGTGCTCTGCAACATGATCGCCAGCGTCGACGGCGCCGCCACCGACGCCGCCGGCCGTTCGGGCGGCCTGGGTGGACCGGCCGACCTGAGGGTCTTCTCGGCGATCAGGGCGGTGGCCGACATCGTCCTCGCGGGCGCCGGCACCGTTCGGACCGAGCGCTACGGCCCGGCGCGCCCGTCCCCCGCCCAGGAGGAGGCTCGGCGCGCCCGCGGCCAGTCGCCCCGGCCGCGCATCGCGGTCGTGACGCGTTCGCTGGCGCTCGATCTCGAGCTCCCGCTCTTCCGTGAAGCGACGGACGAGCATCGGCCCATCGTGATCACCACCACCGGGAGCCTGGACGCCAGCACCGGCACCGCCGCCACCGCGACGCAGGAGCTCGCGATGGTCGCAGAGATCATCATCGCCGGGGACGACGCCGTCGACTGGGACACAGCATTGCGGGCGCTGCGCACGACCGCCCGCGCCGGCGTGGTGCTCGTCGAGGGCGGCCCGAGCACCAATGGCCAACTGTTGGCGGACGACCTGGTGGACGAGCTCTGCCTGACGGTCTCGCCCCAGATCGTCGCGACGGCCGCGCCCCGGATCGTCAACAGCGTCGTGGAGGCACCGCGGCGCATGACGCTCGACCGGGTGCTCGTCGAGGACGACTACCTGTTCGTGCGCTACCTGCGGGCCCGCCACCAGCCCTGATCGCTCGACACGGTCGACGGACCGGTTCTGGCCACGGGCCGAGGGCGGAACCCCCCAGCAGGCCCCGCCATCGACCGTGGCGGCGGAGCGGCCCGCACCGGCGCGGCGCCATGGAGGCGGAACGTTGCGACCTCGCCGGCGCGAGCCACTTCGCCCCGATGAGAGGCCCGGCGCCCCCACGTATGACGCGCCGTGCCGAACGTCACGCCACGGCGTCGCCAACCCCGGGCGTCGGCCGCCGGTCGGCGCCGTCAGTGGGCCTTGGGCGCGGTTCGCTTGGTGAGCAGCGTGAGCTCGCGCTCGAAGTCCGACAGGTCGTCGAAGCCCTTGTACACGGAGGCGAAGCGGACGGCCGCAACGGGATCGAGCTCCCGCAGGTGTTCGAGCACGGCCCTGCCGACCCGCTCGCTCGTGACCTCCGCGCGGGGCTGCCGACGCACCTCGTCCTCCACGGCGGCGGCCAGCGCCTCCACCTCGCCCTCCGCGACGGGTCGCGCCTTCACGGCCGCGTTCACGCCGGCGATGACCTTGCCACGATCGAAGGGCTCGCGGTCGCCGGAGCGCTTGACGACCGTTGGCACCACGGCCTCCGGCCGCTCGAACGTGGTGAAACGGTGGCCGCACGCCAGGCACTGGCGCCGCCTCCGGATGGTGCCGCCGTCGTCGGATTGACGCGAGTCGACCACCTTCGAATCGAGGTGACCGCACGCCGAGCACCGCACGCTCGGAAACCTATCGGGTGCCCGGGGCACCGAATCCGCACGATGTCGATGCGACGCGCGGCCTGCTTCCGCGTCGGCGACCGACCTCGCCCGAGGCACGGATCGCACTCCCCCGGGGCGGCCAAGCCCGGCGCTGCTGTCGGTCAGTGCCGTCGGTCGGTGCCGTCGGTCGGTGCCGTCGGTCGGTGTTGTCAGTCGGTGCGGATGGTGAGGCGCTCCCCCACCTGGAGGTCTGGCCCGCCGTTCTGCTCGCGGAGGGCGTCGACCACGGGCCGGGGGTCGGAGTCGGGGGCGATCGCCGCGGCGATGGACCACAGGGTGTCACCGGGCTTCACCAGGTACGTCTGCCCGTCGACTGGCGGTCGGGCCGGGGCCTCGACCGGCTGTGGCGAGGACGGCTGGACCGTGGCGGCCGCGCCGAGCAGTGCCCGCCCGGCCGTGGCGATCGCACCGACCAGCGCGACGGCGAGGAGCAGGGCGACCAGCCGCCGGCGCCGGACGCGTGTCGACCGATCGGGCAGGGCCCTGCGGACCGGTCGAGGACGCAGTGGCTCGACGCCGACGAGGTCGACGGGGCGGGGGTGGGGGTGGGTGGCGCGCCGGCGCGACGGGGTCGCCAGGTCCAGCGCCGGGTCTCCGGCCGTCTCGTCGGGCTGGGGTACGAGGATCGCAACCATCGACCTGATTCTCCTGAGCGGGTGTGACATTTAGGGCGTTCGGTGCGAGAACCCGTGGTGGACCGGCCCACAAGCCGCAGCCGAACGCCCGTTCGCCAACGAGGTAACCACGAACCCCCGTTCGGGTCAACAGCTTTTGCGAACGGATGTTTGCCCTCCGTCGAGCGGAATGGTACCGTCCAGCCGGAACACATGTTCGGCCCTCGCCCGGGTCGGTCCGGGCCTCACAAAGCAGACCGACGCCGCCCCGCCAGATGTCGGCGGCGTCCTCCACCAAGGAGCTTGCGATGCCCTCCACGACACTGACCGCCCGGCAGAGAGAGGTCCTCGAGATCATCGAGCAACACATGCGCGAGCGCGGCTACCCACCCTCGGTCCGCGAGATCGGCGAGGCGGTCGGGCTCACGTCACCGTCGACCGTCCATGCGCACCTGGCGGCCCTCCAACGCCGTGGCTACCTCCGGCGCGACCCCACCAAGCCACGGGCGATCGAGGTCCGGTGGGATCCGAACTCCGATGCCGCCATCGATCGGCGGCCGGTCCGGCACGTACCGCTCGTCGGCGACGTGGCTGCCGGCACCAACGTTCTGGCCCAGGAGAACGTCGAGGAGGTGCTCCCGCTGCCGGCCGACTTCACCGGCGACGGCGACCTGTTCATGCTGCGGGTCCGGGGCGACTCCATGATCGAGGCCGGCATACTCGACGGCGACTTCGTCGTGTGCAGGTCGCAGTCGAAGGCCGAGAACGGCGACATCGTCGTGGCCGGGATCCCCGGCGACGAGGCAACGGTCAAGACGTTCACCACCCAGGGCAGGTCGGTGGTGCTGCTGCCCGCCAATCCCAGCCTCGAGCCGATGGAGTTCGCGCCCGAGGACGTCAATGTGTTCGGCCGCGTGGTCACCGTGATGCGGCGACTCTGATCACAGGCCGTTCCGCAACAGCTCGCCGAGCGCATCGAAGACGGCGTCCAGCGACGCACGGTCGACACGCTCCTCCTTCGAGTGGGCCAGTGTGGCGTCGCCGGGCCCGAAGTTGGTGGCGGGGATGCCGGCCGCGGCGAACCGACTGACGTCGGTCCATCCCAACTTGGCGGTGACCTTCAGGCCGTTGCGCTCGCGCAGCGCCGCCAAGAGTGGGTGGGTCAGGCCGGGAGGGGCGGGGTCGGCGACGTCGATCACCGTCACCGTGTCGTCGTCGGCGAGGTGGGGCGAGAGCACGTCCTCGACCTGCGCCAGCGCCTCGTCACGGGTGCGGTCGGGCGCAAAGCGATGGTTGAGCGTGACGACGGCTCGGTCCGGCACGACATTGCCTGCCACGCCCCCCTCGACGAACACCGCCTGCAGGGACTCGCGATAGGTGCAGCCGTCGATCACCGGCTGGCGGGGCACGTAGTCGTCGAGCGCCACCAGCACGCGACCCGCCCGGTGCAGGGCGTTGCGGCCCATCCACGGTCGGGCAGTGTGGGCGCGCGCGCCCCGCAGCTCCACGCTGACCCGCATGGTGCCCTGGCACCCCACCTCGAGGGCGGCGCCCGTCGGCTCGCCGAGCACCGCGGCGTCGCCCGCGACGAGGTCCGGCCGTTCCGCAAACAGATGGCCGAGGCCGTTGTGCTCGGCGGCCAGCTCCTCGCCGGCGTAGAAGATCCAGGTGACGTCGATGGCGGGATCGGGAACCCCCGCCGCCAGCTCCAGCATGACCGCCAGCCCGCCCTTCATGTCGGCCGCGCCCAGCCCCCAGAGCACGTCGGCCCTGATCTCGGGCGTGCCGTTGCCGTTGACCGGAACGGTGTCGAGGTGACCCGCGACCACGAGCCGCATGTGTCGACCGGCCGTCGTCCTCGCTACGACGTTGTCGCCGATCCGATCGACCTGGACGTGGTCGAGCGCCCGAAGGCGCGTCTCGACGTGATCCGCCAGGGCCGCCTCGTGGTGGCTCTCCGAGGGGATGGCGATGAGATCGGCGGTGTCCGCCAACAGGTCGACCACGCCCGCAGGCTAGGGGGTCAGCGTCCGCCGGCGGCCACGCGGAACCCCTCGCCGGGCCCGCCCGCCCGCGCCTACCGTGGCCCGCCGTGACCGACGCACATGCCTCCATTGCCGGTGCCCGGGGTGTCGGGCTGGCGACGTTCGCGGCGGACGGCCGCGTGCTCGACACCTGGTATCCCTCCCCGGCGTTGGCGTCGTCCGCGGACGCGGCTGCGGAGGCGGGCCGCCTCGGCGCCGAGGCACCGGGCTCGGTGCGGCTCGACGCGACGACGGCCAGCGACCTG
>DATFVX010000230.1:0-21329 GCA_035259985.1 Acidimicrobiales bacterium | reverse complement strand
GGGTACGTGCCACCGGTGCGATCGCGTTGACGCGCACGCCGAGCCGTTCGAGCTCCCGTGCCATCACGATGGTGAGCGCGGCGATCCCGGCCTTGGCGGCGGCGTAGTTGGCCTGCCCGGCGTTGCCGTACAGGCCCGACTCGCTCGACGTGTTGACGATGGCCGCGCCGGCGGGCTCGCCGGTCTCCTTGAAGCGCGCCCGCCACCAGGCGGCGGCGTGGTGGGCCACGGCGAAGTGACCCTTGAGGTGGACGTCGATGACCGCGTCCCATTCGGCCTCGGTCATGCTGAAGCTCATGCGGTCGCGCAGGATTCCCGCGTTGTTGACCACGACGTCGAGCCTCCCGAAGCGGTCGACCGCCAGCCCCACGAGCGCCTCGGCGCCGTCCCACGTGGCGATGTCGTGGGTGCTGGCGACCGCGACCCCGCCGGCGGCCTCGATCTCGTCGACCACGGCGTGGGCGGGACCGGTGTCGTTGCCCGAGCCGTCGGCAGACCCGCCCAGGTCGTTGACGACCACCGCGGCGCCCTCCGCGGCGAGCAGGAGCGCCTCCTCGCGCCCGATCCCCCGCCCGGCCCCGGTGACGATGGCCGCCTTCTCGTCGAACAGCCCCATGCGACTCCCTCGCTGTTTCTGACATGCCCGTCAGGTCCGGCCGACGCAGACTAGTGGGCGCTCGCGACCGGGAGGTTCCTTCCATCCAAGACGGCCGCACCGTCGGCGTGTGATCGTCGGGCGCGACAAGTTTTTCGCCGCCGCTGCGTCGTAACTGGAAACTTCGTTAGAGGCACCGCCCCCGAGGAGTAACGTAGGCGAACATGCGTACGACAATCAGTACGGAGAAGCTGGTCCGCGAGTTCGACAGCCTCAGGGCGGTCGACGAGGTCGATCTCGAGATCGAGCAGGGCGAGATCTACGGCTTCCTCGGGCCCAACGGCGCCGGGAAGTCGACCACCGTCCGGGTGCTCTGCACGCTGCTGGCGCCCACCGCCGGCCGCGCCGTCGTGGCGGGGCATGACGTCGCCACCGACCCCGGCAAGGTGCGGCTGAGCATCGGGGTCGCCCTCCAGGAGGCGGCGCTCGATCCCAAGCAGACCGGCGCCGAGCTGCTGCGCCTCCAGGGCCGGCTGTACGGCCTGTCCAAGGCCGAGGTCGAGCAGCGCCTGGCCGACCTGTCTCAGCTCGTCGACATCGGCGACGCGTTGGGCCGGCCCATCAGCACCTACTCCGGCGGCATGAAGCGCCGCCTCGACCTGGCCGCCGCCCTCGTGCACAACCCCCAGGTGCTCTTCCTCGACGAACCGACGACCGGCCTCGACCCCATGAGCCGGGCCCGGGTGTGGGAGGAGGTACGCCGCCTCAACCAAGACCTCGACATGACCATCTTCCTCACCACCCAGTACCTCGAGGAGGCCGACGAGCTGGCCAACCGGGTCGGCATCATCAACGACGGCAAGCTGGTCGCCGAGGGCACCCCCTTCGAGCTGAAGCACCGCATCGGTAACGACGTGATCTTCGCCCGGCTCGACGGCGACGCCGCCGGTGCCTGCCCGATGGTCGAAGCCGTGGCCGGCGTCGCAGGGGTCGAGGCCCGGGGCAACGAGATGGTGATCACCGCCGCCGAGGGCACCGCGGTGATCGGCCCGGTGGCCGTCGCCCTCAACAACTGCGGCATCCCGGTGCGCGACCTCACGCTGCGCACGCCGACGCTCGACGACGTCTTCCTCGAGCTGACCGGCACGCACATCCAGACGTCCGACGAGGCCATCGAGGCCGAGCTGACCGAGATGACAGAGAGCGACAGCACGGAGGTCAAGTCGTGAGCGAGCGTCCGGAACGGCGACAGAGCGAGCGGGGCCCGAGCGGCCCGCTGCGGAGCAGCAGGAGCGGGGAACAATGACCGCCATCGACACCGCCGTCACGGCGCCGATCGCGCCGAGCGCCATCCGGGCCCGCCCGGCCGGGCTCCTCCACGACATCAGCTCCATCGCCGGGCGCGCCCTGCGCGCGGTCCCGCGCGACGTGGAGTCGGTGATCCCGCCGATCTTCATCGCCCTGTTCTTCTTCGTCGTCAACGTCGGCACGCTGTCCGACCTCACCGAGACCAACATCCCCGGGTTCGACTTCACCGCGTTCCAGATGCCCACGGCGATCCTGCTCGGGGTCACGGGCGTGTCCCGCGCCTACGCCCTCGTGCTCGACGTCCAGGACGGCTACTTCGACCGGCTCCTGCTGACGCCGATCCGGCGCCTGGCCATCCTGCTCGGGCACCTGTGCGCCGACGTGTCGGTGGCGTGCGCACTGACCGTCCCGATCCTGATCATGGGCTTCATCCTCGGCGTGCGGTTCGAATCGGGGCCCCTCGGAGTCGTGGCCTTCATCGTCCTGGCCGGCCTGTGGAGCCTGGCCTTCGCCGGGTTCGGCTACGCCATCGCGCTCAAGACCGGCAACCCCGCGGCGGTGAGCTCCAGCTTCCTGCTGTTCTTCCCCTTCCTGTTCCTGACCTCCTCGTACGTCCCGCGCGAGGAGCTCAGTGGGTGGCTCGACACGGTCGCCTCCATCAACCCCGTCACCTACCTCCTCGAGGGCCTCCGCTCGCTGGTCATCGAGGGGTGGCAGTGGGCCGACCTCGGCCAGGCGCTGGTGGCGGTCGCAGCCGTCGGCTCCATCAGCATGTGGCTGTGCTTCGCCGCGCTGCGCGGCCGCATCAAGCGTGGCTGACCGCGGCCCCGAACCCGAGGCCTGGCTCGCAGACGACGCCGGCGGGCACGTGTCGCTGCCACGCACGGGGAGCCTGTGGGCCTGGACCGCCGTGACCGCCGCACCCCCGGGCTACGAGGGCCCGGTCCCCTACGGGTTCGGCGTCGTCGAGCTCGACGGCGTCGGCCTGCGGGTGGTCGGCCGGCTCACCGAGCCCGACCCGTCGGCGCTGCGCGAGGGACAGCCGATGGTCGTGACCACCGAGACGCTGCCGGGCGGGCTGGTCGTATGGGCCTTCACTCCCGAGGCCATGAGTTCCACCCCGCCTAGCCCGAGGTCATAGGTTCCAGGCCCGGAACCTATGACCTCGCCCTGCCGGCCACGGAACCCATGACCTCGAGAACGCCCGGGCGCGACCGGCCCGGAGCCCACGCGTGAACGGCGTCGAGGTCGCCGGGGTCGGGCTGCACCCGTTCGGGCGGTTCGGTGATACCCCCGCCACCGCCCTGGGCGTCCACGCGGCGGACGCGGCGCTGGCGGACGCCGGCTGGTCGCCCGCCGACGCCCGCGGCCGGATCGGCGCCGCCTACTGCGCCACCGCGTACGGCGGCGTTGCCAGCGGGCACCGGGTGCTCGGGGCGCTGGCGCTAACCGGCATCCCGATCGTCGACGTCGAGGCCGGGTGCGCGTCCGGAGGGGCGGCGCTGGCGCTGGCGGCGGCGTCGATCCGGTCCGGCCAGCACGAGGCCGTGCTGGTGGTGGGCGTCGAGAAGATGCCCAAGGGGATCATCCGCTCGTCGTTCTTCGCCCCGTGGCAGGAGGAGGCGGGCCTCAACGCCAACCCCGCCTACTTCGCGCTGCGCGCCCAGCGCCTGCTGCGCGACCACGGGCTCACCGTCGACGACCTGGCGGCGCTGGTGGTGAAGAACCGCCGCTGGGGCGCGCACAACGCCGATGCGATGTTCCGGTCGGAGGTGACGGCGGAGCAGGTGCTGGCGTCCCGGATGGTGTGCGACCCGCTGCGGCTGTGGATGCTGTGCTCCCCCAACGAGGGCGCGGCCGCCGTCGTGCTGCGGCGGGGCGACGGTGGCGTCCGGCTCGCGGCGGCGGCGCTCCGGAGCCACCTTCCCGGCAGCGTGCTGGACGAGTCCACCCCGATGGCCGGCCTCGCCGACGACACCGGCATCACGCCGCCCACCACGCTCGCCGCGACCGACGCCTACGAGGACGCCGGTGTGGGGCCCGAGGACCTCGACGTCGTCGAATGCCAGGACACCGACGCCGGCCGGGAGCTGCTGTCGTGGTACGAGCTGGGCCTGTGCGGCGCCGGCGACCAGGGCAAGCTGCTCGGTGCCGACGAGGCGGAGGCCGGGGGCGGTGGCGGAGGCGGCGGGCCGCCGGGTCCGGCCATCAACCGCTCGGGCGGGTTGCTCTCGAAGGGCGAGCCGCTCGGGGCGTCGGGGTTGGGCCAGGTTGTCGAGCTGGTCCGCCAGCTCCGGGGCCGCGCCGGCGACCGGCAGGTGCCGGACGCACGCGTCGGCCTCGCGCACACGGTCGGCCGCGGCGCCAACGCCAGCGTCACCGTCGTGACGCGCTGATCACCGCTCAGCCTCCTTCCGCAGGTCACTGCCACCAGGAGGCAAGATTGAGGCATGGCCGGTGAACTGCGCCTGCGGCGCGGCGTGCGGGCGGTCGTCCTCGACGACCACGACCGGGTCCTGCTGGTGCACTTCGAGTTCGCGCGGCCGCCGCACGAGGTGGCCGAGCTCTGGGCGACTCCCGGGGGAGGCGTCGAGGACGGCGAGGACGATCGGGGGGCGCTGGCACGAGAGCTGGCCGAGGAAGTGGGCCTGCACAACCCCGGCATCGGCCCAATGATCTGGACGAGGACGCACGTCGCGCCGATGAGCACGGGGCACGACGGCCAGCGTGAGAACTTCTACCTCGTGCGCACGCCGACCTTCGAGGCCCGGCCTGCGCTCACGATCGCACAGCTACGGGCGGAGAACGTCGCCGGGCTCGCTTGGTGGACCATCGACGAGCTCACCGCGGCCGATGCCGTCTTCGCTCCCCGGCGGCTACCCACGCTGGTCGCTGCGCTCGTGGCCGACGGCCCATCGCCCCTGGCCGTCGACACGGGCGTGTGAGCCGGCCGCGGCGCCATCGCCGGCGCCGCCGTCGTGACGCGCTGATCACCGCTCACGGGTCCTTGGGCAGCCCCAGGAGGCGCTCGGCGATCACGTTGCGCTGGATCTCGCTGGTGCCGCCCGCGATCGACAGTGCCCGGTTGCCGAGGAAGCCGGCGATCCAGGGCCCGCCGGGCCCGTCCGTCAGCGCAGCCTCGCGACCCAGCAGGGCGAGGCCCGCCTCTTGCACCGCCTGCTCGTGCTCCACCGCGGCCAGCTTGCGCACGCTGGCCTCGGGGCCGCCCGCCCCGCTCCCGCGCGGCGCACCACCCAGCGCCCGCAGCGTCGTGCGGACCCCGAGCACGGCGATGGCGTGGGCGTCGACGACCAGGCCTCCGAGGCGGTCGAGGACCAGCGGGTCGGCGAGCAGGCCCTCGGACTCCGCAAGCTCGAACAGGGCGCTCACGCCCGGTCCGAACGACGATGCCTCCGCCATCGACACCCGCTCGTTGGCGAGCGTCGTGCGGGCGTAGGCCCAGCCGTCGGTCGGCGACCCCACCACGCAGTCGTCGGGCACGAACACGCCGGTGAGGAAGATCTCGTTGAACATCGCCGAGCCCGTCAGCTCCCGCAGGGGCCGGATGTCGATGCCCGGCGTGGCCATGTCGACCAGGAAGCAGCCGATGCCCTGGTGCTTGGTGACGCCGGCGTCGGTGCGGGCGAGGCAGATGGCCCAGTCGGCCTCCCGCGCCATCGACGTCCACACCTTCTGACCGGTGATCGACCAGCCGCCGTCGACGCGCTCGGCACGCGTGGACAGGGCGGCCAGGTCGCTGCCGGCCCCGGGCTCCGAGAACATCTGGCACCAGCCGATCTCGCCGCGCAGCGAGGGCGCGATGAAGCGATCCTGCTGTTCCGGGCTGCCGTGGGCGATGAGGGTGGGCAGGACCCACCCGGCGATCGCCAGGTGCCTCCGCCGGATGCGAGCCGCGCTCAGCTCCTGGTCGATCACGAGCTGCTCGACCGGCGACGCGTCGCGCCCCCAGGGCCGGGGCCAGTGGGGCGCCAGGTAGCCGGCGTCGGCGAGCCGGCGGCGCCACTCGGACCGGTCGCGGGCCCGCAGGTCCTGGACGAACTGGCGCACCTCGACCCGGAGCGGCTCGGCCTCGGGCGGCAGCTCGACGGACAGCGACCGCCGCTCGCCGGCGGCCACCGCCTCGGCCATGCGCCGCCGGGCCACCTCCGGCGCCGGCAGCAGGTGGCGGATGGCGCCGGCACGCTTGAGGAACAGGTGGGCGTCGTGCTCCCACGTGTAGCCGATGCCGCCCAGGACCTGGATGCAGTCCTTCGCGGCGCGGAAGCCCGCCTCGGGGGCGAGCGCAGCCGCCGCCGACTGCGCGATCGCCCACCCTCCGTCGGACCCGGCGTCGAAGCTCCGGGCGGCGTCCCAGACGGCCGCCCGGGCCGCCTCGACCGTCACGAGCATGTCGGCACAGCGGTGCTTCACCGCCTGGAACTGGCCGATCGGCCTGCTGAACTGAACCCGCACCGCGGCGTAGTCGGCTGCGGTGCGCACGCACCACTCGGCAACGCCGAGGGCCTCGGCCCCGGCGAGCAGCTCGGCCAGGCGAACCAACCCAGCGGGATCCGCGGCCCCCCCGGTGTGGGGCGACAGCCACCGCCGGGGCCCGACGTCGACGCCGTCGAGCCGGACCTCCGCCAGCCCCCGGGTGGCGTCGAAGCTGGCCAGCGCCTTGACCTCGACGTCCGCGCGGTCGACCACGCACCACGCCGGGGCGTCCGGTCGGGCCACCGGCAACACGAACCGATCGGCCGGCGAGCCACCCCAGACGCCCCGGGCGCGTCCCGACACCCGCCCCGCGTCGTCGGCCACCAGCTCGCCGGCGAGGGCCAGGCCCCCGACCATGGTCCCGTCCACCAGCGGACGGGCCAGGCCCGGGTCGGCGGCCCAGCGGTCGACCGCCACCGCCGCGATCACCGTCGGCAACAGCGGCCCCGGCGCGCACCAGCGCCCCAGCTCCTCGAGGACAACGGCCAGCTCGGCGACGCCGTAGCCCTGGCCGCCGTTCTCGACGCCCACCGCCATGCCGAGCCAGCCCATGTCGGCCACCTCGGCCCACCACGCCGGCAGCGTCTCGGGCCCGGCTTCCGCCTCCGCCGACGGTCCGCCCGGCGCGCCGAGGCACGCTCGCGCCTCGGCCAGCAGGCCGCGGGCCTCGGCCCAGCGGCGCACGGTCGCCGCCAGCTCGGTGTGGTCGTCGGTGACGGCCAGGCCCATCAGTGTCCCGCCTCCTCCCGTTGGTCCCCGGCGTCGTCGTGGATGCTGATGGCACTCACGGGGCAGCCCTCGGCGGCGGCGCGGACGTCGGCCGGACCGTCGCCCTCAGGATCGACGACCACCGACTTCAGCTCGTCGTCGAGGTCGAAGGTGTTGGGCGCGTAGAAGCAGCAGTTGCCGGAGCCGATGCAGACCTCGCGGTCCACGACGATGCGCCTGCGGTGGTGCCCGCTCATATTGCGAGCTCGCGATAGCGGGCGTAGCGCTCGCCGGTAGCGGCGAGCCACCGAGGGTCGGGCTCGACCCGGCGCCCGTGGCGGGCCCAGCGGGCGGCGCCGGCGGAGGACTGCTCCAGCCCGGCGGTCACCCGGGCCAGGAACGCCGCGCCGAGTGCGGCGCCCTCGGGGACGGCGACCGGATCGACCGGCAGCCCCGTGCAGTCGGCCAGGGCCTGCACCCAGGCGGCGTCGCGCACCCCACCGCCGGTGGCGACGATCCGCCGCGCGGTGCCCGCGACCCCGCCGAGGTCGAGCATGTGGCGGGCGGCGAAGGCCGACGCCTCGTAGGCGGCCCGGCGCAGGGCGGCGGCGTCGAGACCGATGTCGAGGTCGTGCAGCGACGCCCGCCGGCCCGGATCGTGCAGCGGCACCCGCTCGCCGCGGAGGTAGGGCTGCCACACGGGGACGCGCTGCGGGTCGACGGGCGTGCCGGGCGCCTCCGACGCCAGCAACCGGTTGGCCCAGCCGACGAACAGGCCCCCGGCGTTGGACGGACCCCCGATCAGGCTCTTACCCGGGGCGGTGTGCGGGACGGTCCACACGCCCGCCGCCTCCCGCCATTCGGGGATGACCGCCCACACGATCAGCGTGGAGCCGAGGATGACCAGCACGTCCCCGTCGTGATCCGCGCCGGCGACGAACTGCTCGGCGAGGGCGTCGATGGTGCCGCCGCCGAGAGGCGCGCCCCCGGCGTCGCGCACCCGGCCCACCGGCTCGGTTCCGACGACGATCCTCGGCAGGCGGGCGACGTCGTCGACCCCCGCCTTGGCGGCCACCCCGGCGTCCCATCCCTGGAAGTCGAACAGCGGCAGCGCGGTCATGGCCACGGTCGTCTCGATGGCCGCAGCGCCGCTCAGGGCGCGGTTGGCCACGGCCTGTGCGGGCCAGTAGCCGCCGGCATCCGGGTGTTCGCGGGCCAGCCACTCGAGGAACCGCACCAGCTCGCCCGAGCTGGCCGGATCGGCCGTGGGATCGCCCCCCGCACCCCGCGCGTCGCCGTACAGCAGGCCGTCGGAGATCGGGACCCCCTCGTCGTCGACCGCGCACAGCGACGGGACCATCGCCGCCACGTTCACCCCGCGCACCTCGAGCGTCCCGCCGTCCGGGTGGCGGGCGGCGAGCACCTGCCGCAGCGCGTCGACGACGCCGTCGCGCCAGGACGATCGGGCGTCGTGCGCCAGTTCGCCGGCGTGGCGGGCGAGCAGTGGACGGGTCACCCGGCTGCGCGCCACGACCCGTCCGTCGCCGTCGGCCGCCACAGCCTTCACCGAGGTGGTCCCGATGTCGATGCCGACGGTCACCTCGCTGGCCATTGCCACCCCACTCAGACTGACACTCGTGTCAGTCGGAATGTACCGTGCGCCGCATGGGAGGGCGGGCTGCGACGGGAGGACGGTCATGAGCGCACTGCCGACGCTGGAGGGGACGACGATCCTCGTCACCGGCGCGTCCTCGGGCATCGGCGCGGCGTTGGCGCCGATGCTGGCGGGGCGCGGCGCCACCGTGGGGATCGCCGCCCGGCGGGCCGACCGGCTGTCCGCCGTGCTCGAGGCGTGCCGGGACGCCTCCCCGGATGGCGGCCGTGGCGACGGTGCCGGGCACCGGATGTGGACCGTCGACCTGTCCGACCCCGAGGCCGCCGCCCGGCTGGCGGTCGACGCCTGGGATGCGTTCGGGCACCTCGACGCCGTGGTCAACAACGCCGCCCGGCCGATGCGGCGGCCCGTGCAGCGACTGTCGACCGACGTCGTCGAGGACGTGATGCGCACCAACTTCCTCTCGCCGGTGGCACTGACCCTCGCCGTCCTGCCGCGCATGCTGGAGCGCGACCGGGGCGTCGTCGTCAACGTCGGCAGCCTGGCGGGCCGGGTCGGGTCGCCCCGCGAGGCCGCCTACGCGGCGTCGAAGTTCGCCTTGCACGGCTGGTCGGAGGTGATGGCGGTCGACCTGTGGTCCACGGGCGTCGAGGTCCGCCTCATCGTCCCGGGGGCGATCGCCACCGAGATCTGGGACCAGCCCGGCAACGACCCGTCCCCCTACGGCGGCCCCTTCGAACCGGCCGAGACGGTGGCCGCCGCCGCCTGCGAGGCGCTCGTGAGCGACGGCTTCGAACGCTACGTCCCCGACCTCAAGGCGGTCGCCGAGTTCAAGACCTCGGACATCGACGGCTTCATGCAGGGTGCCGTCGACTACTTCGCCGGCCAGGAGCAGGCCGGCCGGGAGCGGGCGCAATGAGGGCGTTGCAGTTCATGACCGATCCTGAGCAATGGCCGGACGAGCTGCCGGAGGACGCACCGCGGCTGCTGCGCAACCTGGCGTCGACCCCCATGGCGCTGGTCGACCTGCCGGAGCCGAAGCTCCTCGGCGACGACTGGCTGGTGCTGCGCACCCGCGTCACGGGCATCTGCGGGTCCGACACCAAGCAGGTGCTGATGGACTTCGAGGACGGCACCGACAACATGATGACGGCCTTCATCTCGTTCCCTCAGGTGCTGGGCCACGAGGTGGTCGCCACGGTCGAGGAGGCGGGGCCGGCGGCGGGTGCCGTCGAGGCGGGCGAGCGGATCGTGCTCTACCCCAACCTGGGATGCCGGGCCCGCGGCATCACGCCGCTGTGCCCGGCGTGTGCCCGGGGCGACTACCAGATCTGCGCCAACTTCCACCAGGGTCGGCTGTCGGCCGGCATCCACACCGGCAACGCCGTCGAGGCGACGGGCGGCTTCGCCGAGCGGCTGCCGGCGCACGCGTCGATGGCGATCCCGGTCCCGGACGGCATCGCCGACGAGGTCGCGGTGCTGGCCGACCCGTGGTCGGTGTCGTTCCACGCCATCACCCGGAACCCACCCGACCCCGGATCCCGGGCCGTCGTCTACGGCGCCGGGGCGCTGGGGTCGACCGCGACGGCGATCCTGCGCCAGCTCTATCCCGGCGTCGACGTGGCGACCGTCGCCCGCTGGCCGGGCCAGGCCGAGCACGCCGCCGCGCTGGGCGCCGAGGTGTTCGCCCCCGAACCGACGGAGGAGCTGGTCGAGCGGCTGGCGGCCTGGTCAGGGGCGACGCTCCGGCGCCCGTGGGAGGGACTGCCCGTGGCCTACCCGGGCGGCATCGACGTCGTCTACGACACCGTCGGCTCCCCCGCCACCACCGAGGTGGCGCTGCGGGTGCTCCGGGAACAGGGCACGCTGGTCCAGCTGGGCGTGAGCTCGCCCGGGCGGTTCGAGTGGACGCCCTGGTACTTCAAGGAGCTGCGCCTGATGGGCTCCAACGCGTTCGGCGACGAGACCTTCGAGGGACGGCGCCAGCACGCCTACCACCACTACTTCGGCCTGGTGGCCGACGGCCGCGTCGACCTGTCGGGGATGCTCACGCATCGCTTCCGCCTCGACGAGTGGCGCGAGGCGTTCGCCACGCTGGTGCACCAGGACGAGACCGGCGCCATCAAGGTGGCGTTCGACTTCCGGTAGGGCCGCTCCCCACCACCCCCGAACTTGCGGCGAAAGGGGCCCCTATAGGGGCGCCAACCACCGCAAGTTCGGGATCTGGTCAGATCACCGATTGGCCGCCCTCGACCCGGGACCGGAGCAGCTGCGCGAGCCGGGTGCGGTGGAAGGTGGCGTCGCCGAACGCAACCGCGTCGAGGTGGCCCCGCTTCAGGTACAGGTGGAGGTCGTGCTCCCAGGTGAAGCCGATGCCCCCGTGGACCTGCAGAGCCGACGCCAGCACCCGGAGCGCGGCGTCGCTGCACCAGGCCTTGGCCGTTGACGCCGCGATCGACCGCTCGTCGTCGCCGGCGTCGCCATCGCGGTCGACGTCGCCGAGGGTCCAGGCCGCCCAGTAGACGGCCGACCGCATGCCCTCCACGTCCACCAACATGTCGGCGCACCGGTGCTTGACCGCCTGGAAGCTGCCGATCGGCCGCCCGAACTGGACGCGGTCCTTGGCGTAGGCCACCGCCAGGTCGAGCGCCCGCTGGGCCACGCCGAGAAGTTCCGCGGCGTAGGCCACCGCCGCCACGTCCACGTGGCGCGCTACCTCGGCCGCGCCCCCGACCTCGATGCGAGGGGCGTCGGCCAGCGCCGCCGACCACAGCCAGCCGAGCTGCCGGGTGAGGTCCATCGCCGGCTCGGCGGCCGGGAGGTGCTCCCCCAGCTCGATCGCCATCAGCCGATCGTCCTCGGGCACCACGACCACGTCGGCGGCCGGTGCGTAGACGCACGGTTGGTCGAGGCGTTCGGCGCACGCGGCCACCGCCTCGCCGGCGATCAGCCGCGGCCCCCAGGCCCCGTCGGCCAGCGCGTCGAGGGCCACCATCTGGCCGAGAACCGGGGCCGGGGCCAGGTGCGCGCCCACCTCTTCGAGGACGATCGCGGCCTCGACCCAGCCCAGGCCCACGCCGCCGAGCTTCTCGGGCACGGCCAGGCCGCACCAGCCCTGGTCGACCATGGCCTCCCACAGGTCCCGGTCCGGCGCCCCGCCCCGGTCGACCGCGCTGCGCACCACCGGCATCGGCGAGCGTCCCGCCAACAGGTCGGCGGCGGCATCCCGCAGGGCCAGCTGGTCGGGGGACAGCTCGAAGTCCACGGAGATCGAGCGTAACTGACGGTCACGTCACCTCCGGATGGGCGGGCCACCTACGATGCCGGTGTGGATCTCACGCCGACGGCCGAGCAGAAACGCCTGCGGGCGGAATGCCGCGAGTGGCTCGAGGCCAACCTGCCGTGGGAGTACGGCGTCGGCCTGCCGCCGCGGCACGCGTCGCTCGACGACGAGGTGGCGTTCGGCCGGGGCTGGCAGCGCCGGCTGGCCGACGGGCGCTGGGTTGGCGTGACCTGGCCGGAGGCGTACGGCGGACGCGGTGCCGGTGCGCTCGCCCACTACGTCGTCCAGGAGGAGCTGGCCCGGGCCCGCGCGCCCGAGCTGGTCGGCAGGATCGGGGTCAACCTGGTCGGGCCGACGCTGCTGGCGCACGGCACCGAGGAGCAGCGCCGGCGCTGGCTGCCGGGGATCCTGCGGGCCGACATCCTCTTCTGCCAGCTGTTCAGCGAGCCCGGCGCCGGCAGCGACCTGGCGTCCCTTGCGACGCGGGCCCGGCGGTCGGACGGCGAGAAGGGCTGGGTGCTCGACGGGCAGAAGGTGTGGACGTCCTACGCCCAGTTCGCCGACTGGGGGCTGTGCCTGGCACGCACCAACCCCCACGTGCGCAAGCAGGCCGGCATCACGGCGTTCGCCGTCGACATGGGCGCGCCGGGCGTCGAGGTGCGGCCCCTGCGGCAGATCACCGGCGAGTCCGACTTCAACGAGGTGTTCCTCGGCGGGGTCTTCGTGCCCGACGACTGCGTGATCGGCGAGGTCGACGCCGGCTGGCGGGTGTCGGGCTCGACGCTGGCGCACGAGCGGGGGACGAACCCGCGCCAGCTCGTGATCCACATCCAGCACCTCGACGAGATGCTGAAGCTGGCGGCCGAGCGGGGGGCGTTCGACGACCCCCACATCGCCCAGCGGCTGGCCGAGACGTTCGTGGAGGTCAAGCTGTTCCAGCTCCACAACTGGCGGTCGCTCTCCCGGCTCGAGTCGGGTCGACCGATCGGGCCCGAGGGCTCCGCGCTCAAGCTCTACTGGTCCGAGATGAGCCAGCGCCTCCACCGCCTGGCCCTCGATGTGCTCGGACCCGCCGCACCGCTGGGCGCCGGCGCCGCCGGCAACCCCGGCGGCGGCGAGTGGCAGCGCTCGTGGCTCTACTACCAGGCGGCGTCGATCTTCGCCGGCACCAACGAGATCCAGCGCACCATCATCGGCGAGCGTGTCCTGGGACTGCCGCGGGAGACCTCGAGCGGGGCCCGCCCATGAGCGTCGCCCGCGTCGGCTACGACGTCGACGGCTCGGTGGGGACGATGACCCTCCGCCGGCCCGGGGTCGCCAACGCCCTCGACTCCGCCACGATCGACGAGCTCGACGGCGCCCTCGACCGGGCGGAGGCCGACGACGCCGTGCGCGTGCTGGTGCTGGCCGCCGAGGGCAAGCACTTCTGCTCGGGCCACGACCTCAAGGAGCTGCTGGACGGGACCGAACGGTGGGCGGCCATGCGGGCCACGCCCGAGGGCAAGCTCCGGCACGAGCAGGTCATGTACTTCGACCGCTGCGTGCGTCTGCGCGACTTCCGCAAGCCGACCATCGCCGCGGTGCAGGGCACCTGCTCGGCCGCCGGCCTGATGCTGGCGTGCATGTGCGACCTGATCGTCGCCGCGGACGACGCCCGCTTCTCCAACCCGGTCCTGCGCATGTCCGGCGCGGGCGTGGAGCTGCTGGTCGAGCCGTGGGAGCTGGGGCCCCGCAAGGCCAAGGAGTTCCTGCTCTGCGCGCGGACGCTGACCGCCGACGAGGCCGAGCGGGCCGGCATGGTCAACCGGGTCGTGCCCCGCGCCGAGCTGGCGGCAGCGGCCCGGGAGATGGCCGACGAGGTGGCGCTCGTGCCGCCGGTCACCGCACAGGCGGTGAAGGGGTCCATCAACGCCATGGTCGACCGCATGGGTCAGCGTGACTCGTGGCGGCACCACTTCATGGTCCACCAGTTCGTTTCCAACACCCGGACTGCGCTGGGGCTCATGCGGGAGCGCAAGGCGGGCGGGATGGACCACGTGAAGCGCGAGCAGGCCGGCGAGCCATGACCGGGCCGCTCGCCGGGCTCCGCGTGCTCGACCTCGGCACCCGGATCGCGGCGCCGTTCTGCGCCGGGCTGCTGGGCGAGCAGGGCGCCGAAGTCGTGAAGGTCGAACAGCCCGGCCGCGGGGACTTCATGCGCGACATCGGCCCGTTCGCGGACACCGAGGGCGGGCGCTACTCGCTCTACTGGGCGGTGGAGGGGCGCGGCCGCAAGAGCGTGACGATCGACCTGCGCACGCCGCGTGGCCAGGACCTCGTCCGCCGGCTCGCCGCCCACGCCGACGTCCTCTGCGAGAACTTCCGGCCCGGCACGCTCGAATCGTGGGGGTTGGGGCCGGCCGACCTCGACCCTCGGCTCGTGGTCGTCCGGATCTCGGCCTTCGGCCAGGACGGGCCGTACGCGCCGCGGCCCGGGCTCGACCGCACGGGCATCGGCTATGGCGGCCTGCTCAACCTCACCGGGTATCCGGACCGGCCGCCGGTGCGGCCCGGCCTCACGACCAGCGACTACCTCACCGGCGCCTTCGCGGCGCAGGCCGCCCTCGCGGCCCTCTACCGCCGGGACGCGGGCCCCGGCGCCACCGGCCGGGGTGCGGTGATCGACGCGGCCCTCTACGGCTCGGTGCTCCGGATCCTCGAGTGGACCATCGCCGCCTACGACCGGCTCGGGATCGTGCGGGAGCGCGAGGGCAACCGCCTGCCCAACTCGGCGCCGCTCGACAACTTCCCGACCGGCGACGGCCGCTACGTCTGCCTGGTCGCGGGCAGCGATGCCAACTTCGCGCGGCTGTGTGCGGCGATGGACCGGTCCGACCTGACCACCGATCCCCGGTTCGCCACGCTGGCCGACCGCGCCAAGCACGCCGACGAGATCAACGCGATCGTCGCCGAGTGGACCGCGGCCCGCACTGCCACCGATGTCGAGGCGGCCGCCGTCGCGCACGGCGTGCCGGTCGCCCGCGCCTACACCGCCGCCGACATCGCGGCCGACGCCCACATGGCGGTGAGGGACGACCTGGTGGCGGTGGCCGATCCGGTGGTGGGCCCGCTCCGCCAGCAGGCGCCGTTCCCCCGCTTCGTCGGCGAGGCGAGGCCGACCCCGGCCGGGGCGCCGCGCCTCGGCGAGCACACGCGCGAGGTGCTGGGCAGGATCCTGGGCCTGTCCGACGCGGAGCTCGACGACCTGGCCGCCGACGGCGTGACCTGACGACAGCACGAGGAGAGGCGAACTGGTTGTAGCTGTGCGGTGCATGACCGCACGGCTACAACCAGAACGAGACAACCCCGAGGGGGAGCACACGATGACGACGATCTTCCACACCAACGACGCCGACCCGACGGCAATCGAGGGCCAGCGCCTGGCGGTCGTCGGCTACGGGAACCAGGGCCGCTCGTGGGCGCTCAACCTGCGGGACTCGGGGGTCGACGTCCGCGTCTGCGTGCGGGCCGACGCCACCCGCGACGCCGCCGAGGCCGACGGCTTCGCCACCGAGGACGTCGACGCCGCCAACGGCGCCGACATCCTCTGCCTGCTCGTGCCCGACGACGTCATCCCCTCGCTGCCGCTGCGGCCGGGGGCCGAGGCCCTGGTGGTCGTGGCGAGCGGCTTCTGCCCGGCGTTCGGCCGCCTGGAGCTCGAGTGCGACGTCGGCATGGTCGCCCCCCGGATGCTCGGGCCGGAGGTGCGGCGCTGCTACGAGGAGGGCGTCGGCTTCATCACCGCCGTCGGGGTCCACCACGACAGCACCGGGACCGCCGCCGCCCGGACGTTGGCCGTCGCGAACGCCATCGGCGGCCTGCGGCAGGGCGCACTGGCGCTGACGCCCCACCAGGAGGCGGTGCTCGACCTCGCGGTCGAGCAGGCGCTGGCACCGGCGATGCGCCGGGTCAGCCAGTCGTTCGTGGAGGTGATGCTGAGCGAGGGCATTCCCCTGGAGGCGATCCTCACCGAGCTGTTCCTGTCGGGCGAGGTCGAGCGCTCGTACCGCCTCATGCGCCTGGAGGGCTACGCCGTCCAGATGGAGCACCACTCGCCGACCAGCCAGTACGGCCAGCTGTCGCGGGCCGACCGCTTCGACCACCTCGACGTGGCCACGACCATGCGGGACATCGTGGGCAACATCGGCGACGGCGGCTTCGCCGACGAGTGGGAGGCCGAGCACGACGCCGGCCACCCCACGCTCCAGCGCCTCAAGGCTGCGGCTGTCGGCCCCGACGTGCTTGCGTTCGAGCGGGACCTGCGGACGCGCCTCGGCGAGCTGGCGGTCGAGCCGGGCTGAACCCCCGTTCCAACAGGCTGAACGCCTCGTCGATCATCGGCGGCAGGCGCTCGACCTCGGGTCCCTCGGCGAGCCAGCGTTCGATGACCGCCCAGATGGTCGAGGCGGCGGCGGCCGCCATGACGTGGGCCGTCAGGTCGGCGTCGTCGGTGCCCAAGCGGGCCGCGAAGGCGCTGACCAGCTCGGCCTCCTCCTCGTAGAAGTGCTCTCGGGCCCTGTTGCGCAGCGTCGGCGTGCTGATCATGACCTGGAACTCGCGCACCACGGACGGGTCTGCGAGCAGCTCGCACAGCGTTTGCTGCATCACCTGACGCAAGGCCTCCAGCGGCCCCTCGCTCGCGGGGCGCCCGGCGATGAGCGGGCCGATCTTGTCGCCATGGGCCTCGTTGCGCGCCATCACGAGGTCGACCTTCGACTCGAAGTAGCGGAAGAACGTGCGCGGCGAGACGTCGGCGGCGGCGGCGATGTCCTCGATCGTGGTGGCCTCGAAGCCCTTGTGGCCGAACAGGTCGAGCGCGGCGTCGATGATCGCCTCGCGGGTGCGCGCCTTCTTGCGCTCGCGGAGCCCGCTCGCCGCCTCGACGACCTTCTTCATGGTGAAAGTATGTCCTCTCTGCCATCTGCCTGCTTGGGAGCGTTCGGCAGTGATGTGCCGAGTGTCACTCCAAAGGCTCTTGGCATTATCTTGACATCTGGCAGTCTAATGCCACAATCTGGCACCCATGACTTCCTTCCTCTACCGGCTCGGTCGTGGCGCGGTCCGGCGCCGACGGCTCACCCTGCTCATCTGGGCGGTCGTCGCCCTCGGCGTCATCGCCGCCGCCCAGGCCGGCGGGGGACGAACCTCCGACCAGTTCGACATCCCGGGCGTCGAGTCCCAGCGGGCGCTCGACATCCTGGAGGAGGAGTTCCCGGCGGCCGCCGGGACGTCGGCGCAGCTCGTGTTCACGGTCGACGGCGACGCGGCGACGACCCTGGCCGCCCCCGCCGCCGCCCGAACCGTCGACGCCGCCCTGGCCGACGTGGCCAACCAGCCCGACGTGGGCTCGGTCGGGGAGCTCCAGGTCTCGGCGGACGGCCGCATCGCCTACGCCGACGTGCAGTACGACCGGCCGTCGGAGGACATCCGCGACCCCGCCTACCAGCGGCTCGAGGCCACCGCCCAGGCCACCAACGGGTCGGGGGCGGTCCGGATGGAGCTGGGCGGCGACCTCCCCACGGAGGCCGCCCAGGACGTGCCCGAGGGCCAGGAGGTCGTGGGGCTCCTGGTGGCGGTGATCGTGCTGCTGGTGGCGTTCGGGTCGGTGATCGCGATGGGCCTGCCCATCGGCCTCGCCCTCGTGGGCCTGGGCACCAGCCTCGGCCTGATCACGCTCGTGGCCGCGGTGATGGACGTCAACACGGTCGCCCCGACGCTCGCCGCCATGATCGGCCTCGGCGTCGGCATCGACTACGCCCTGTTCATCGTCACCCGCCACCGCGAGAACCTGCGGACGGGGATGACGGTCGAGGAGGCGGCGGGTCGGGCTGTGGCCACGTCGGGCGCGGCCGTGCTGTTCGCCGGCGTGACGGTGATCATCGCCATCAGCGGCCTCGCGATCGCCGGCATCACGGCCGTCACCGTCATGGGCCTGATGGCCGGGCTCACCGTGGCCGTCATGGTGGCGCTCGCGCTCACCCTGCTGCCGGCCCTCCTGGGCTTCGCCGGCCACAGGATCGACGCCCTGCGCGTCCCCGGCCTGAGGGGCGGCGCCGGCGTCCCCGGCCGCGAGTCGATGTGGCACCGCTGGGGCCGGCAGGTGTCCGCCCACCCCTGGCGCTACCTGGTCGGTGGCGTCCTGGCCCTGGGCCTTCTGGCCGCGCCGGTGTTCAGCATGCGCCTGGGCATGACCGACAACGGCACCAACCCGACCTCGATGACCACCCGCCGGGCCTACGACCTGCTGGCAGACGGGTTCGGGCCCGGGTTCAACGGGCCGCTGCTGCTCTCGATCGAGCTCGACGGCGCCACCGTCGACGACCTCGCCCCGCTCGAGTCGGCCATCGCCGACGACCCGGGGGTGCAGGCGGTGGCGCCGATCCAGGCCAACGGCGACGGCACCGCTGCGGTGCTGCGCGTGATCCCCACCTCGGCGCCGCAGGACGAGGCCACCACCAGCCTCGTCCACCGGCTGCGCGACGACGTCATCCCCCGGGCGTTGTCGCACGCGCCCGGCGCCGAGGTGCAGGTCGGCGGCCAGACCGCCGTGTTCATCGACATGTCCGACAAGATCTCCAGCCGGCTCCCCTGGTTCATCGGCGCCGTGATCGCGCTGTCGGTGCTGCTGCTGATGATGGTCTTCCGCTCGGTGGCCGTGCCCCTCAAGGCCGCGGCCATGAACCTGCTCTCGATCGGTGCCGCCTACGGCGTCATCGTGGCGGTGTTCCAGTGGGGCTGGCTCAAGGGCCTGATCGGCGTCCAGGAGACCGTCCCGATCGTGTCGTTCATGCCGATGATGCTGTTCGCGATCCTGTTCGGGCTGTCCATGGACTACGAGGTGTTCCTGCTCTCCCGGGTCCGCGAGGAGTACCTGCACCGCCGCAACAACGATGCCGCCGTGGTCGAGGGCATCTCGGCCACCGCCCGGGTCATCACCTCGGCCGCCCTCATCATGATCAGCGTGTTCGCCGCCTTCGTGCTGGGCGACGACCCGATCATCAAGATGTTCGGCCTGGGCCTGGCCACCGCGGTGTTCATCGACGCCACGATCGTCCGGATCGTCCTCGTCCCCGCGACCATGAAGCTCCTCGGCGACTGGAACTGGTGGCTGCCCGGCTGGCTCGACCGGCTGCTCCCCAACCTGGACGTCGAGGGCGGCACCGGGCTGCCCGAACCGGACTACGAGCCCGGCCGCGGCCCGGCGGTGCCGGAGCCCGCACGGGTGCCGGAGCCGGCGCTGGTCGACTGACGGATAGATCGCCCGGTGGGGTGCTGGTCCGCGGCGGGACCATCGCCCCACCGGCGGGCGCGGGCGCCGGTCGAGGCGGTCAGGCGTCGGTGGCGACCAGGACGTCGCTCGCCTTGATGACCGCGGTGACGGCGGTCCCCTCGGCGAGGGCGAGCTCCTCCGCCGCCTCGCGGGTGATGGACGCGGTGACCGTGTCGCCGCCGCCGAGGCGGATCTTGACGGTAGTGGTGACGGCGCCGTGGTCGATCCCGGCAACTGTGCCCGAGAGCTTGTTCCGAGCGCTGATCTGCATGACGGACCTCCGGTCCTGGGTGGGTTGGTGGGTCGTTGCCGGGGCGAGCCCGGGCCTTGGGCTCAGCGTTCGTAGGCGGTGAGGTCGACGGCCTTGACCGTCGCCCAGACGGTCGTGCCGGGGGCGAGGCCGAGCTCCGCCACCGCGGCCGGGGTGACCTCGGCCGTGGCGGCCACCGGCCCACCGAGGGTGACGCGGACCCGGTCGTGGTCGGCCTCGAGGTCGGTGACCGTGGCGCTCCAGGTGTTGCGGGGGCTCCCGTCGGGCTGGTGGCCGTGGAGCGCGATGGCCTGGGGGCGGATGGCGAGGGCGACCTCGGGGCCGGGCAGGGGGTCGGCGACGGTGAGCTCGGCGCCGCTCTCGAGGCGCACGGTGTGTTCGCCGCTGGCGGTCCCGTGGACGAGGTTGATGCCGACGAGCTGGGCGACATAGCGCGAGGCGGGTCGGGCGGTGACGTCCGCCGGGATGCCGGTCTGGGTCACGCGCCCCTGCTCGACGATCACCAGGCGGTCGGCGAGGACGAGCGCGTCCATGGGGTCGTGGGTGATGAGGAGCCGGGCGCCGTGGAACGTGGCGAGGTGGCGGCGGAGCTCGGCGCGGACCTGGACGCGGGTGCCGGCGTCGAGTGCGGCGAGGGGCTCGTCGAGGAGCAGGAGGCGGGGGTCCGTCGCGAGGGCGCGAGCGAGGGCGACACGCTGGGCCTGGCCGCCCGAGAGGGTGCGGGGCTTCGCATGGGCCTGCTCGGCGAGGTCGAAGCGCTCGAGCCATCTTTGGGCCCGGCTTCGGGCGCTGGCCTTGTCCTGTCCGCGGGCGCGGAGTCCGAAGGCGATGTTGTCCAGCGCGCTGAGGCGGGGGAACAGCAGGTAGTCCTGGAACACCACGCCGATGGGGCGCTCGGCGGTGGGGACGAACACGTCGGCTGCGGGGTCGTCGAGGACGACGCCGTCGAGCTCGATGCGCCCGTCGTCGAGCGGCTGGAGGCCGGCGATCGCCCGCAGCGCGGTGGTCTTGCCGGCGCCGTTGGGCCCGAGCAGCGCCACGACCTCGCCGTCGCCGACGTCGAGGGCGATGTCGAGCCGGAAGTCGCCGAGTTGCACTCCGATGGCTGCGTGGAGCACGTCAGCACGTCAAACGGTCAGCCACCGGTCGCGCAGCGGGAGGATCACGGCGAGGGACACGGCGATGAGCACCAGCGACAGGGCGATGGCTGCGTCGCGGTCGGATTCGAGGGCGAGGAACACGGCGAGGGGCATGGTCTGGGTCCGGCCCTGGAGGTTGCCGGCGAAGGTGACCGTAGCGCCGAACTCCCCCAGCGCCCGCGCCCAGCAGAGCACGGCGCCGGCGATGATGGACGGGCCCGCGTGCGGCACGGTGATGCGCCGGAAGATCGTCCACCGGCCGGCGCCCAGGGTGGCGGCGGCATCCTCGTAGCGGGTGTCGGCGGCGCGGAGCCCGGACTCGACCGTGAGCACCAGGAACGGCATGGCCACGAACGTGTTGGCGGCGACGACCCCCCAGATGGAGAACGGCAGCAGGAACCCGGTCGCGTCGTACACGGGGCCACCGAGCAGGCCGCGCCGCCCAAAGGCGAAGAGCAGGGCCGCGCCGCCCACCACCGGGGGCAGGACCATCGGCAGGAGGACCAGCGCCCGCGCCACCGAGCGTCCGGGGAACCGGGTGCGCGCGAGCACCCAGGCGAGCGGGATCCCGAGCAGCATCGCGAGCCCGGTGGCGGCGAACGCGGTG
>DATFVX010000229.1:0-11333 GCA_035259985.1 Acidimicrobiales bacterium | reverse complement strand
GCCGGGTTCTTCAACATCTTCACCGGGAGCTACGACCTCGAGGCCGCCCACTGCAAGGTCACCGGCGTCTACACCAACAAGGCGCCCGGCGGTGTCGCGTACGCGTGCTCGTTCCGGATCACGGAGGCCGTGTACCTCGTGGAGCGCATGGTCGACTGCCTGGCCGCGGAGCTCGACATGGATCCGGCCGAGCTCCGGCAGCGCAACCTGCTCCGGCCGGACCAGTTCCCGTACACGACCCACACGGGGTGGGAGTACGACTCCGGTGACTACCCCCGGGCCCTGCAGCTCGCCCTCGACCTCGCCGGCTACGACGAGCTGCGGCGGGAGCAGGCCGAGCGCCGCGACCGGGGGGAGCTGATGGGGATCGGCCTCAGCTTCTTCACCGAGGGCGTGGGCGCCGGGCCCCGCAAGCACATGGACATCCTCGGCCTGGGCATGGCCGACGGCTGCGAGCTGCGCGTGCACCCCACCGGGAAGGCGGTCGTCCGGCTGAGCGTGCAGACGCAGGGCCAGGGCCACGAGACGACGTACGCCCAGATCGTGTCCAGCCAGCTCGGCATCCCGCCGGAGGACATCGAGGTGGTCCACGGCGACACCGACCAGACGCCCTTCGGGCTCGGCACCTACGGGTCGCGGTCGACGCCGGTGTCGGGTGCGGCCGCCGCGGTCGTCGCCCGGCGGGTGCGCGACAAGGCCCGCGTCATCACCGCGGCCGCCCTGGAGTGCGATCCCGCCGACCTCGAGTGGGAGCTCGGTCGCTGGCAGGTGAAGGGCGACCCGACGCACGGCAAGACGATCCAGGAGGTGGCGCTGCTGTCCCACAGCAGCCTGGAGCTGCCCGAGGGCGTGGAGGGCCACCTCGACGCCAGCGCCGTGTACAACCCGCCGAACCTGACCTACCCGTTCGGGGCCTACATCTGCGTGGTCGACGTCGACTCCGGCACCGGGCAGGTGAAGGTGCGCCGGTTCGTGGCCGTGGACGACTGCGGGCCGCGCATCAACCCCATGATCGTCGAGGGCCAGATCCACGGCGGCTTGGCGGACGGCGTCGGCATGGCGCTCATGGAGGCGATCGCCTTCGACGAGGACGGCAACTGCCTGGGCGGGTCGTTCATGGACTACCTGCTGCCGACGGCGATGGAGTGCCCCACCTGGGAGCTGGGTGAGACGGTGACCCCGTCGCCCCACCACCCCCTGGGCTGCAAGGGCGTCGGCGAGTCCGCCACCGTGGGGTCGCCGGCGGCGGTGGTCAACGCCGTGATGGACGCGCTCAAGCCGTTCGGTGTGCTGCACGCCGACATGCCGCTCACGCCGGCGCAGGTGTGGCTGGCGATGCAGGGACGGCCGGTGCGTACCGACCTCGCCATCACGTGAACCCCGACGTCGAGGCCCGGGCCGCCGAGCTGCGGCGGGATCGGGTCTCGTTCGTGCACGCCCGGGTGGTGCGCGCCGAGCGGCCGACGTCCGCCAAGCCGGGGGACGAGGCGGTGGTCCTGCCCGACGGCACGATCGAGGGCTTCGTCGGCGGTGCGTGCGCGGAGTCGACGGTGCGGGCCCAGGGCCTCTCGCTCCTCGACTCGGGCGAGTCGCTGCTGTTGCGCATCTCGCCCTCGGTTGAACCCGGGGCGCCGGGGGCGGCGGAGCCCGAGGGCACGCTGACCGTCGTCAACCCCTGCCTGTCGGGCGGGACCCTGGAGATCTTCCTGGAGCCGGTGATCCCGGCGCCGACGATCGCCATCCACGGTGAGTCGCCGATCGCCGCCGCCGTCGCCGCGCTGGCGGAGCGCGTGGGCTTCGAGGTGATGGAGAACGCGGGTGACGCAGTCGGCGGGGAGGCGGGCGCCCCGCCGGCCGCAGTCGTCGTCGCGTCCCATGGCCGCGACGAGGAGCACGTGCTGGAGGCCGCCGTGCGCGCCGGCGTGCCCTACGTCGGACTGGTGGCCAGCCGCAAGCGCGGCGAGGCCGTGGTCGCCGCGCTCGGGCTCGATGCCGCCGAGCGGGCCTCGGTGCACACCCCGGCCGGCCTCGACATCGGCGCCCGCACTCCGCGGGAGGTGGCCCTGTCGATCCTGGCGGAGATCGTCGCTCGGCGCCCGCGACCGTCGGGCACGGCGGGGTCGCCGACGGCCGCGACGGGCTCGTCGGCGGAGCCGGCGGCAACACCCGAGGTCGTCGCGGACCTGGTGTGCGGCATGTCGGTGGTCGCCGACGACACCGCCCTGCACCTGGACCACGCGGGCACGCGCTACTGGTTCTGCGGGACCGGCTGCCTGCGTGCGTTCGCCGCCGACCCGAGCGCATACTTGCCGTCCGACGGGTGACACGGATGGCGGGAGGCGGGCGTGGACCGGATTCGCGGGGCCCTGGCCGCTGACGCTCCGGCCATCGGCGCACTGCAGGCCGAGAGCTGGCGGCACACGTACCGCGGCTTCCTGCCCGACGCCTACCTGGACGGCGAGGTGTTCGAGGACCGCGACGCCGCCTGGCGCCGGCGCCTGGCCACGGCCCACCAGCATCGGAGACTGACACTGGTGGCCGAGGACGGCGGCGCGCTGGTCGGCTTCGCCCACGCGTACGTCGACGACGACGCCGAGTGGGGCACCCTCCTCGAGACCCTCAACGTCCGCCCCGATCGCAGGCGCTCGGGGACCGGGACGCGCCTGATGGCCGTGACGGCGGCGCGCTTGCAGCGGCGGGGCTGCACGTCCGGCCTCTACCTCTGGGTCGCGGAATGGAACCGGCCCGCGCAGCGGTTCTACGACGCCCTCGGCGGGTGCGTTGCGGACCGGGCGCTGGCCGACGAGGGCGGCGGCGTCGGCGCCGTGGCGACCCTCCGGTATGCGTGGCCCCGGCTCGATCTGCTGTCATCCCGGATCCCGACTGCCTGACGGCCGGGCACGGGTGCGAGGTCGGCGAGCGAGGCGACGATGACGGTCACGGACGAGCTGCTGCGGAACGCCCGACGATTCGCCGAGCGGTTCGTGTTCGGCCGTGCCCCGGTGCGTCCGACACATGTGGCCGTCGTCGCCTGCATGGACGCACGCCTCGACCCTCACGCGATCCTGGGGCTGGGCACGGGCGACGCCCACGTCATCCGCAATGCCGGAGGTGTGGTCACCGACGACGTGATCCGTTCGCTGGTGATCTCGCAGCGGCTGCTGGGCACGAGCGAGATCATCCTCGTCCACCACACCGACTGCGCCATGCTCACCTTCCGCGACGACGACGTGGAGGCCCGGATCGCCGCCGCCACCGGCATCCGCCCGCCGTTCGCCCTCGAGGCGTTCTCCGACCTCGACGCCGACGTCCGCGAGTCGATCTCCCGCATCCACGCCAGCCCCTTCCTCCCCCACAAGAGCGTGCGCGGCTTCGTGTACGAGGTCCACACGGGAGCGCTCCGCGAGGTGTCCTGAGGTCGCTCCCACCCTTCTTGGCGCCGAACTGGTTGCTCGGCAACCAGTTCGGCGCCGGGAACGGGCGATGTGCGTCAGTCGATCGAGACGATCTCGACCTCGAGCTCGGCGCCCGTGGGGGCCGTGAACGTCACCGAGTCACCGCTGCTCGAGCCGATGAGCGCCTCGCCCAGCGGCGACGACGGGCTGATGACCTCGAGGTCGTCGTGCCGTTCCTCGATGGAACCGATGAGGTACCGCTCGACCTCGTCGTCGCCGGCGTAGCGGATGCCGACCACGGATCCGTGCGACACGTGCTCGCCGTTGTCGCCCTGGACGATCTCGGCGTTCTCGAGCATCGCGGAGAGCTGGCGGATGCGGCCCTCCATCTTGCCCTGCTCCTCCTTGGCGGCGTGGTAGTCGCCGTTCTCCGACAGATCGCCGAGCTCCCGGGCCGCCTCGATCTTGCGAGCGATCTCGACCCGTCCGCGTGTCGTCAGGTCCTGGTACTCCGCCTGGAGGCGGTCGTACGCAGCCTGCGAGAGGTGATGGGTCTGTGCCATAGACGCACCAGGCTAGGACGTCGTGACAAGTGGGCCAACGGCCGATCCCCCCGGTGTGCGCCATCGCGGTTGACGCCGCTCGGCGCTTCGGTGAACACTTGCCGCCGTGCGCCCCCTCGCGGCCTCGGTAATCATCATCGTGTAGCGCGCGTCGGCCGTCGACGTGCGCTCCCGACCGTCCACCATCGGTGGGCGGTTTGTCATTTATCGCCAAAGAATCGAGCAACTCGGAGAGATAGTGAGCCACCGAATCGGAGTCATCGGCGGGGACGGCATCGGCCCCGAGGTCATCGCCGAGGCGCTCAAGGTCGTCCGGTCCACGGGCGTCGCCGTCGAGACGGTGGACTACGACCTGGGGGGCGGCCGCTACCAGCGCGACGGCACGATCCTGCCCGACGCCGTGCTCGACGAATGGCGGGGGCTGGACGCGCTGCTGCTCGGCGCCGTCGGCACCCCCGAGGTCCCGCCGGGGGTGATCGAGCGGGGGCTGCTGCTCAAGATGCGGTTCGAGCTCGACCTCTACATCAACCAGCGGCCCTTCCTCGATCCGGGCAGGGGCATCGACATCGTCGTGATCCGGGAGAACACCGAGGGCCCGTACGTCGGCGAGGGCGGGGTGCTGCGCAGGGGCACGGCCCACGAGGTGGCCACCCAGGGCTCGGTCAACACCCGCATGGGCGTCGAGCGTTGCGTGCGCTACGCGTTCGGGCTTGCCGGGCAGCGTCCCCGCAGGCACGTCACGCTGGTCCACAAGACCAACGTGCTCACGTTCGCCGGCGACCTGTGGCAGCGGACGTTCACGGCGGTGGCCGGCGAGCACGCGGGGGTCGGCACCGCGTACAACCACGTCGACGCCGCCTGCATCCACTTCGTCCAGGACCCGGCGCGTTTCGACGTGATCGTCACCGACAACCTGTTCGGCGACATCCTCACCGACCTCGCCGGGGCGGTCGCGGGCGGGATCGGGTTCGCGGCCTCGGGCAACCTCAACCCCGCGCGCACCGGTCCGTCGATGTTCGAGCCGGTCCACGGCTCGGCGCCCGACATCGCCGGGCAGGCCAAGGCCAACCCGGTGGCCGCCGTGCTGTCGGCGGCGATGATGCTCGACTTCCTGGGCGAGGCCGACGCCGCCGCCCGCATCCGCAAGGCCTGCGCCGAACCGTCGGCGCTCACCGGAACCACATCCGAGATCGGCGACGCCATCGCCGCTCGCGTCTGACCACACCCAACACGAGGGGACCCCAGCACCATGCCCATCACTCCCACCGAGAAGATCTGGTTCAACGGCGAGCTGATCCCGTGGGAGGACGCCAAGATCCACGTCCTCACGCACTCGCTCCACTACGGCATGGGCGTCTTCGAGGGCATCCGCGCCTACGAGACCGACGACGGCCCCGGCGTGTTCCGCCTCACCGACCACATGCGCCGCATGGAGCAATCGGCGCAGATCCTCATGATGCCGCTCCCGTACTCGGTCGACGAGATGGTCCAGGCGGTCAAGGACACCGTGCGCTCCACGGGCCTGCCCTCGTGCTACGTCCGTCCCATCGCCTACTACGGCTACGGCGAGATGGGGCTCAACACCCTGCCGTGCTCGGTCGACATGGCGATCGCCTGCTGGCCCTGGGGCGCGTACCTGGGCGACGACTCACTCACCAAGGGCGTCCGCATGAAGATCTCGTCGTGGGCCCGCCACGATCACAACATCATGCCGCCGGCCGCCAAGACCACCGGCAACTACGCGAACAGCTCGCTGGCGAAGGTCGAGGCGCTCAAGGCCGGCTACGACGAGGCCCTGCTGCTCAACCGAGCCGGCTTCGTGTCGGAGGGCACGGGCGAGAACGTGTTCGTCGCCCGCAACGGCAAGCTCATCACCCCGCCGCTGTCGGCCGGCGCCCTGGAGGGGATCACCCAGAGCACCGTGATCGCGATCGCCCACGACCTCGGCTTCGACGTGGAGTTCGGCCAGCTGTCGCGCAGCGACGTCTACATCGCCGAGGAGATGTTCGTGTGCGGCACCGCCGCCGAGGTCTCGTCGGTCCGCTCGGTGGACGACAGGGAGATCCCGTGCCCGGGGCCCATGTCGCTGGCGATCGGCGAGGAGTACGGCCGCGTGGTGCGTGGCCAGGTCGACAGGTACAAGGACTGGGTCGAGCATGTCCGCTGACGTACCCCGGGCGGCGAGCACGTCCGAGGGCGTGCACGCCGCCGTCGACATCTTCGACACGACCCTGCGGGACGGGGCGCAGTTCGAGGGGATCTCCCTGTCCGTGGAGGACAAGCTGCGTGTCGCCGAGCAGCTCGACTGGCTCGGGGTCCGCTGGATCGAGGGCGGCTACCCGCAGGCCAACCCCCGCGACGCCGAGTTCTTCCGACGGGCGCCGCGCGACCTGCGGCTGGACACCGCCACGCTGGTGGCCTTCGGGTCGACCCGCCGCCCCGCCGGGAAGGTGGACGTCGACCCCACGCTGGCCGCTCTCGTCGAGAGCGGCGTGTCCACCGCCTGCATCGTGGGCAAGAGCTGGGACTTCCACGTGACCGAGGCGCTCGGCACCAGCCTCGACGAGGGTGTCGCCATGGTGGGCGACTCGGTGCGGTTCCTGCGGGCCCAGGGACTGCGGGTCTTCTTCGACGCCGAGCACTTCTTCGACGGCTACAAGGCCAACCCCGAGTACGGCCTGCGCGTGCTGGAGGCCGCGGCCACCGAGGGGGCCGAGGTGCTGGTCCTGTGCGACACCAACGGCGGTTCGCTCCCGCACGAGGTCCAGCGCATCGTGGGCGAGGTGGTCGCCTACTTCGGCGCCGACCGGCAGATCGGGATCCACACCCAGAACGACAGCGGCTGCGCCGTCGCCAACTCCGTGGCCGCGGTCGTCGCCGGGGCCACCCACCTGCAGGGGACGGTCAACGGCTACGGCGAGCGGACGGGCAACGCCAACCTCATGACCTGCATCCCCAACCTCCAGCTCAAGATGGGCGTGCGCTGCCTGCCGGAGTCGCGGCTCGACCGGCTCACGGCCGTCAGCCGCCACGTCGCCGAGCTCGTCAACCTGCCGCCACACTCGGCCGACCCCTACGTCGGGGCGTCGGCGTTCGCCCACAAGGGCGGGCTGCACACGTCCGCGCTCGGCAAGGTCGGCGGCGCCAGCTACGAGCACGTCGACCCGGCCCTCGTGGGCAACCACACGCGCGTGCTGGTGTCCGACCTCGGCGGGCGGTCCGGCATGGCGCTCAAGGCCAAGGAGTTCGGCGTCGCGCTCGACGGCCGCGCCGCAGCCGAGCTGTCCGACCGGCTCAAGCACCTCGAGGCCGACGGGTTCCAGTTCGAGGCGGCCGACGCGTCCCTCGAGCTGCTGATGCGGGAGGCCGGGGGATGGCGCCAGCCGTACTTCCAGCTCGAGGGCTACCGGGTCACGACGTACCACCGCAACGCCGTCCGGGGCGGGGCCCCCATCGAGGACGGCGAGTCGATGATCGACACCGAGGCCACGGTCAAGGTGTGGGTGGGCGACGAGCGCCTCGTGGCGGTCGGCGAGGGCAACGGACCCGTCAACGCCCTGGACGCGGCGCTGCGGTCGGTGCTGACCGACCGCTACCCGCAGCTGGAGCGGATCCACCTCACCGACTTCAAGGTGCGGGTGCTCGAGGGCGCGGCGGCCACCGGCGCGGTCGTGCGGGTGCTCATCGACTCGGCCGACGGTGACCGCACCTGGTCGACGATCGGCGTCAGCGAGAACGTGATCGAGGCGTCGTGGCAGGCGCTCGTCGACTCGCTGGTCTACGGCCTGCTCAAGGGATCGACCGGTTCCGACACCGCCGGTGCCGGATGAGCGGCGTCCGAAGTATCGTTCCGGCCCGTGGCCGCCCCTGAGTACGTCCCCGAGCCGGCGGTCAGGCGCGTCCGGAACTACGAGTCGAACCCCTGGCGGCTCGAGTCGTGGCGGCCGGTGCGTCCGGGTGACGAGCCGTGGCATCAGCCCACGGGGGACGGGCTCGGCTCTCCCGGCCCCGACCAGGGCTACATCTACGTGCTGGCCCGATGGTTCGAGGGGCAGCTGCAACTGGCGCACGACGAGAACGAGCAGGACGCGCTCGTCGGGTGCATCGGCGTCGCGCTCAAGCGGGCGTCGCTGTTCGGCCGTGCGCCGGTGGTCCACGACCTCACGGCCGCGCTGACCATCTGGGGGTTCCTGGGCGACGGCCCGCCCGACCTGATCGCCTACCGCCAGCCGCTGTTCGCCGAGGTCGCCAACCCGCATCACTACTCCGAGCAGCGCCGCATCGTCGACCTGGTGCCCGAGGACGTGCTGCGCCTCACTCCGGACGAGATCGCCGAGCGGCACCGCGCCGACTGGCGATCCCTCCTCGCCGTGTAGGTGGCGCACGCCGCCGCCGTGCCGGCCGAGGAGGTCGCGGCGGTCTTCGGCGCCGACGCCGGCGCCCTGACGATCGAGCCCCTGCCGCACGCCGCCGTGGCCTCGGCGACCGTCGGGCTGTGGCGGGTCCGGGTCGCGGACCGCTCAGCGGTGGTGAAGCTGCTGGCCCACGCGCCCGGCGGCGGCAGCCCCAATTGGCGCTCGGGTCGGGACGAGGCGCACTGGTACTACTGGCGCCGGGAGGCCGACGCCTACCGATCCGGCCTGCTCGGCGGGCTCGCCGGCGGGCTCCGGGCACCCCGCTGCCACCTCGTCGCCGACCGCGGCGGGGGCTCCGTTGCCCTCTGGCTCGAGGACCTGCAGGGCGAGCCGGCGTCGTCGTGGTCGCTCGACCGCTACCACCGGGCCGCCCGCCACCTGGGCCGGGCCCAGGGCGAGTACATCGCCGGCCGTCCGCTGCCCGACGCGCCATGGCTCAGCCGCCGGTGGCTGCGCAGCTATCTCGCTCAGCCGCTCCGCCGGCTGACGGTTCCCGCGGACCGGTCCTCCTGGCGGCGCCCGCTCCTCGCCGACTGGTTCCCGGATCCGCCCATCGAGGCCCTGCAGGCCATGCGCGCCGACTGCGGCCGGTTCCTCGGCGTGCTCGACGGCATGCCGGCGACGCTCTGCCACTTCGACTTCCATCCCGCCAACCTGTTCGACGGCGGGCACGACACGACGGCTGCGATCGACTGGTCCTTCGTCGGCATCGGCGCACTCGGGGAGGACGCCGGCAACCTCGTGCCCGACGCGGTGCTCGACTTCCACGTCGGTCCCGCGGAGCTCGGGGCCCTGTACGACGCCGTCGCCGACGGCTACACGGCCGGGCTCGGCGATGCCGGCTGGTCCGGCTCGGCGGCCGGCGTGCGCCTGGCGATGGCGGCCACGATGGCGGCCAAGTACGCCTGGATCGGCCCTGCGGTCGCGCACGCGGCGATCGACGGTCACGAGTTGCTCAACGGTCGTCCCGTCGCCGAGGCGCTGGCGTGGTGGGGGCCCACGGTCGGCTTCCTGCTCGACCGCGCCCGCGAGGCCCGCGACCTGGATACGCAAAGATGAGCCGGTGGCGATGCACACGATCGAGATCACCGTCGGCCCCCACACCTTCGACGCGCTCGCCGACGGACCGGAGGACGCGGAGCTCGTGCTGTTGTTGCACGGCTTCCCCCAGACGTCGGCGTCGTGGCGCGACCAGATCACGGCACTGGCGGCGGCCGGGTACCGCGCGGTCGCTCCCGACCAGCGCGGCTACTCGCCCCGGGCGCGGCCGACCGACGTCGCCGCCTATGCGCTGCCCGAGCTGGTGGGTGACGTGGTCGGGTTCGCCGACGCGCTCGGGGTCGAACGGTTCCACCTCGTCGGGCACGACTGGGGCGGTGCGGTGGCGTGGCACGTGGCCGGGCGCCACCCCGATCGGCTGCGCACACTGGCCGTGGTGTCCACGCCGCACCCCGAGGCGTTGCGGCGGGCCTACCGCGGCGAGCTGGGGGGCGATCAGGCGGAGCGGTCCGGGTACATCGCGTTCTTCCGCGAGCCCGATTCGCAGGACCGCATCCTGGAGAACGACGCCGCCTTCTTCCGGCTCCTGTTCGCGGGCAGCGGCATGCCGGAAGGCCGGGAGCGGCCGTACCTGGAGGCGCTCGGCACCCCGGAGGCGCTGGGCGCGGCGCTCAACTGGTACCGGGCTGCGTCGATCGCCGACGCCGACACCCTCGGCCCGATCACGGCCCCCACGCTGTACGTGTGGTCGAGCGAAGACGTGGCGCTGTCCGCCGAGGCCGCCGAGGCGACCGCGCAGTGCGTCGAGGGCCGCTACACGTTCGCGGCGCTGGAGGGCGTCAGCCACTGGATCGCCGAGCAGGCGCCGGATCGGCTGAGCGAGCTGCTGGTCGATCACATCTCGTCGTTTGGCGCACCGTCGGCGATTCTCTGACTTTCCTCTGGCCTTCCGCGCCTCGGAACGTAGACTTCTCGCCACGGGCGGTCATCATCTGACCCCTGGAGGTGGCTGTGCGCCGGCTGCGCATTGCGCTGGTCGCGATCGTCGCGTGGGCCGCGCTGGGCCCCGCCGCCGCGTCAGCGCAGCAGGTCGATCCCGCCGTCGACGACCTGCGCGACAACGACGTCACCTTCGAGGAGGGCGCGCTGTCGAGCTCGGAGCTGGACGATCTGGACGCCGTCGCCGCCCAGCTGCAGAGCCACGACGGGTACTTCAAGGTCGTCGTGCTCGCCCAGCCGATCGAGGACTTCAACAGCGGCCGTGACTTCGCCGACCGGGTGCGGGAGGGCCTCGGCGGCCAGGGGCGGGTGCTGGTGTGGACGCCCAACGAGGTGGCCCTGTCGTCAAACCTCGACACCGCCGAGGAGATCGACAACGCCGAGCAGGCGGCGGCCGACCGGGTCAATTCGGGCGGCTCGCTGGCCGCGGCGACGAGCGCCGCCGCGGAGGCGCTGGGCTCCGACGCCGGCGGCGTCACCGCCGATCCCCGGGGCGGAGGCGGGTTCCCGTGGCTGCTACTGCTGTTCGTCGTCGGCATTCCCCTGGCGCTGCTGTGGGTGGTGTGGCGCTCGGCGCGTCAGCAGCGGGCGCGAGCCGATGCATTGTCGGCCGAGGAGATCGGGGCCGCGGAGACCAAGGTGCGGGGCGCGGTCGACAAGGTCGCCAACGACCTGCTCGAGCTGGCCGACAGGACCGACGTGCCTGATGCGCCCGCTGAAGCGCGCGCCGCATTCAGCCAGGGCGCCCAGCTGTTCACCGATGCTCAGAAGCTGCTCGAGGATGCGGACACCCGCCCCGAGCTCGAAGCCGCCTACGGGCAGGTGGTCAAGGCGAGCTGGCAGATGGACACCACCCGTGCGCTCCTTGCGGGCCAACCGGCGCCGCCCGAGCCGGAGTCGGAGCCGCTGTTCCCGGAGCCGGTCGTGGCCGCAGCGCCGGCCGGTGCGCCGGCGGGTGGGGT
>DATFVX010000228.1:0-5718 GCA_035259985.1 Acidimicrobiales bacterium | reverse complement strand
GCCCGCCAGGTGCCGTCGGGCAGGTCCGCCAGCGCCGCCCGCATGCGCCGCTCGCCGTAGTCGACGACCTCCGCCAGCGGCGCCGCCGCGCCGGCCATGGCCGCAAGGCGCTCGACGCCGACCATGTTGGCGCCCACCTGGGCGTCGAGGTCACCGATCCGCTCGGTCGGCGTCCGAGAATTGGCCAGGAGCAGCCGCCGCAGGCTCTCGTCGAGGCGGGTGGGCGGGATCCGCAGGCCCTCCTGCTGGATCTCCGTCGCGTCCGCCGGGATCGACCCCGGCGCCGAGCCGCCGACGTCGGCGTGGTGCGCGCGGTTCGCGGCCCAGCCCACCAGCTCGCCGTCGATCACGCACGGCGCCACAAGCGTGATGTCGTTGAGGTGGGTCCCGCCGGCGAAGGGGTCGTTCAGCACGACCTGGTCCCCGGCGTCGAGGCCACCGCCGAACGCGTCGATCGCGGCGCGGACGCTCGCGGGCATCGATCCCAGGTGGACCGGGATGTGCTCGGCCTGGACCAGCAGCTCGCCGGCCGGGGTGAACAGGGCCGCCGAGCAGTCGGCCCGTTCCTTGATGTTGGGGCTGAAGGCCGCCCGCCGGAGGACGGCGCCCATCTCCTCGGCGATGCCCGTGAGCCGAGAGATCAACACCTGCAGCTCTGCGGGACCGATGCTCATGGCTCGGGCCTGGTTCCTGGCGCCGAATCGGTTGCCCGGCAGCCAGAACGGCGCCAGGAAACGGGTGTGGCGTCGGCGGACCCGGTCACGCCCGGGCCCCGCGACGAAGCACCAGGGCGCCTCCGGCGCCGGCCCGCGCCGTCCAGCCGGCGGCGACCCAGATCGTGCAGTCCGGCTCGGCGACGACGGCAGGCCCGGCCAGCTCCCCATCGAGACGCGCCGCCGCCGGCAGGTCGTCCGGCCCGACCGACGGGGGACGGGTCGCCACGGCCCTGAGCGCCACGACGTCCACCGGCTCGTCGGGCCGGGCGTAGCCGTTGCGGCGGCGGTGCTCGTCGTGGAACCCGGCGACGGTGGGCACCCTCAGCTCGTGGCTCTGGCCGCGGTAGCGGCAGTCCACCGCGGTCTCGACCGTCGTGCCGGCGTGCTCTCCGTCGGCCTGGCCCACCAGCCCGGCGGCCTCCTTCGCCAGCAGCGCCAGCGCCCCCGGCAGGCCGGCGTGGTCGTGTGGGGTCGGCCACGACCGCACGACGTCCCGGCGCCGCGGGGCGGTCAGCAGCCCCACCGCCGAAAGCACGCCCGCCCGCGCCGGCACGATCACGGCGGCCATCCCGAGGGCCTCCGCCAGCGCGCACGCATGCAGGGGCCCAGCCCCGCCGAAGGCGACCAGCGCGAGCCCCACAGGGTCGACGCCGCGCTCCACAGAAACGGCGCGCAGCGCACGCTCCATGTTGGCGTCGACCACGGCGATGACGCCGCCGGCGGTCACCCCCGCACGGTCCAACGCCGCCTGCCCGGCGCCGACGTCGAGCCTCAGGCCACCGAAGGCGGCATCGGCGGTGATCCGCCCGGCGACCAGGTTGGCGTCGGTGACCGTGGCGGCGACACCGCCGCGGCCGTAGCACGCCGGCCCGGGGTCGGCGCCCGCGCTCTTCGGGCCGACGACCAGCGCGCCGCCCGGGTCGATCCGGGCGATCGATCCGCCCCCGGCGCCGATGGTGTGCACGTCGAGGGCCGGGAACCGCACCGTGAACCCTGCGACAGCGCGCTCGGCCGCGGGCGCCGGGCTTCCGCCGAGCACGAGGCACACATCGGTCGACGTGCCGCCCATGTCGAAGGTGATCGCGTCGGGAAAGCCGTTCGCGACCGCCGCCGCGGCCCCCGCCCGCACGCCGCCGGCGGGCCCCGACAGCAGCAGCGCCGCCGGCAGCTCGGCGGCTTCCGCCGCCGGGAGGAGCCCGCCGGCCGAGGTCATCACCAGCGCCTCGCCGGCCAGGTCGGCGATGCCCCGCAGGTACTCCCGGCAGAGCGGCCGCAGCGCGGCGTTGATCACGGTCGTCACCGTGCGCTCGACCTCGCGCATCTCCGGGGACACCTCGTGGGAGCAGCTCACGTCGTGGCCCCGGGCGCGCAGCTCATCGGCCAGCGCGCGCTCGTGCGCCGCCTCGATGTCGGCGTGGAGCAGGCAGACCGCCACGGCCTCGACCTCCGGGTCGATGGCCGGCAGCCCGCCGGGATCGACGGGCGCGAGCTCCGAGCCGTCGGCCGCCAGGCGGCCGGCGACCTCGTAGCGCCACGCGCGCGGCACCAGGGGCTCGGGCCGCGACGCAAGCTGGTCGTACAGCGACGGCCGATCCTGGCGGCCGATCTCGATGACGTCCGCGAGACCCTCGGTCGTCAGCAGGGCCACCGCTGCGCCCCGGCGCTCCAGGAGGGCGTTGGTAGCGACGGTGGTGCCGTGCGCCATGAGCTCGGGTGGAGCCGCCGTCCCTGGCGGCGCGGCGTCGGCGATGGCCCGGCGCACGGCTCGGACCGGGTCCCCGGGCGTCGACAGCACCTTGACCACGTCACCGCCGGCCGTGACCAGGTCGGTGAACGTACCCCCGGTGTCGACGCCGATCTGCACGGTCCCGGCCTAGTGGTCGCTGCCCGATCTCGACCGCTGGGTCTGGGCGGCCTCGACGGCGAGCCGATCCACGAGCTCGTTCATGGGGTGGCCGGCGTGGCCTTTGATCCAGCGAAAGGTCACGTCGCCCCGGGACCGCACCAGCTCGACGAACGGTTCCCAGAGGTCGCGGTTGGCCACCGGCTTGCGGGCCGAGTTGACCCAGCCCCGGCGGATCCACCCCTCCCACCAGCGGTCGCGGAAGCAGTTGACGACGTAGGTCGAGTCGCTCACCACCTCGAGCGGCCCGGGGTGGGCGCGCACCGCCTCGTACGCCGCCGTGATCTCCATGCGCTGGTTGGTGGTCCTCGCTGCGTGGCCGGATGCGAAGGCGCCGCCCTCCTCGGCCCAGGCCCACCCGCCCCTCCCGGGGTTGCCGAGGCAGGCACCGTCGGTGAACACGATGGTGGGCGTCGGGGTGGCTGGCACGTCGGCACCCTATGCGGACCGCAGATGTGGTCAGGCGCTTCGCGGCCCGACGACCCGCCCGTTTGGAATTCGTCCCAGTGGTGCCACGATGGACGCATGATCATCGACGGGTTCGTCCACCAGCTTCCGGACACCGATCCCTCAGAGACCCGTGAATGGCTCGACTCGCTCGACGCGGTGGTCGACGCCCACGGCAAGACCCGTGCCCGGTTCCTGATGTCCAAGCTGCTCGAGCGCGCCCGCGAGCTGCAGGTGGGCACGCCGGCCACCGTGTCGACGCCGTACGTCAACACGATCCCGGCGGAGGAGGAGCCGTGGTTCCCGGGCGACGAGGATCTCGAGCGCCGCATCCGCGCCTACATCCGCTGGAACGCCGCCGTCATGGTCATCAAGGCCAACAAGCACGCGGAGGGCATCGGCGGGCACCTGTCGACCTTCGCCTCCTCGGCGGCCCTCTACGACGTCGGGTTCAACTGGTTCTTCCGCGGCAAGGAGGACGGCCTCGCCGGCGACGCCGTCTACATCCAGGGCCACGCGGCACCCGGCATCTACGCCCGGGCGTTCCTCGAGGGCCGGATCACCGAGCGCGAGCTCGACGGCTTTCGCCAGGAGGTCGACGGCGGCGGGCTGGCGAGCTACCCCCACCCGCGGCTCATGCCCGAGTTCTGGGAGTACCCGACGGTGTCGATGGGCCTGGGCCCTCTCAACTCGATCTACCACGCCCGCTTCCTGCGTTACCTCCACAACCGCAAGATCGACGACACCGGCGGCAGCCGGGTGTGGTGCTTCGTCGGCGACGGCGAGGTCGACGAGCCGGAGACCCTGGGCGCCCTGTCGCTTCCCGCCCGCGAGCAGCTCGACAACCTCATCTGGGTCGTGAACTGCAACCTGCAGCGCCTCGATGGCCCGGTGCGGGGCAACGGGAAGATCATCCAGGAGCTCGAGGCCATCTTCCGCGGGGCCGGCTGGAACGTCATCAAGGTCATCTGGGGCTCCAAGTGGGACGAGCTGTTGATGCAGGACCGCGACCAGGTGCTGCTCAACAAGATGAACACCACCGTCGACGGCGAGTTCCAGCGCTACGCCGTCGAGTCGGGTGCCTACATCCGCGAGCACTTCTTCGGCCCCGACCCGCGGCTGCGCAAGATGGTCGAGCGCCTGTCCGACGACGAGCTGCGCACGCTGCCACGGGGCGGGCACGACTACCGCAAGCTCTACTCGGCCTACAAGGCCGCCACCGAGCAGACCGGGGCGCCGACCGTCATCCTCGCCAAGACCATCAAGGGCTGGACGCTCGGCCCCGACGTCGAGGGCCGTAACGCCACCCACCAGATCAAGAAGATGACCGTCGATCAGCTGCGGGTGCTCCGCGAGCGGCTCTACCTCCAGGACGTCATCCCCGAGGAGGCACTCGCCGACGACAAGGAGCCGCCGTACATCAACTTCGACGACGGCACGATCGAGCGCGGCTACCTCATGGACCGCCGCAAGGCGCTCGACGGCCCGTTGCCCAGCCGGGTCGTCACCACCAAGCGGGCCGTCGCCATGCCGGACGACAAGCCGTTCGCCGAGGTCCTGGCCGGGTCCGGCAAGCAGGCGGTGTCGACCACCATGGCCTTCACCCGCCTGCTGCGGAATCTGTGCCGGGATCGCAAGCTGGGCCCGCGGGTGGTGCCGATCATCCCCGACGAGGCCCGGACCTTCGGGATGGACGCGCTGTTCAAGGAGTTCAAGATCTACGCCGCCCAGGGCCAGGTCTACGAGCCGGTCGACGCCCAGCTGTTGTTGTCGTACACCGAGGCCAAGGACGGCCAGGTCCTCGAGGAGGGCATCACCGAGGCCGGATCGATGTCGACGTTCATCGCCGCCGCCACCTCGTACGCCCACCGGGGCGTGCCCATGGTGCCGTTCTTCACCTTCTACTCGATGTTCGGGTTCCAGCGCGTGGGCGACCTCATCTGGTCGGCCAACGACTCCAGGGCACGGGGCTTCCTGCTGGGCGCCACCGCCGGCCGCACCACCCTCCTGGGCGAGGGCCTGCAGCACCAGGACGGCCACAGCCTGATCCTGGCCTCGGCCCACCCCACGATCGAGGCGTGGGACCCCGCGTTCGCGTACGAGATGGCCACGATCATCCGCCACGGCATCCGCGAGATGCTCGTGGACGAGCGCGACGTCATCCATTACCTCACGCTTTACAACGAGAACTACGTGATGCCGCCGATGCCCGAGGGCGTGGAGGAGGGCATCATCCGGGGCCTGTACCGCTGGGCCGATGCGCCCGACGGCCCGGCGCACCGGGCGACGATCCTGTTCTCGGGCACGGCGCAGGGGGCGGCACGGGCCGCGCAGGCCGAGCTGGCGGAGCGCTGGGACGTCGGCGCCGACCTGTGGTCGGCGACCAGCTACAAGCGGCTGCGCGAAGAGGCGCTCGCGGCCGAGCGTTGGAACCGCCTCCACCCCACCGAGGCTCCCCGCACGCCGCTCGTCACCCAGCTGCTCGGTGCCGAGGGCGGACCGGTGGTGGCGGTCACCGACTTCATGAAGGCGGTGCCGGACCAGGTCTCACGCTGGGTGCGCCAGCCGTTCGTGCCGCTGGGCACCGACGGCTTCGGCCGCTCCGACACCCGCGAGAAGCTGCGGCAGTTCTTCGAGACAGACATGCCGCAC
>DATFVX010000227.1:0-4007 GCA_035259985.1 Acidimicrobiales bacterium | reverse complement strand
GCACCGTCGTGGGAGGCCCACCTCATCGAGTGCGCCCTCCATGCGGTGGTGGGCGACCGGTTGGCCCGGCCGCTGTCGTTGCGTGACATCGCCGAGGTTGCCCACCATCCCTCACTCGATCCGGCGGCGGCCGCCGAGGTGGCGTTCCGCTGGCACGCGGCCGAGCTGGTGGGGCTCGGGCTGCGTGCCGCCCGCGACGACCTCGGGCTGGAGCTCCCCAACGCACTGGCGTCCCTCGCCCACCGCGCCAACGTGACCGCCCCGGAGGCCGACCCAGTCCGCAACCGCCTGGACGACCTCCGCAGCGGCGACCTCGGCCGGCGCGCCACGCTCGCCCGTTCGCTGGTCGCTCCGTCCGCGGAGTTCCTCCGCTGGGCCCACGGCGACGCACCCCTGCCCCGCCTCTACGGCCGGCGTTGGCGCTCGCTGTACCAGCGGGCCATGGATGCCCGCCGCGGCGGCCCCCCCTCGGGCGACGTCGAACCCGCTGCGGACCGCAACCAGGTGCCCCCGGCGCTCCCCGCCCGGTACACCGGATTCCCGCCCGCGGTCGACCCCGACGCTCCTGCGGCGCAGCGACCGCTGCCCGTCCTGGCCCTGGCGCCCAACGGCACACCCGAGCGGGCCGGTCCTTCCAGCCGGCAGGAGTCGTGGAGCCGGGCGCGACCGCCCCGGCGGGGCGAGGCCGGCAGCAGGAACGGCCGCAACCCTCAGGGATCCGGCCCCGGCGATCACGCCGGTGACAACGGCGACGGCCAGGGAGGCGGTGAGGACGACGGTTCCGGCCCACCGGCCGGGTCGCCGGGTGGTGAACAGGGTCTGGCGCAGGGCGCCGCGCCGGCCGCGCCACCCCCCAACGGCGTGGGGTTGAGCTTCGCAGCCGGCGCCCTCCTGGCGATCACGGCCGTTGGCTCGCAGATCGGGACCACCAAACTCGGCGTCTTGCTCGTGCCACTGGCGGGCATCCTCCTGGCGATGGCGGCGTCGCGCCGCATCGCCCGACTGCGCCCGGACGAGGCATGGGTGGGTCGGTGGCTGGTGGTCGCCGTCGTGGTCAAGATCGGCGCCTCGTACTTCCGCTACCGCACTGCGGTGGTCAGCTACGGCGGCGTGGCCGACGCCACCGGCTACGACAAGTACGGTCGACAGCTCTCGGGAGCATGGCTGGACGGGAGCTGGGCGCCCCATCTCGACGACCTCCGCGAGACCAACTTCATCCGTTGGTTCACCGGCGTCGTGTACTACCTGTTCGGGGCGAACATGATTGCCGGGTTCTTCGTGTTCGGGCTGCTGGCGCTCGTCGGGTCCTACCTGTGGTACCGGGCGACGGTCGATGCCGTTCCGCGCGTCGACAAGCGCCTCTACCTGGCGCTGGTGCTGTTCGCGCCCAGCGTCGCCTTCTGGCCGTCGTCGATCGGCAAGGAGTCGCTGATGCAGCTCGGCATCGGCACCGTCGCCCTGGCGACCGCCCACCTTCTGCGCCACCGGCTGGCGAGGGCCGCGGCCCTCGGGTTGGCCGGTGGCTGGCTGTTGTGGGTCGTACGGCCCCACCTCGTGGCGCTCGTGACCCTGGCGGCGGTGTGTGCCTACGTGGGCGGCCGCGTGCGGGGCAGCGGCGGTGCCATGCGCTCGTTGATGGCGCGGCCCGTGGGCCTGCTGGCGGTGATGCTCGTGCTGGCGTTCACCGTCAGCCAGGCCACCAGGTTCCTCGGCATGGAGGACCTGTCGCTGTCGTCAATCGAAAAGGAGCTCAACGAGAACACGGAGCGCACCGCGCAGGGCGGCTCGGAGTTCGAGCACGGCGGCAACTCCCTGAACCCCCTCAGCCTGCCCCAGGGCGCCGTCACCGTGCTGCTGCGGCCGTTCCCGTGGGAGACCGACAGCGGCCTGCAGGTGCTGTCGTCACTCGAGTCGGCGCTGCTGGCAGCGATCATCGTGGTGCGCCTGCCCTCCCTGCGCGCGGCCCTCGTCCGGGCCCGGTCGACGCCGTTCCTGCTCTACTGCTGGGTCCTCCTCCTCCTCTACGCGGCCACCTTCTCCTCGATCGCCAACTTCGGGCTGCTGGTGCGCCAACGGTCGCTGGTGCTGCCGGCCCTGTACGTGCTCCTCTCGGTGCGGCCCGACCCCACCACACGGCGCCCACGCGTCGCCGCGCCCAGAGAGCTGGCCGTCGCCGGGGGACCGCGTGGCACCTAGCGGCCTGCTGCGCCGTGCCGTGAAGGAGGCCGCGGTCGCTGCCGACGCGTTGCGACGCCCGCCACCGGGTGTCGTCGTCCTCATCTACCACCGTGTCGGCGGCGCGTCGGGCCTGGAGCTCGACCTGCCCGTCGACGTCTTCGCCGCGCAGATGGAGGCGCTGGCCGCCTCCGGGCGGGTGGTCACCCTCGGCGAGGCTCTGGCGCGGTTGCGCCAACCGATCGACCAGGGGGACAGCAGCGCCCGCGCCGATCCGGTCGTCCTCACCTTCGACGACGGGACGGCTGACTTCGTCGACCACGCCTTGCCGATCCTCGAGCGGCACCGGCTGCCCGTCACCCTCTACGCGGCTACTGCGTTCATCGACGAGGCCCGGCCGTTCCCGGGCGACGGCCACCCCCTGTCCTGGCGGGGCCTGTCCGACGCGTGGGCCACCGGGCTGGTGAACGTCGGGTCGCACACGCACGGCCACCTGTTGCTCGACCGGATGCCTCCCGACGAGGTCGAGGGCGAGCTGGACCGGTCCATCGAGCTGATCGGCGAGCACCTCGGGACCCCACCGCTGGACTTTGCGTATCCGAAGGCCGTCGCCGGATCGGCCGCTGCCGATCGGGCGGTGCGCGGCCGGTTCCGCTCGGCGGCGCTGGGTGGAAGCCGCCCCAATCCCTTCGGGACGACCGACCCGTACCGCCTCGCTCGCTCGCCGATCCAGCGCAGTGACGGCATGCGCTGGTTCCGGCGCAAGCTCGATGGCGGCATGGCCGCCGAGGACGGCCTGCGCCGGGTGGTCAACCGGTGGCGGTACGTGGGCGCGACGACATGACTGCCGCGCCAGCACGGGCCGCCGGGGCCACGTGCACGGTCGACGTGCTCGGCACGGCGGTGGCGATCAGCGCCCCGGCGTCGCTGCAGGGCGAGCTCCGTGCGGCGCTCGTGGATCTCGAGCCGGCGACCGCGGCCGACCGCGAGCTCACCCTGGCCGCCGGTGAGCGCGGGTTGGAGCTGCGCGACGACGGGCGGATCGTCCGCCAGGGCGTGGATCCTGCCGTCGCCGCGGCGACCGTCGTCTGGCGGCTCAACGCGATCGCCGCGGAGTCGGCCGCCCACGTGCTGCTCCACGCCGCCTGCGTCGCCCGGCCCGGGCGAGGCGCCGCCCTGCTCGTCGGTGGTTCCGGCGCCGGCAAGTCGACGCTGGCGGCGGCGTGCCTCGGCGCCGGGTTCGCCTACCTGTCCGACGAGCTGGCCGCGATCGACCGCCGGACCGGCATGGTTGTCCCCTACGCGAAGCCGCTCGGCCTCGACGGCGAGCGGCTCGTACCGGCCTCCGCGCAGGGGCGGGTCGCCACTGGTCCCGTGGTCCCGAGCTGCCTCGTGTTCCCCCGGTACGAACCGGGTGCCACGCTCGCCGTGGTGCCGCTCGAGCCGAGCTGGGCGCTCGTCACGCTGGCCGTCCATGCGATGAACGGCGCTGCATTGGGGCCCACGGCGCTTGCCTGGTTGGCGGGTGTCGCCCTGGCCTGCCCGGCCATACAGCTCACGCACGGCGACGCCCCGGCGGCCGTGACCGTGGTCGAGCGGGCGGCCCACCGCCCGGCGCGACCGGTGACGCCCGCCCCCGTGTTGCCGCGGATCACGCCGGACACGACCACGGTGGCCCTCGGGGACTCGCTGGCGGTGCTGCATGGGCCGAGCGGAAAGGTCCACGTGCTCAACCCCGCCGCCGCCGCCCTGTGGTGCGGCGCCGCGACGGCCGGAATCAACGGCGGTGACCCGTCACACCTCGTAGATGCCGTGCTCGACAGGCTCGACGC
>DATFVX010000226.1:0-6861 GCA_035259985.1 Acidimicrobiales bacterium | reverse complement strand
GCGGGTGTTGGCGACCTCGACCGGGACCTCCACCAGCGACAACTGGTGGCGCTCGACCAGGTGCAACACCTCGATGTCGAAGGCGAACCCGTCGACCCGGGCGCGCGCGAACACGAACCGGGCGACGTCGGAGCGGAACGCCTTGAGCCCGCCCTGCGTGTCGCGATAGCTGCCGAGCAGGACCACGTAGCCGAGCCAGTTGATGATCCGGCTGCCGAGCGCACGCAGCGCCGGGGCCGCCGCCAGGATGCGGCTGTCGGGATGGCGCCGGTCGCCGATGGCCACGTCCCAGCCGTCCTCGATCGCCGCGAGCACCCGGCGGATCTGGTCGGGCGCGTAGGCCAGGTCGGCATCGGTGAACGCGACCGTGCGGCCGCGGGCCGCAAGCACGCCGGCGCGGACCGCGGCACCCTTGCCACGATTGCGCGGCTGGACCACCACCTGGTCCGCCCCGGCGGCCAGGGCGGCGTCGGCCGTGCCGTCCGAGGACCCGTCGTCCACCACGACAACCTCGAGGCCCCCGGACCCCCGGATGTCCTCCAGCGCCTCTCCCAGCCGGCGGACGGTCCCGCCGATGCGGTCGGCCTCGCCGTAGGCCGGCACGACCACGCTGAGGCGAAGGTCGCCGGGCGGCTCGGGCCGCGCCCACCGCACGCGGCGGGCCGACGTCAGCTCGGCAAGGAGAACCCAGCGGTAGCCGACGAGCCGGACGGCCCCGGCCAGCACCAGCGCCACCACCTTCGCCTCGAGCAGAGCCGCGGTCGACGAGAAGCCCGTGCCGGCGAACAGGGCACGCAGCACGGCCACGTCCACGATCGCGGCCACGGCGGCGACGCCCACGAAGGCAGCGGGGACCTCGACCCAACGCACGTACGGGTCGCTCCGGAAGGTGACGACGCGGTGCAGGACGTACGACAGCGCGCTGGCGACGGCGATGGCCGCGAGATCCGCGACGACCAGGATCCAGCCGAACACCTGCCGAAACAGCACCAGCAGCCCGACGTCCACCAGCGTCGGCACCAGCGCCACCGCCGTGAAGCGGCGGATCCTGCCGGTCACGGCCCCGCTTCTGCCGGCCCCGCCGGCTGCGCCGGCGCTACCGGCGCGGCGCCGTTCCGGCTGCGGAACCGGTAGACGCCCGCCCGGACGAGCAGCACCAGGCCCACGATGCCCAGCAGGGTCAGCGTGTACGACAGCCACTCCACGCCCGTCCGCCCGTACGTCAGCTCGACGTGGGTGTCGGTCGGGATGACGACCATGAAGTTGGGCGCGACCCGGTAGGGGCCCTCGGCGCCCGACGCCTGCCAGTTGGGGAAGTACGACATCTTCACCAGGACCGGCACGCCCACCCGATCGACGTCGAACGAGATGCTCTCGTTGTCGATGACCGGGTTCGACACCTCGACGGGGTCGAGCGGCCGGGCCGTCGGGTGCTCGCCCACCCCGACCCGCTGCCAGTCGTCGGGCCCGCTCCTCGCCAGCGGAACGTCCCACCAGGTGGGATCGGTGAACCACTGGATCGCCGGCCCGTAGAACCGGCCGGACCCGTCACGCGGTTCCTCCATCCACTCCCGCTGGGTGTCGTCGACACCGGTCACCACCGCGGGCTCGTTCGCGAGCGGCTCGATCACGTTGCTGTCGGCGACCTCGAAGATGGCCCAGGGCCCGGACTCGGCGATCTCCGTGAGCTCGGGATTCGAGCGGGCCTGGCTGATCGCGTTCTCGGAGGTGGCCATGTAGTAGCGGACGCCCATCATCTGCAGATGGTCGACGCCCTTGGTGATGTCGAAGCCGCCGTACGGCAGGTCGCGCTGGGCGGCGCTCGGCTTCGTGGACAGCTCCGTCTGGACCAGGAAGTGGTACGGCGTCGTCGCCGAGGCCTCGAAGTACAGGCCCTCCATGGAGCCGATGCACCCATCGGTCCAGTGCGGCAGGAGCATGAGCGCCATGGGTGTGCCGTAGCGGTCGAGCTCCCGCTCGTACTCCCAGAAGGCCCGACCGCAGCCCTCGTCCTTCCCCACCTGCTGCATGGTGCGGACGAGGTCGTGGTACTCGCGGTACGAGTCCTTCAGCTCGTAACCCGTGTAGTTCCACTTCGCCCACGACTTCACGAAGCTCTCCGGTGTGGCCGTCGTCCTCCAGGGGCTGAAGCTCGGCCACCGGTAGCCGAGCGAGGTCGCCCCGTCGCTGCTGACGATGCGCTGGCTGAACGGCAGGGCGCCCATCGGGAGACCCACGACCACCAGGATCACGGCCAGCGACCCGAGGGCGGTGAGCGCCCCCGCCCCGGCGGGCTCGCGCCGGTCCGCCCTCGCCAGCTGCATGACCGTGCGGATCGTCTCTCCGACGGCGACCGCCGCCAGCAACATGGCGGTCAGGTAGTAGAAGGGCAGCAGGCGCCCGTTCCACAGCCGGCCCTCGGGGACCACGATGAAGGCGATTCCTATGCCCACGGTGAGGATCAGCAGGAAGGTGCCGACCCGCAGGCGCAGGACCAGGCTCAGCACGGCGCCCACGAGCGCCAGCGCGAACACCCAGCGGAGGTCGACGTCGGGCGTGCGGTACGGGAGAAGGTGCTGCAACCACTCCCGGAACCGGGACAGCTCGTCGTCGGGGTAGGGCAGCTTCTCCCAGCCCATGTCGTTGAGGAACGCGCGCCGGAGGTAGAAGGGCCCCACCCAGAACGCGGATAGCAGCCCGCCCACCACCAGGGTCGGCACCAGCCAACGGACGCTCTCGGAGAGCAGCCAGAGGCCGGCGAGTGCCAGGACCACACCGAGGCCGGCCAGGAGCAGCGCCCCGGCCGCGGCGGGAGCACCGAGCGCCAGGCCGGCGAGGGCCAGGACCGTTCCTCCGCCGATGAACCAGACGGCGGGGGCCAGCGGGGCCGTGGTGCGGCGGAAGCGCACGACCACGGCGACAACGGTCCCGGCCAGCACCCAGAAGGCGGGGATCAGGTGGCACAGGCCCGTCAGCGCCAGCAGCACGGCCGCGAGCGCCCGGTGCTCGCCCGTGCGCAGGCCGCGGAGCATCACGCCCAGGTACAGGATCCCGAAGCTCAGCGACATCGAGAAGGCGAACTCGCCGGCCAGCGTCGACGTGACGTTGCCGCCGTAGATGGTGAAGCCCCGGTAGAAGAGGAACGGGAGCGTCGCCACCGCCATCACCGCGGGCGTCGGGAAGCGGGCGCCGGCCAGCCGGCCGAAGGCGTAGGTGGCCAGCGGCAACGCCACCACGCCGCTGACTGTCACCAGCTTGAAGGCGACCCCGTAGGGGAACCCCACCAGCACGAATGCGAGCACCGCGCCGGCGATCGCGAGATTGCGCAGCCGGGGGACGCGGCGTTGCCACACCGCCACCCCGGCGAGGCCGAACCCCGCGAACGCCGGCAGCACCGCCGGCCATCCGTGGATGCCGGCATTGAGCACCACGATGAGCAGCGACGGAACGACCATGTAGAACTGGAATGCCGGGAAGCCCGCGTACCAGTCGGGGGTCCATCCCGCGAGCTGCAGGCTGGGGAGCAGGTGGTCGCGCAGGTACGCCGGTGCCCAGACGTGGGCGCCCATGTCGCCGCCCGCCGGGGTCGTGTTCCGCATCAGCAGGCCGGGCTGCAGCTGGAGGACGATGAAGACGACGCAGGTCGCCAGCACGGCCAGGTCGACCCCCCACCGGATCATTCGCCGCCGGGCCTCGACTTCCTCGTCGTAGCCGTCGCGGTCCCCGGAATCGAACGCCTCGTCGAGCTCGTCGAGCTCGTCGAGGTCCATCGCGTGGTCGCCGTCGCCGAGGCCGACGCCGTCGTCGACGACGGCGCCGCCATGCCGGCCCGTCGGCCGCAGCTCCTCGGTCTCCTTCGCCATCAGCCGGCCACCAGCAGCGAGATGACGGCGGTCAAGTTGAAGACCATGTGAGCGACGATGGCGGGGCCCAGCCGGCCGTAGCGTCGCGCCACGATGCCGAGCACGATTCCGAACAGGAACAGCGCCGGCAGCTGCAGCGTCTGGAAATGCGTCACCGCGAAGGCGAGCGCTGCGCCGCCGATCCCCAAGGGCTCGCCGAAGCGCTGGATCAGGGCCGGCTGCAGGAACCCGCGGAAGAAGATCTCTTCGACGATGGGCGCCCCGATCCCCACGATCAGGATGAGCAGCACTACCCCGAGTGCGTCACCGGCCTTGTCGGTCAGTTCCTGCGCAGGCTCGGATATGTCGCTGCTGGTGATGTCGGTGAACAACTGCAGCGGCAGGTAGACGATCCAGAGGATCACCCACTGCGAAACGAAGCCCACGACGATGCCCAGGGGCACATCGCGACCGGTGATCCGGAGACCGAGGTCGTCAGCGGGCCCGTTGCCCTTCCACCTCGAGACCACCAGGGGCGTTCCGAGAAGGCCGAACCAGAGCCCCAGCTGGGCGACTGCCTGCCACCCGAGTGACAGTTCATCGAGTTCGCCCGCGTCGAGGCCGTTGATCGAGAGCACGATCCGGACCGCGATGGCACCGCCGATGAACCCGAGCACCCAGCCCAGCACGGGCTCGCCCAAGCCCCAGGGGACCTCGGCGCGCTGCTCGGGCGCAGTCATCGTCGGCTCGGGCTCGGGCACCGGAACAGGCTACGGCCCCGCCGGGAAGCCGCCAGCGCGGCGTCAGTACGCGAGTGCCGCGCCATACGGGGTCGTGTCGCGGCGATCCTCGAGGCGCCAGCCCCGCGGGACCGACAGGCCGTCGGCGTGGACCTTGCACAGGTCGTACGACATGGGGTGCGCCTCGCTCGCGAGGCGGTCGAGCCACGTGGTCCGCGCCCGATAGTCGTACGTGAACGTGGCGGCGGCGTTCTCGCCACAGCCGGGCCGAGCGCAGGCGCGATTCATTGCGGCACAAGCTAGTGGCGACGCGATCTACCCACGCGAACTGGTTGTAGCTGTGCGGCATATGACTGGACAGCTACAACCAGAACGCGGTCCCGATCGTGCCGATCGCACTACCGACACCGCCCACCCGTATCCTGGCAGCCATGAGTCAGCAGCCGCCTCCCCCTCCGCCGCCGCCCCCGTCGCCGGGCCGGTCTGGCCGCGGCCCGGGTTCGGGAGGCCGCGAGTCGCTGCCACGGTGGTCGATCTGGGTGCTGGCCGGCGTGGTACTCGCCATCCTGGTGCTGCCGACCTTCATGAACCGCACCAATCGCCAGGAGATCAACTACTCCGACCTCCTCACCCAGGTGCAGCAGGACAAGGTCCAGGAGATCACCTGGGACAACAACGACGGTTCGATCACCGGGAAGCTGAAGGACGGCACCGAGTTCGAGAGCAACGGGCCGCTCGAGCCCAGCGAGGACGACCGGGCGCTGTTCCGCGAGCACGACGTCCAGGTGAAGTTCGACACCCCCGGCGGCTCGTGGTTCACGGCCCTGCTGCCCCTGCTCATCCCGGTGGCCCTGTTCGTCGGCATCTTCTGGCTGATGCAACGGCGCGCCGCGAGCCAGATGGGCGGGATCATGTCCATCGGCCGCAGCCGGGCCAAGACCTACACCACCGAGCGGCCGGGCACGACGTTCGCCGACGTCGCCGGCTACGAGGGCGTCAAGCAGGAGATCACGGAGGTCGTCGACTTCCTGAAGCACCCCGAGCGCTTCGCCGAGATCGGCGCGCGCATCCCCAAGGGCGTGCTGCTCGTGGGCCCGCCGGGCACCGGCAAGACCCTCATCGCCCGGGCCGTGGCCGGCGAGGCCGGGGTGCCGTTCCTGTCGGTCACGGGCTCCGACTTCATGGAGATGTTCGTCGGGGTGGGCGCCAGCCGGGTGCGGGACCTGTTCCAGAACGCCCGCAAGCTGGGCCGGGCCATCATCTTCGTCGACGAGATCGACTCGATCGGCCGCAAGCGAGGGGCCGGGCTCGGGGGCGGGCACGACGAGCGCGAGCAGACCCTCAACCAGATGCTGTCGGAGATGGACGGCTTCGAGGCCACCGAGGGCATCGTGATGATGGCGGCCACCAACCGGCCCGACATCCTCGATCCCGCCCTGCTCCGCCCCGGCCGCTTCGACCGCCAGGTGGTCGTGCCCCTGCCGGAGATCGACGAGCGACGCGCGATCCTCGAGGTCCACTGCAAGTCGAAGCGCCTGGCCCGCGACGTCGACCTCGACGTCGTGGCGCGGGGCACGCCCGGGATGAGCGGGGCCGACCTCGCCAACCTCGTCAACGAAGCCGCGCTGTTCGCCGTGCGGGACGGGTCTGACGAGATCCGCAACTCCGACTTCGAGCAGGCGCGCGACCGGGTGCTCATGGGCCAGCGGCGCGACTCGATGGCGCTGTCCGAGGCCGAGAAGGAGGTCATCGCCTACCACGAGGCCGGCCACGCCGTGTGCGCCGCGGTGCTGCCCAACGCCGATCCGGTGCACAAGGTGACGATCCTGCCCATCGGCATGGCCCTGGGCGTGACCCAGCAGCTGCCGGTCGACGAGCGCCACATCTACCGGCAGGACTACATCGAGGACAGCCTGGTCGTGCGCATGGGTGGCCGCGTCGCCGAGGAGCTGGTGTTCGGGGTCATCTCCACCGGCGCCAACAACGACCTCGTCGGCTCGACGGAGCTGGCACGGAAGATGGTCAGCGAGTGGGGGATGTCAACCCGCGTGGGGCCGATGGCGTGGGGCTCGTCGGGCCAGGGGTTCCTCGGCGAGGACCTGATCCACACCCGCGACTACTCCGACGAGACCGCACGCGTGATCGACGAGGAGACGGAGCGCATCCTGCGGGTGCAGGAGGAGCGCTGCGGCGAGACGCTGCGCCAGCACCGCAAGGGGCTCGACCTGGTCGCGCGGGCGCTGCTCGAGCACGAGACGATCGACGGCGCCGAGGTGACC
>DATFVX010000225.1:0-26025 GCA_035259985.1 Acidimicrobiales bacterium | reverse complement strand
GTGGTCGCCGCGCCGGGCGCGGTCGTAGTGGGTGCGCCGGCGGCGGCCGCCGCGGTCGTCGTGGTCCCGCCGGCCGCGTCGCCGCTGCTGTCGTCATCATCGCCGCCGCAGGCCGAGAGCACGATCGCTACTCCGAGCGCGGTGGCCACTACTTGGCGTCGCACGGATGTTCGCACGGTCCCTCCGTCGGCGTGCCCGGTGTCCGATTGCCCGTCGCCGAAGCGACGATGGGCCCTCCTGCGGCGGGAGGCTGTCCCCAGTGCTGGGAGCCGGGCACCGCCGCCCGAACGCTGGCAGACTGCGCCGCCATGCACAAGACCCGCACCGTCGAGCCGTCCAACCTGCGTGTCGTCGCCACCGGGCTCCGCTTTCCGGAGGGCCCGATCGCCATGAACGACGGGTCGGTGCTCGTCGTCGAGATCGCCCGGGGCACGCTGTCCCGCGTGCGGCCCGACGGTGCGGTCGAGGTGGTGGCCGACTGCGGCGGCGGGCCCAACGGGGCCGCCGTGGGCCCGGACGGCGCCGTCTACGTGTGCAACAACGGCGGCTGCTTCGACTGGCAGGAGCTCCTCGGGCTCACCTTCCCCGGGGCGCCACCACCGGCGACCTGGCCGGGCCACGGCTCGCTCCAGCGGGTCGACCTGGCGTCGGGGGAGGTCACCACGGTCCTGACCGAGTGCGGGGGATATCCGGTGCGCGCCCCCAACGACCTGGTGTTCGACGCCGACGGCGGCATCTGGTTCACGGATCACGGCGTCCGCGAGGAGCGGACGAGCGACCGCACGGGCATCCACTACTCCCGGCCCGATGGCAGCGACGCGTGCGTGGCCGTGTTCCCGGTCGACGCCCCCAACGGGATCGGGCTCTCGCCGGATGGCGACCGCCTGTACGTCGCCGAGACCCACACCGGCCGCCTCTGGGGCTGGGATGTCACCGGCCCCGGCGTTGTGAGCGGTTCGAGCCCAGTGGGCCCGCGCGGCGCCGAGCTCGTCGCCGACCCCGGTGGGGGCGCCCTCTTCGACTCACTGGCGGTCGACGGCGAAGGCTGGATCTGCGTGGCGACGCTCGGCGGCAGCCCCGGGATCACGGCGTTCTCCCCCGACGGCGAGGAGGCCGAGTACACGCCGCTGCCCGACCCGCTCACCACCAACATCTGCTTCGCGCCCGAGGCCCGCACGGCGTTCGTCACGCTCTCGGGCACCGGGCAGCTCGTTGCGTTCGACTGGCCCCGCCCCGGCGGGCGCCTACCGTTCGCGGCGTGACGGAGGGCTAGACAGGAACACCGACGAGCCGCGACGGGAGGGAACGACGTGCCGATCCTGGACGCCAGCCACGACTTCGCCCACGACGTCGAGGGCGACTCGGCGTGGAGCGAGTCGTACTACTTCAACGCATACGACCCCGCGGTCGACGCCGGTCTCTTCACCCGCATCGGCGTCCGGCCCAACGAGGGGACGATGGACGTCGGGCTGTCCGTCTGGTTGCCCGGCAACCGCATCGCCAACGTCCGGGGCGTCCGCGAGCAGCGGGTGATGACCGACCAAGACCTCGACGTGGGCGGCGTCCGCTACCTGCGGGTCGAGCCGATGCGGACGTGGCGCCTCACGGCCGACGCCGATGCGCAGGTACTGGACCTCGATTCGGCGTCGGCGGGCGGCCCCGGGCGCCCCGGCCGGCTCACGCTGGACGTGACGTTCGAGGCCCTCACGCCCGCCATCGGCACCGACGGGCAGGGCCGCGCCAGCAGGTCGGGCGACAGCGCGGCGTCCACCGCCGCCACGGTGGGCAAGGGCCACCTCGAGCAGGCCGGCTCCTGGTCGGGGACGATCGCATGCGACGGCGACTCGTGGCAGCTGGACTCCGGGTCGGCCCACGGCAACCGCGACAAGTCGTGGGGGCCACGCCGCTGGGGTGGGCCCCAGATGTGGCGCTGGTTCTCCGTGAACGTCGGCGACGACGTCCACTTCGGCGGGATCCGGATCGGCACACCGGCGGGCGACCTCCACCGGGGGTGGGTCTGGAAGGACGGCGAGGCGACGTCGATCCGCGACTGGCATGTCACCAGCGAGCTGGCCGACGACGGGGTCACCCATTGCGTCAGCAACGTCCGAGCCACCGACAAGCGCGACCGGGTCCACGAGCTGCGCGGGGACATCCTGCGGATCTACGGCGTCCCCCACAAGACCGGGGACCGCTACACGGTCGTGAACGAGGGATTGGCGCGCTGGACCTACGAGGGCCGCACGGGCTACGGGATCAGCGAGTACCTGCACCAGCTCGACGACGAGGGCCGGGCCCTGGTGCCGATCGAATGACGCCCGGCGGATCGTGACGGCCACCCGCCCGGCCTGGGCCGACGCACTGGCGGCGGCCCTCGGCGCCCGCGACGTGCGGGAGCTGCGCCGGCTGTCGGGCGGGGCATCACGCGAGACGTGGGCGTTCGACGCCGACGGCCACCCGCTGATCCTGCAACGGGCGCGCCCCGGGGGCGTGGCGAGCGGGCCGATGGCCACCGAGGTGGCGCTGCTGCGGGCGGCCCACGCCGCGGGCGTGCCGGTGCCCGCCGTCGTCCTGGCCGGTGCCGACGACGGCGATGGCGCCCGGGGCGGCGACGGCGATGGCGACGCCGGGCCACTCGGGCGGTCGTGGATGGTGGTGGAGCGGATCGAGGGCGAGACCATTCCCCGGAAGATCCTGCGCGACGCGGCCTTCGCGTCGGCGCGGCCGCTGCTCACGGCGCAGTGCGGCCGGGCCCTCGCAGCGGTGCACAGCATCGACCCGGGGAGCGTCTCCGGCCTCGACCCGACCGACCAGTTCGAGCAGTTCCGCGAGCTGCTCGACGCCATGACCGAGCCCCACCCGGCGTTCGAGCTGGGCTTTCGCTGGCTCGAGCGTAACCGCCCGCCCGTCCGCGCCGACACCGTGGTCCACGGCGACTTCCGCAACGGCAACCTGGTGGTGGGCCCCGACGGGCTGCGGGCGGTGCTCGACTGGGAGCTGGCCCACCTCGGCGACCCGCTCGAGGACCTCGGCTGGCTGTGCGTGCGGGCGTGGAGGTTCGGGGCATCCCCCCGGGTGGGCGGGTTCGGGGACGTCGACGACCTGGTGGCGGCGTACGAGGCGTCCGGCTCGGCCGGCGCCGTGGATCGCGAGGCCCTGGCCTGGTGGGAGGCCATGGGCACGCTCAAGTGGGGGGTGATGTGCATGCTCCAGGCCGCGACCCACCTGTCGGGAACGGTCCGCTCCGTGGAGCTGGCGGCCATCGGGCGGCGGGTGTGCGAGGTGGAGCACGACCTGCTCCTGTTGCTGCCATGAGCGAGCGTGTTCATGCGCCCCACGACGCGCCCAGCGCCGCCGAGCTGCTCGAGGCGGTGCGCGAGTTCCTTGAAGGCGACGTCGCGAGCGCCACCGAGGGACGAGTGCGGTTCCACGCCCGGGTGGCTGCCCGGGCCCTGGCGATCGTCGAGCGCGAGCTCGCCTCCGCGGACCGGATGTCCGCCGAGCACGCCGAGCGCCTGGCGGCCCTCGGGTTCGCCTCGGAGGCGGAGCTCGCGGCCGCCATCCGGTCCGGCGCATGCGACGACCGGTGGGACGAGGTCGCCGCCGTGGTCCGGGCGACCGTCGCCGACAAGCTGGCCGTGGCCAATCCCGACTACGCCTGACGGCGGGTCCGCAGTCGGCGGCCGCACGCCGAACGGGACGTGCTTGGCGTCGAGGCGTTGGCGGGCGCGTAGGCGTGTACGAGGATGGGAAGGGATGGTCGCCGACCAGGGAGGAGTCACGTGGCCGACTCAGTTCACACCCACCTCATGTTTCAGAACGGACGAGCCCTCGAGGCTCTGCGCGGCTATCAGGAGATCTTCGACGGTGAGTTCACGATCGACGAACTCGACACCTACGACGAGTCGGCCCCCGGCCCGACGGGGCAGGTTCAACTTGCTGTCTGCACGCTGCTGGGCCGGCGCATCACCTGCATCGACAGTCCGGTCCAACACGACTTCGGTATGACCCCGGCGATCTCGTTGTTCGTCGAGTGCGGCGAAGAGGACGAGCTCGAGCGCCTCTTCGGAGCGCTTGCCGAGGGTGGAGCGGTCTTCATGCCGCTCGACAACTACGGCTTCAGCCGACGGTACGGATGGGTGCAAGACCGCTACGGAGTTCCGTGGCAACTCAATCTGCGGTAGTCCTCTCTCCCTTCATCCCGTAGTCCGATCGGACCGCCGTTGCCTGTCAGTGGGCCTGGTTACGATCAGCCGGTTCGTGCCGGAGTTCGACCCGGCGCCTCGGCTGAAGGGAGCGACACGCGTGACGCTGGCGGTGACGGTGGTGTGCCAGGACGGCGTGGTGGTCGCCGCCGACAGCCGCACGACCCTCGCCAACGACAGGACCCTGCGGGTCGCCAGCGACTTCACCCACAAGGTGTTCGAGTCGGGGCGGGTGGCCGTCACGACCTACGGCGAGGCGCTGTTGCTCGGCCGGAGCGTCGCGAGCCACATGGCCGAGTTCGCGGTCGTCGAGGCCGGCAACTGCGAGCACCCGGGCCCGACGGCTCAGGCGCTGGCCGACTTCTTCGGCGGGCGCTACGACCACCAGCTGTCAGTGACCGGCGACGACCCGCCGCCGCCCGGGGTCGCCGCGCTGGGGTTCCTGGTCGGCGGCTACGACGGCACCGGCGTGGGCGAGGCATTCGAGGTCACGATCCCCGACGGCGCCGTCGAGCAGATCGCCACCACCCAGAACGGGGGTGGCGCCGCCTGGCGGGGCCAGACCGACGTCGTGACCCGGATCGTGCGGGGGTCCGACCTCGAGCTGCTGGAGCGCCTGGCCGCACGGCACGACCTCGCCAAGGAGCTGCACGAGGTCATGGCGCTCCTCGAGGCCTGCCGCTACCGGATCCCGTTCGACTCGATGAACCTGCAGGACGGCATCGATTTCGCCGTGCTGTGCATCCGGACGACCATCGACGTGCAGCGCCTCACGCTGGGCACCGTGGCGATGGCGCCGGAGTTCTCGTGGCCCGGGGTCGGTGGCCCGATCGAGATCGCCACGGTCACGGCGGCGGCCGGCTACCGCTGGGTGCAGCGCACGCTCGTCCAGGGCGAACGCCCCGCCGGCGTGGCCGAGGGCCAGGCCTGACCCAGGGTGTCGGTACCCTGACGCAGCGTCGCGCTAGAAGCGGAGCCGGTTGTCGTGGGTGTCGGCGGCGGGCTCCTCGTCGCGGGTGACGTAGGTGCACCGCCTGCGGTCGCTCGGCGTGACCCAGACCCGATGCAGGCTGTCGAGCTGGCGAGGCGACTCCACGAGCTCGCGGAGATCGTCGTCCGACAGGTCGGTCACGTCGGTCACGCCGCCGATGCTACCCGTGGCGGCCCGGCCAGTGGGGCAGCTGATTCAAGTTCGGTGCATGCGGGTAACCGCGGGCCATGGGATTCAAGCTCGGAGCAATCATCGGCTTCGCCGCCGGTTGCGTGGTGGCCGCCAAGGCCAGCGACGAACGCCGCCAACAGCTCGACGACGCCCTCCAGCGTGTGCGGGATAACCCACGGGTTCGGCACGTGACCGAGGTCGTGAGCCGCGATGCCAGGCGGCTGGGCGACGCCGTCGAGAGCCGGTTCGCCGACACGGCTGACAGCGTCGCGGAGACCGTGGCCACCACGGTCGGACCGGGGTCGTCGGCCGGCTCGGACACGCCGGCGTCATCGGGCAAGGGCGGCGACAAGACGGGCAAGGCGACCTCGAAGAAGTAGCCGGCCCCGGCCGGTCGCGGCACCACGTCGACCGGCCAGGGGTGCGATTCCGGGTCAGTAGCGGAATCATCTTTGCGTGGACGACCGCCGCATCGCGCCCTCAGGCCCCGGCCCGGACGGCGACGGGCTGGAGCGCGACGGGCTGGCGCACGGCGACGCGTCGCCCACCGAGGCACCACCGGGCGAGGCACCGGCGACCGACGCGGCGGCCGATTCGGTGGCGGCCGAGGACGTGGCGGACGCCGCGGCCGAGGCGGAACCAGGTGCGGTGCGGGAGCCCGGCGCATCGCGGTGGCGCCGCTGGGCACCGACCGCCCGGGTGGTCCTGTTTGCCCTGGTGGGAGCGGCGAGCGCCCTGGCGCTCGCAGGACGGGTCCCGGCCCACGTCGGCCCGTTCGACACCACCATGGGCGCCGTGCCGTCGCTGCACGGCAACACGGTTGTCCACCTGTCGCCGCTCGGCACGATCGAGCTCGACACCCACGACTGGCCGATTCGCCTCGATCTGCGGGTCGAGGAGCTGGGCCTCGCCGACGCCGAGCGGATCGCCGACAACCCCGGGGTGATCGACACCCTGGGCGACGACGTTGCGGACGATGTCCGGGCCGCCCTTGGGCGCCTGGTGCTCCGCTGCGTGCTGGTGGCCACGGTGGGTGGTGTCATCGGGGCGCTAGCGGCCCAGCTCCGGTGGCGCTCGGCCGTGGTGGGGCTGGCGACCGGTGCGTTGCTGGTCGTCGGCGCGGGTGCCGGTGCCGCCGCCACGTTCGACGCCAACGCCGTGGCCGAGCCCCGCTACACCGGCCTGCTCACCCGCGCGCCCACTGCCGTCGGCGACGTGGAGGACATCATCGACCGCTTCGGGGAGTACCGCGAGCAGCTCAGCGACCTCGTCGGCAACGTCGTGACCCTGTACCTGGCGGCCGAGGATCTCCCGAGCTTCGCCCCCACCGACGACACCATCCGGGTGCTCCACGTGAGCGACATCCACCTCAATCCCCAGGCCTTCGACCTCATGGAGCAGCTGACCGAGCAGTTCGACATCGATGCCATCGCCGACACCGGGGACATCGTCGACTGGGGAACCGAGCCCGAGAGCCAGCTGCTGGGGCAGATCGGTGACCTCGAGGTGCCGTACGTCTTCGTTCGGGGCAACCACGATTCACGGAGCACCCAGCGCGCCGTGGCGGACCAGCCCAACGCGGTGGTGCTCGACGGCGACGCCGCCGAGGTGGCCGGGCTGCGCTTCTGGGGCATCGGCGACCCCCGCTACACCCCCGACAAGGACCAGGCGTCGGCGGGGCCGTCGGAGCAGGAGCGCGCCGAGGCGTTCGCCCCCGAGGTGGCCGACCAGCTGGCCGCCGCCGAGCCCCCGGACGTCGACGTCGTCCTCGTGCACGACGCCCGGACAGCCGCCGACATCGGTGGCGAGGTCCCGCTGGTGCTCGCGGGCCACACCCACAAGGCGAGCGACGAGCGGATCGAGCCGGCCGAGGAGGCCGAGGGGTCAGGCGACACCGACACCACCGAGGAGCCGCCACCGGACACCCGGCTCCTCGTGGAGGGGTCGACCGGCGGCGCGGGGCTACGCGGCCTCCAGGGGGACGAGCCCAAGCCGCTCCAGGCGTCGGTTCTGTACTTCGATCCCGACACCCACGAACTGCTGGCCTACGACCGGGTCAGCGTCAAGGGCCTGGGGGAGACGGGCGCCACGATCGACCGTCACATCCTCGTCCACGACGGCGACGGCGAGGGCGGCGACCGCTGACGAACCTGCCGCGGAATTGGTTGCTCCGGCAACCACAACCGCGGCAGGAATCCGAGGGCGGCTCAGGTCGCCAGACGCTGGGTCCGCTCGCGCAGCGCCCGGCGGCCTTCCTGCACGGCCAGCACCACGAAGAACTGCCCCACGGCCAGCCCCGCGATGGTGGCACCGCCGGCGGTCCCGTAGTGGTAGCTGATGGCCAGGCCGAGCACCACCGCCAGGGCGCCGAGGGCCACCGCCGTGAGCATGATGCGGGGCACCCGGCGGACCAGCAGCCCGGCGGTGGCGGGCGGGCCGATCAGCAGCCCGAAGACGAGCAGCGTGCCGATCGCGTCGAACGACGCCACGATCGACACCGCCAGCAACACCATCAGCGCCGCGTGCGCGGCCACCGGCCGCATGCCCAGGGTGGCGGCCTTGTCGGCGTTGAACGTCAACGCCATGAAGGGGCGGTAGAGGGCGACCGAGGCGGCCACCACCAGCGCCGCCGCCACGGCCTGGCCCCGCAGGTCGTCCGCGGTCACCCCCAGCACGTCGCCGAACAACAGCGACGTCACGTCCGTGGCGAAGCTCTGCGATCGGGAGATGATCACCACGCCCAGGGCCAGCATCCCCACGAACAGCAGGCCGATCCCGGTGTCCTCGCGGACGCGGGTGCGGTGCGACACCAGCGTGACGGCCCCGCTCATCAGCAGCGCCGCCACCAGGGCGCCCAGCGTCGGGCTGAACCCCCAGAGCACGGCCAGAGCGAGGCCGGGCACGACGCCGTGGGCCAGGGCGTCGCCGAGGAACGTGAGCCCGCGCAGCACCACCCAGGTGCCGACCACCGCCGTCGCGCTGCTGGCCAGGAGGCCGGCCAGGAGCGCCCGCTGCATGAACGTCGGCTCGAAGGCGTCGGTGAACCAGGCGATCACGTCGGCGCCTCCTCAGGCCGGCGCCAGGGCGTCGGCGATCCGGGTGGCGTTCGTGCGCATCATGGCAGCGTATGTCTCGCCACCGGAGCCCTCGTCCCCCAGCGACTCGCTGAACAGCTCCACCACGTCGACGTCGCCCACCTCGTCGGCGAGCGCGTCGGCCAGCCGGGTGGGCGACGAGGTCTCGACGAAGATGGCGGGGACGCCCCGGGCCTCGATCGTGTCGGCGAGCTGGGCGAGCTCCTCGGCGCTGGGCTCCGCCTGGGTGGTACCAGCAGGGATGACGGCGCCGACGACGTCGAACCCGTAGCGGTCGGCGAAGTACCCGAAGACCTCGTGGTTGGTGACCAGGGTGCGGCGGTCGGCCGGCACGGCGGACAGCGTCCGCTCCACCTCGGAGTCGAGGGCGTGAAGCTGGTCGACCGTCGCCCGGACCTGGCGGGCGAACGCCGGCGTGTCGAGGGCGGGCACCTCGTCGACGAGGAAGTCGGCGATGGCCTGCGCGGCCGTGGCCATGCGCGCCGGGTCGGTGAAGAAGTGGGGATCCGTGCCCCCGTCCCCCTCGAGCTGCAGGGTGTCGACGGCGTCGATGGCGGCGAACGTCGCGACGCCGTCGTGCTCGGCCGCCTCGATCGTGTCAGTGAGGCCCTCCTCGAACCCGGCGCCGTTGGTGACGAGCACGTCGGCGTCCCGCATGGTGGCGATCTGCCGGGGCGACGCCTCGAACTCGTGGGGTGCGGTGCCCGGGGGCATGATCACCTCGACGTCAGCCTGGTCACCGACCAGTTCGGACACCACGTCGCCCAGCACGTTGGTGGTCACCACCACGCGTGCGCCGCCTGACGCGCCGCCGGCGCCGTCGTCGCCGCCGCAGGCGGCGGGGCCGACTGCGAGGAGTGGGAGGGCAAGGGCTACGAACCGGATGCGGTGCACGGGACCTCGGCGGGTGGCGAACCGGTAGGCTCGACACAACTGAGAATGGATCTTGATCTCGGGCTGGAAATCTAACGAGAGTCATTCCCGATTAGCAAGGGGCCGCGCCACACATGTCGTCTCCTCCCGCCGTCGCCGCCGACGAGCTCGTGCTCGCGTACGGGCACCGGTTGGCGCTGGCGCCGAGCACGTTCACCGTGCCGGCGGGCACGTCCGTCGCGCTCATCGGCCCCAACGGATCGGGCAAGTCGACCCTGCTGCGGGCGATCGCCGGGCTGTTGCCGCCGCGCTCGGGGCGGCTCGACGTGCCCGCCCGGCAGACCCGCGCCGCCGTGGCCCTCGTGCTGCAGACCACCGACGTCGACCGCTCGCTGCCGATCACCGTCCGGGAGACGGTGACGATGGCCCGGTACGCCACCAGGGGGGCCGTGCGGCGCCTCGACCGGGAGGACCACGCCGCGGTGGATCGGGCCTTGGGCCGGCTGGCCATCGCCGATCTGGCCGGACGCCAGCTCCACGAGCTGTCCGGTGGCCAGCGCCAGCGGGTCCTGGTGGCCCAGGGCCTGGCCCAGGGGGCGGACCTGTTGCTGCTCGACGAGCCGGTGACCGCGCTCGACGTGGTGTCGCGGCGGCTGATCCTCGAGGCCGTGGCCGCCGAGCGGGACGCGGGCCGCACCGTCGTGCTGTCGACGCACGACCTGGGCGACGCCCGCCAGGCCGACCTGGCGATGCTGCTCGCCAACCGTCTGATCGCGTGCGGACCGCCCGATGCCGTGCTGACCGACCAGCACCTGGCCGCCGCCTACGGTGGCCGGCTCTTGATGCTGCCCGAGGGCGCGGTGATCATCGACGATCCGCACCACCACGACCACGTGGAGGCGACGTTTAGGCTCGGACCATGAGCGAGCGCCCCGAAGGGCTCGTGAGCGAGCGTGGGCCGAGCGGCCCGCTGCGAAGCAGCAAGAGCGGACAACAATGAGCGCGGCGCCCGACGTCGACGACGAGGCGGCGTCCCGCCTGCGGCGTCTCGACCAGCGCTACACGCGGGCGCGCCGGACGCTCGTGGGGGTCCTGGCGTCCGCCGAGGCGCCGTTGTCGATCCCCCAGGTGCTGGCCCGCGAGCGGGGCCTCGCCCAGTCGTCGGCGTACCGGAACCTGGCGGTGCTCGAGCAGGCGGGCGTCGTGCACCGGATCGTCGGCAGCGACGAGTTCTCGCGCTACGAGCTGGCCGAGGACCTCACGCGGCACCACCACCATCACCTCATCTGCTCGCGGTGCGGCGAGGTCCAGGACTTCACGGCGCCCGCCAGCATCGAGAGCGACCTCGATCGCGCCCTCCAGCGGATCGCCGCCCAGCACGGCTTCGACGCCGACCATCACCGGCTCGACCTGGTGGGCACCTGCGCAAACTGCCGCTAGCAGCCACCGGCCTGCCGCGGTGTGTGCCCGTGCGTGGGGCGCCGCGGCGCTGCCTCTAACCTCTCCCCTTCGGGTGTGGCGCCCCTCCTCCGGCCCCAGACCAGGGAGCACGCGTGGTGACCGACATCGAGATCTGGCCAGGCCGGCCCTACCCGCTGGGGGCCACCTACGACGGCACCGGGACCAACTTCTCGCTGTTCTCCGAGGTGGCGGAGGCGGTCGAGCTGTGCCTGTTCGACGCCGACGGTGGCGAGCGGCGCATCCCACTCAGCGAGGTCGACGGGTTCTGCTGGCACGCCTACCTCCCCCGGGTCGGCGCCGGCCAGCGCTACGGCTTCCGGGTGCACGGGCCCTGGGACCCGGCGCGTGGCCAGCGCTGCAACCCCAACAAGCTGCTGCTCGACCCCTACGCCAAGTCGGTCGACGGGGGCGTCGACTGGGATCCCGCCTGCTTCCCCTACGACGTGGCGTCGGGCGACCCGGCGAGCCGGAACGACCAGGACAGCGCCCCCCACGTCCCCAAGGCGGTCGTGGTCAACCCCTTCTTCGACTGGGGCGCCGACCGACCGCCCGACACGCCCCTGCACGAGTCGGTGATCTACGAGATGCACGTCAAGGGGTTCACGGTCACCCACCCGGACATCCCGCCGGCGCTGCGCGGCACGTATGCCGGCCTCGCGCACCCGGTCGCCATCGACTACCTCACCTCGCTGGGTGTCACCGCGGTCGAGCTCCAGCCGGTCCACCAGTTCGTCCACGACGCCCGCCTGGTCGAGCGCGGCCTGCGCAACTACTGGGGCTACAACTCGATCGGCTTCCTCGCCCCGCACGACGAGTACTCCAGCGCCGGCAGCGACGGCTCTCAGGTCACCGAGTTCAAGGCGATGGTGCGGTCGCTCCACGAGGCGGGCATCGAGGTGATCCTCGACGTCGTCTACAACCACACGGCGGAGGGCAACCACCTCGGGCCGGTCCTGTCGCTCAAGGGCATCGACAACGCCGCGTACTACCGGCTCGTGCCCGACGACCGGGCCCACTACTACGACACCACCGGCACCGGCAACAGCCTCAACATGGCCCACCCGCACACGCTGCAGCTGATCATGGACAGCCTGCGTTACTGGGTCATCGAGATGCACGTCGACGGCTTCCGATTCGACCTGGCGGCCACGCTCGCCCGGCAGTTCCACGAGGTCGAGCGCCTGTCGGCGTTCTTCGACCTGGTGCAGCAGGACCCGGTGGTCAGCCAGGTCAAGCTCATCGCCGAGCCCTGGGACCTGGGCGAGGGGGGCTACCAGGTCGGCAACTTCCCGCCCCAGTGGTCGGAGTGGAACGGGCGCTTCCGCGACACGGTTCGGGACGTGTGGCGCGGCGCGCCCGCCGTCCTGGGCGAGCTGGCGTCGCGGCTGACCGGCAGCTCCGACCTCTACCAGGGGGACTCGCGCCGGCCCTCGGCCAGCGTCAACTTCGTGACCGCCCACGACGGCTTCACGCTGCGCGACCTGGTCTCCTACAACGAGAAGCACAACGAGGCGAACCTCGAGGACAACCGGGACGGCGAGAACTACAACCGCTCCTGGAACTGCGGGGTCGAGGGGCCGACCGACGATCCCGGCGTGCTGGCGCTGCGCGCCCGGCAGCAGCGCAACCTGCTCACCACCCTGCTTCTCTCGCAGGGGGTGCCGATGGTGCTGTACGGCGACGAGGTGGGGCGCACCCAGGGCGGCAACAACAATGCCTACTGCCAGGACAACGAGACGTCGTGGTTCGACTGGGCCAACACCGACGAGGGGCTCCACGCGTTCGCCGCCGGGCTCATCGGGTTGCGCCGCGCCCACCCGGTGTTCCGTCGCCGCCGCTGGTTCCAGGGCCGGCCGCTGCGCGGCAGCGTCGACATCGCGTGGCTCAAGCCCGACGGCAGCGAGATGACCGACGACGACTGGCAATCGGGCAACGAGGCGTGCGTCGGCATGTTCTTCAACGGCGAGGGCATCGACCAACCGGGGCCCCGGGGCGAGCGCGTCGTGGACGACTCGTTCCTGCTGCTCCTCAACGCCTCGCCCGAACCCCGCAAGTGGACCGTCAGCGGCACCTGGGGCGGGGCCTGGCGCCCGGTGCTCGACACCGCGTCGGGCGAACCGCCCCTCGAGGCCAACGGGGCCGGCAACGGCGACGCCGACGAGCTACGGGGCGAGCTGGTCGTCACCGAGCGCTCGGTGGTCGTGCTGCGCCTGATCGAGCCGGCGGACGAATGACGGGCCGCTGACCGGGGTTGGGGCAGGAGGCGGCGGCGTTCGGGCGTAACCTGCCGCCAAGCGGGGGAGCTGGGAGTTCTCGATGGCGACGCAGGGGCCGGGCGACGATCCGACGGTCGAGCTGACGATCCCGGCGTCGGCCCCGGCCCCGGCTCCGGCGCCGCCGCCGGTCGACGACACCGAGCCCTACCCCCCGCACCCGCGGCCGGCACCGCTCCCGCCGCCCGCTTGGGGGGCGCCGCAGCGGCGCGGCCTCGGCCGCGGCTGCCTCGTGGCGCTTGCGCTCGTCGGCGGCCTGGCCGTGCTGCTGGTCCTCGTCGCGGCCGCGCTGCTGGCCCGGGCGTCCGACTCGGCGGATCGGGAACGGCGGCGGGAGGCCGCCGACGTCGAGCTGACCGACTGCGTGCCGACCGGCGCCGGGTTCATGGCGTCGACGGTGAGGATCACCAACCACTCGTCCAAGCGGAGCAACTACGTCGTCGACGTCGTGTTCGAGAGCGCCAACGGCTCCCGCCAGCTCGCCGCACGGACGATCTTCGTCAACGACCTCGAGCCCGGCCAGGCGACGCAGCAGGAGGCCGGCACGCTCACGCCGTCGCCGGAGCGCTTCGATTGCCGGGTCAGCCAGGTCCAGCGCTTCAGCGACGAGGGCTAGGGCGGGCCCCCCTTCCGCGAACCGGTTGTAGCCGTGCGGCGCATGACCGCGCAGCTACAACCAGTTTGGGCCTTGGGTCAGGCCGGTCGTCAGTCGGTGACGAACTGGAGCTCGAGCTCGACGTTGACCTTCTCGCCGAGGGCGAGCTTGTCCATGCCGAGCGGCATGTTGAAGTCCACACCGAAGTCGTTGCGGTTGATGACGGTGCTGGCCGAGAAGCCGGCGTGGTCCTTGCCGTCGCCGGGATGGACCTCGACACCGCCGAACTCGACCGGGAAGCTGACGGCCCTCGTGATGCCGTTGATGGTCAGCTCGCCGCTGAGCTCGAGGTCTTCCTCGGCGCCGGAGATGCCGGTCGACGTGAACGTGATCTGCGGGTTCTTCTCGGCGGCGAAGAAGTCGGTGCTCAGGAGGTGGGCGTCGCGGTCGGCATTGTTGGTGTCGACGGATGCCAGCTCGATGACGGCCGCGACGGCCACGCTGTCGAGCGTGTCGCCGACGTCGAGGGTGGCATCGAAGGACTTGAAGGTGCCGCGCACGTTGGTCAGGCCGAGGTGGCGGACCTTGAAGTGAACGCCGGAGTGGGCGTGGTCGAGCTTCCACGTGCCGGCGGCGAGGGACGGTGCGGGTGAGCTCGAGACGTCGGTCATCGGGTCCTCCGGGGTAGGGGGTCCTGCAGTGTGTAACTATTACGCACACTACAGTTCCTTCAGTAACAATCACAAGGGGAAGTGTCTGCCGGTAGGCTGTCCGCATGGATGCGGACGCGCGCATCGCGGTCGGATCGACGTGCGACTCGGCTGCCGAGGCCGCACTCGACCTCGGCGATTGCCCCAAGGAGCTGATGGGCGCCCTGGCCCAGTTCGCGCACGCGTACCTGCGCTGGATCGATGCCAGCGCCGACCGGGGGCTCACGTTCCTGCGCCTGCGCCTGATCGACAGGCTCAACCAGCAGGGCCCGGCGATGATGCGGACCCTGGCCGACGAGCTGCGCCTGACGCCGCGGCACATGACCGCGCTGGTCGACGCGCTGGAGGACGAGCGGCTCGTGGCCCGGCGCCCGCACCCGACCGACAGGCGCGCCACGGTCGTCGAGCTGACCGCGACCGGGTGCGAGGCGGCCAACGCGGTGCTGGCCCCCAGCATGAACGCCATCGCCGGGCTCTTCGACGAGTTCACGGCCGAGGAGATGGCCGAGCTCGAGGCGCTGGTCGGCAAGTTGCTCACCGCCCTGCGGGAACGCGGTCAGAGGGCCTGACCGCCGGGCGTGGGCGTGGCGGACCCCGGCCGGTCCCCAGCCCCAACCGGCGTTCGGATGTGCCGGTTTCCGGCGTTTTGGGACGCCGGTTCGGGTTCGGGCCCGGGCGGGATCGCGTTCCAGGCCCGACTGGAGTCGCCGGGCCCCGTCAGTCGGTCCTGTTGAACAGGCGCACGGCCAGGGCCAGCAGGCCGGTCCCGATTGTGACCACCAGCAGCGCCTCCGCCCACATCGGCACCAGCCAGCCCGCGATCTCGACCCCCGGAGCGTCGGGCAGCACCGACCGGCGCACCAGGTCGACGGCGTAGGTCGCCGGGTTGAGGTGGGTGATGACCGCGAGCCATGTGGGCAGGTTCTGCAGCGGGAACACGGCGCCGGACAGGAAGATCATCGGCTGCAGGACCAGCGTCATGACCATCTGGAAGCTCTCCATGCGCTCGATGCGCGTGGCCAACACGATGCCGAACGCGGTCATGGCGTAGGCGAGGAGGAGCAGGGAGACGATCAGCAGGAACAGCCGACCCACCGTGAGGTGCACGCCGACGATCGGCGCAGCGACGACCAGGATCAGGCCCTGGACCACCGCCACCGTCCCGCCGCCCAGGGCCTTGCCCAGGACGATCGACGTCCGGGACACCGGCGCCACCAGCATCTCGCGCATGAAGCCGAACTCGCGGTCCCACACGATCGACACCGCCGAGAACAGCGCCGACGTGATGATCGACATCGAGAGGATCCCGGGGAACAGGAACTCCTGGTAGTCCAGCCCGCCGGGCACGCCCTGCTGGATGAGGCTGCCGAGCCCGGCGCCCAGGATGAACAGGAAGATGATCGGCTGGGCCAGGCCGGTGACGATGCGGGTCGGCGTGCGGCGTAGCCGGATGAGCTCGCGCTGCCACACCATCGCGATGGTCCGGCCGTTGCGGGTGAGCATGGTCTGGCGGCGGGCGGCCGCGTCCGCCGGCGGCGGGGTCGGCGCCGCCTCGGTGGGCGTCCGGGCGGCGATCGATCCGTCCATCAACCCCTCCGGAACCCGCGGACCATCGGGTTCATCTTGAGCTGATCGACGGCACCCGCCTCGGCGTCGCGGATCGCCCGGCCGGTGTACTTGATGAACACGTCGTCGAGGCTGGGGCGCCGCACGCTCACGCTCTGCACCCCGACCGTCAGGACGCCGAACGCGCTGGGGACGAACTCTTCGCCGTCGGGCACCCGCACCACCAGGCCGCCGTTCTGGCCCACGACCTCGATGCCGAACGCCTCGCTCAGCTGGCGGGCCGCGAGGGCGTCGTCGGCGGTGGCGAAGGTGACCGTGTCGGCACCCACGGCGGCCTTGAGGGCGTCGGGGGTATCGATGGCCACGATCCGACCCTGGTCGATGATGGCGATCCGATCACAGCGTTCGGCCTCGTCCATGTAGTGGGTCGTCAGGAACATCGTGGTCGACTCGCGGCACCTCAACTCGTCCACGTAGTCCCAGATGTGTGCCCGGGTCTGCGGATCGAGCCCGATCGTGGGCTCGTCGAGGAAGAGGACCCGCGGGGCGTGGATCAGGCCTCGGGCGATCTCGAGCCGGCGCTTCATGCCGCCCGAGAAGTAGCGAACCTGCTGGCCCTTGCGCTCGGTGAGCCCGACCATCTCGAGCAGCGGCGCCATGCGCTCGGCGACCTGGCTCCGGGGCACGCCGTACATCACCGCGTGGAAGCGAAGGTTCTCCTCGGCCGTGAGGTAGTCGTCGAGCGTCAGTTCCTGGAAGACGAGCCCGATGCTGGCGCGCACCTCGTCCCGCTGGGTCGTGATGTCGTAGCCGTCGACCGTGGCCCGGCCGGCGCTGGCCGACAGCAGCGTGCACAGCATCGAGATGGTCGTGGTCTTGCCCGCGCCGTTGGGGCCGAGGAACCCGAACAGCTCGCCGGGCGCGACCGCGAACGACACGTCGTCCACCGCCGTGAAGCCGCCGAAGCGCTTCACGAGGTGCTCGACCTCGACCGCCGGGGCGGGGGCCGAACTGGTCGCGGGATCGGGGAGGGACCCGTTGGGGGCCGGGAGCATCGCCTGCCATCATGCGGCGCTCCGCCGCGAATCCACCAGTCGAGCCCCGGTGATCAGCCGGCGACGGACCGCTGACGCTGGCGGTGAGCGGCGACGTTGGCCCGGCTGGCGCAGCGGTCGGAGCAGTAGCGACGCGAGCGGTTGCGCGAGGTGTCGATGAAAACCCCGCGGCAGCGGGGATCGGCGCAGGTGCCGAAGCGGTCGGCACCCAGGTCGAGGAAGGCCATGGCGAGGCCCATCACGGCACCGGTGGCGAACTCGGTGGCGACGGGGCCCCGGTCGTCGGCGATGTGCAGGTGCCAGTCGGCGTCGTCGTGCCCGGAGATGCTGGGCTGGGGCCGGTGGCGCGCGAGCAGGTGGTTGATTCGTTCGACCATGGCCGCGGACCCGCCCTCGGCGGCATGGTCGAACACCGCCCGGAGCTCGCCCCGCAGGCGGACGAGCGCGTGCAGGTCCCCGGCCCCGGCGCGGGGGACCAGCCAGGGCCAGGGCGCGAGGAAGTCCCGCAGGCCGTCGAGCGAGCTCAGCGGATCGTCGGGTTCGAGCTGGTCGGGCTCCGACGACACCAGCTCGACGCCCAACCGTGCGTAAGACTCGAAATCCACTTGCACCCCTTACCGGTTCGTGGCATGTTGTTAGGAGCAAAATGCTATTAAGCACCTTACAGCACGGGAGGCTCGAACGTGAGAGGGCACCTCTTCGGCCGGGGTTGGCGGCTGGCTTCGCCGCATACGGTCAACCGGCGCTTCAGCCACGCAGACCGGCCGTCCGGCCACCACCTGCCGGAGGCCAGCCACCTCGTCCGGAGCTTCCGGTGACGGCGGCTGCGACGACCGACCGGCCCGACAGGGGGTGGGCCGACGCGTGGCAGGAGTCGTGGGATCGCCAGCAGGAGGGCTACATGCCCGACCGCGAGGAGCGCCTCGCCGCGTTGCTCGACGTCGTCGAGGCCGTGGCGGGCCCCCAGCCCCTGGTGCTCGACCTCGCCTGCGGCACCGGCACCATCTCCCGGCGCCTGCTCGAACGCTTCCCCCGGGCCCGATCGATCGCCGTCGACGTCGACCCGGCGCTCCTCACCATCGCCCGGGCAACGCTGGGTGACGACGAACGCGTGCGCTTCGTGCGGGCCGACCTGGCCGATCCGGCATGGATCCTCGAGCTGCCCGAGCTCCCCTTCGACGCGGCCCTGACCGCGACCGCCCTCCACTGGCTCCCCGAGCACCTGCTCCGGCGCGTCTACCGCGACCTGGCCGGCATCGTCCGACCCGGGGGTGCGGTCGCCAACGCCGACCAGATGGAGGCGGCCGACCTGCCGCGGCTGGGCGCCGCCCTGGCGGGCGTGGAGGCACGCCGCCAGGAGCGCGTCCGTGCCGACGGGCGGCCGGACTGGGACGGCTGGTGGGAGATCGCCGCGGCCGATCCCGTGATCGCCGAGGCCGTGGCCGAGCGGACGGCGCACTTCGGTGGGGTGAACCACCCGGCCGGGTTCGATCCGCCGTCGTCGTGGCACGCGCAGGCGCTGCTCGACGCCGGGTTCAGCGAGGCCGGCATCGTGTGGCGCTCGGGCGCAGGCGCGGTGGTGGCAGCGGTCCGCTGATCCGCGGCGCCGCCGTCAGGCGGTCGGGGCGACCTCCTCCGCGACCCGACCCGCCTCGCCGGCGTCGATGCCCGCCCGGCCCACCAGGAAGCACGCGATCGGCGCCGCCGTCCGTTCGGACGCGTGGGCGGCGGTGCCGGCAAGCGCCAGCAGTATGTCGACGGTGGCGGGGTCGGGCGGCGCCACGCCGAGCCGGTCGGCGAAGGCGGCGATCCAATCGTCGGCGTTCATCTGTCCACCTTGGTCGCTGCGACGGGCTCGAGCCGCGCCCGCACGTGCTTGTGGTGCGGCGTGCCCACCCAGGGGTCGCGGTCCTCGCTGGCCGTCAGCTCGTTGGGGGCGGTGCCCGTGACCACCACCTGGCCGTCGGCCGCGGGGTGGTCGAGGCCCAGCCCGTTGGGCAGAGACACGTGCCCCGGGGACATGGCGTCGTCGAGCCCGACCGTCACGGCGACGCTGGCGCGCTTGGTGATGAGGCGGGCACGCCCGCCGTCCTCCAGGCCGAGGCGTTCGGCGTCGGCCGGGTTGACCCGCAGGGCGCCCGCAGGATCGCGCTTTCGCCACGCGGGGTCGCGGATGATGGTGTTGGCGCTGAACGATCGGCGTTCGCCCGCGGAGAGTACGAACGGCCACTCCTCGTCTGCACCGGGCGCCGCCTCGCCGGCCAGGCCCCGCAGCTCGGCGAGCAGCTCGGGGATCTCCAGGTGGATCAGGCCGTCGCCGGTCGCGACCCGGCCCCAGACGGCGCCGTCGTCCCCCTCGTCATCGGTGATGACCACGCCCGAGGGGCTGGCGAGGATGGCGTCGAACAGCCGCTCGCCAGCCTCGAGGCCCTCGCCGTGGCCGGCGCGGCGCACACCCCCGGGGTTCGCCTGGGCGCACCGGTGAGCCGCGGCCCAGAGTGCCGCTGCGGCGGCGGCGCCCTCGGGCAGGGTCGGGCCGAGCGTGCGGTAGAGGACGACCGGAGCGAGCGCGCCCAGCTCGGGCTTGGCCGCCAGCGCCGCGAAGAACGCCTCGGCGAACGCCGCCCGCCCGCCATCGGCGGCCTCCCCCAGCGCCGCGAGCACGGGCCGGGCGTCGTCGAGGGCCCCGGAGGCCTCGACGAGGCGGGCGTGGATCTCGGGCTCGGGCAACGGGCCCTCGGGGGGATCGAGCACCGGGCGCCGCAGGTGGAAGACGTTGCGCGGGAAGTCGAAGTTGAAGAACGTCGCCTCCCACTTCTCGAACTGGGTCGGGGCGGGCAGCACGTAGTGCGCGAGCCGGGCGGTCTCGGTCAGGTGGACGTCGATGACCACGAGGGTGTCGAGGGCGGCCAGCGCCTCCCGCATCCGCTGGGAATCGGCCAGGGAGTGGGCCGGGTTGCCGCTCTCGACCACCATCGCCCGATACCGGGCCGGGTGGTCGGTGAGGATCTCGTCGGCGATGACGTTGCAGGGCACCAGCCCGGACACGATGCGGGCGCCCGCAACCGGGCTACGCGGGCCGCCGTCGTCGCCGCCGACCTCCGCGCGGCGGACCTTGCCCAGGGGCACCAGGCTCGACGGGACGTACTGCGTCCCCGGCCGCCCGAAGTTGCCGGTCAGCAGCCACACCAGCTTCTCCAGGTAGCTCACGAGCGTCGAGTGGAGGTTCATCTGGATGCCGAGGTCCTCGGCCACCGCCACGGCCGCCGCGCCCCCGATGCGGCGCGCCGCCCGGCGCACGAGCGCATCGTCCACGCCGCTCACGGCGCAGTGGGCGGCGATGTCGACACCGCGCAGCTCCGCGATGACGGCGTCGGCGCCCGTGGCGTGGTCGTGGAGCCACGCATCATCGACGAGTCCCTCGTCGACGATGGTCGCGGCCAGGGCCGAGATCAGCCAGGCGTCGGTTCCGGGACGCACCTGCAGGTGGATGTCGGCCAGGTCGGCTGTCTCCGTGCGGCGGGGATCGACGACGATGAGGGCCCGGCCGGGATCGCGGGCGATCTCCTTCAGCGTCGTGCGGGCGCGCGGGAAGCTGTGGCTCTGCCAGGGGTTCTTGCCGATGAAGAGGGCGACCTCGCAATTCTCCATGTCGCCGCGGACGTTGGTCCCCAGGAGCCTCCCGTTGACCCAGAACTCGCCGGTCTTCTCCTGGGCCAGCGCATTGGACCGGTAGCGGCCGCCGAACGCCTGCATCGTGCTCGTGCCATAGCCGCCGCCCAGGTGGTTTCCCTGCCCGCCGCCGCCGAAGTAGAAGATGCTCGCGCCCCCGTGCGTGTCGCGCACCGCCCCGAGCCGGGCGGCGACCTCACCGATGGCGGTGTCCCAGTCGACGACCTCGAAGGTGCCGTCGGGGCGCCGGCGCAGGGGATGGGTCACCCGTTCGCCCAGGGCCGGCACCCGGGGCCCGGCGGGCAGCGGGCCGCCGCCAGGGTTCTGGTAGTGGTCGAGGCGGAGCGCCTTCTCGCACGTGTACCCGAGCGACGACGGGTGGTTCTTGTCGCCGCGGATGCGCTCGAACCTCCGCGCCCCGTCGGCCGCCCCCAGGCGCACCTCGATGCCGCAGTTGCACTCGCAGAGGATGCAGGCCGTCTGCTTCCACGTGGGCGCGGCGGGCGTGGTGGGTGCCTCGGTCACAGCCATGGCGGGAACGTAGTCTCGTCAGTTCACTAGTGCAACGGACACCGGTTAAGGTTCGGGCGATGCCAGACTCCGCCGCCTTCGACCGCGTCACCGCCGTCACCGCAGTTTCCGCTGCGGATGCTCGCGACGCGTCGGGCCGGTACGCCATCGCCGTCGATCCCGAGTGGAGCATCGGTGGCCGCCCCCACGGGGGCTACCTGCTGGCGACCATGGCCCGGGCGGCGCGGGCGGCGCTGGCGTCCGCCGAGGGACCGGACCACCCGCACCCCGTCACGGCGGCGGCCCACTACCTGACGTCACCCGACCCGGGCCCCGCGGAGGTGCGCACCGAGGTGCTACGGCGCGGGCGGCGGATGAGCCACGTGCGTGCCCGGCTGGAGCAAGCGGGCTCGCCCGCCGTCGAGGCGGTGTTCACGCTCGGTCGGCACGATCCCGCTGCCGAGCCCTGGCGGTCCGACCTGGACGTGCCGCCCCTGCCGCCGCCTGACGACTGCGTGCGGGCGCAGGGCGCCGGACCGGGTGGCGTGGAGCTGGCGATCATGAACCAGGTGCGGGTCTGCCTCGACCCGGCCACCGCGGGCTTCACGGCTCGGCGGCCGTCGGGGGCGGCCGAGGTGCGGGGCTGGCTGGCGTTCGCCGACGGCCGGGACCCCGACCCGCTGGCGCTGCTCTACGCCGCCGACTCCTTCCCACCGGCCACCCTGGAGCTGGGGACGTTGGGGTGGGTGCCGACGCTCGAGCTCACGGTGTACGTGCGCGGCGTGCCGGCACCGGGGCCGCTGGTCGTGAGGCAGCGGGCGCGGCTGGTGCAGGCCGACCTCGTCGACGAGGAGTGCCACGTGTGGGACAGCCGGGGCCGGCTCGTGGCGCAGGCCACCCAGCTCGCCGGCGTGCGGGTGGGGGATGCGGCCGCGCCGCCCGCGGGCACAGGTGGTCCATCGTGAAGCGCACCCCGTTCGCCGACTGGCCGTGCTCGATCGCCCGCACCGTCGACCTCCTGGGCGACTGGTGGACGCCGCTGGTGCTACGCGAGTCGTTCTACGGGGTGCGACGGTTCGACGACTTCCAGCGCAGCCTCGGCATCGGGCGCAACATCCTGACCCAGCGCCTCAACCGCCTCGTTGGTGAGGGCCTGCTCGAGCGGCGGCAGTACCGGGACCGTCCGGTGCGCCACGAGTACGTGCTGACCGAGAAGGGCCGTGACTTCTTCCCCGTGATCGCCGCCCTGGTGCGCTGGGGCGACCGTTGGCTGGCCGGCGAGGAGGGCCCACCCGTGGTGCTGCAACACCGAACGTGCGGCCACGACCTGGCGGCGGAGGTCGTCTGCTCCCAGTGCGGCGAGCCGGTCCGCCTGCGCGACGTCACCAGCAGGCTGGGTCCGGGGTACCCGGGCCACCGGCGGCGTGCGGCCCTGGCCAGCGGGCGCTTCGGAGGGGCAGCAGAATGACGGCCGACATGCCCGATGTGCCCAGCCGCACCGAGGTCGACGAGGCGGTCAAGGTCGTCCACGACCACGCCGACCGCATCTTCCTCTGGAACTACGACCGCAGCCGTGGGCAGCTGGTCACGCTCTACAACAAGGCGATGGGGTCGCAGTGGAACAGCGTGACCGACCTCGACTGGTCCACCGAGGTGGATCCCTTCGAGCTGGTCGACCCCGCCACGCCGCTGCAGCAGCTGGCCCGCGCCGCCCGCGACGTCGAGGGCTCACCCATCGCCTCGTGGGGCGAGGACGAGCTGCGCCAGCTCGGCGTCGAGAGCTTCAAGGCCCAGCTCAGCCAGTTCATGCACGGCGAGCAGGGCGCCATGATGACGGCCGCCAAGATCGTCGAGACCGTGCCCTGGATCGACGCCAAGTACTACGCGGCCACCCAGACCATGGACGAGGCCCGCCACACCGAGGTGTTCGCCAAGTACCTGCACACCAAGCTCGGCGAGGCCTACCCGATGAGCCCGTTCCTCGACGCGCAGATCACCGCGCTGCTCGAGGACGGCCGCTGGGACATCGCCTACCTCGGCATGCAGATCGTCATCGAGAGCCTGGCGCTGGCCGCCTTCGGTTCGATGTTGCGGACGATCGACGAGCCCCTGCTGCACAAGCTGTTGCGCTACGTCATGTCCGACGAGGCCCGGCACGTGGCCTTCGGGGTGCTGAGCCTGGCGGAGTACTACGGCGGGCTGTCGGAGGCGGAGCTGAAGGACCGCCAGGAGTTCCTGGTGGAGAACACGCTGCGCAACCGGTCCCGCTCGACGACGCCCGAGGTCTGGGATCGGATGGGGGTGTCCTCGCAGGCCGTGTACCCGGCCCTGGCCGAGGCCGCCGGGAAGGTCAAGGTGCATCCGTTCGCGGGGTTCCAGCGGGCGTTCTTCTCCAAGCTCGTCCCGAACGTCCGCAAGCTGGGCCTGCTCGACGCCAACGACGGCTACCTGCGCCGCCACTGGGCCGAGGCCGGGCTGCTCGAGTTCGAGTTCGCCGACGACACCGGGTCGGACTACGAGAGCTACGACGCGGTGGCGGCGGATCGCGCCGCCGCCCGGCAGTGAATTCTGCACGCCGCGTGCAATCCCAGCCGAAGCTCGCCTAGCCTCGGCCACGGCTGGCCGACACCGAGAGGGGAAGACCGCCGTGGCCTCCGCTTCGCCCGCAGAACGTCCCAGCATGCCCATCGCCGTCGCCGCGCTCGCGTCCATCGCCGCCGGCGCGATCCACGCCACCGCCGCCGGTGCGCACAGCGAGCACCGCGCCGCCGTCGTCGCGTTCGCGCTGACGGCCGTGTTCCAGGTCGGCTGGGGTGTGTTGGTGCTGCTGCGCCCCTCGCGGATCGTCGCCCTGGTGGGCGTGGCCGGCAACGCCGCCGCGCTCGGGGGGTGGATCCTCGCCAAGATCGACGGAATCAGCTTCGTCACCGGCCTCGACGTCCGGGAGGATCCCCAGTTCGCCGACACGCTGGCGGCGGCGCTGGCCCTGGTGGCCATCGTCGGTGCGCTGATCGTCCTCCTGCCAGGGCTGTCGGCTCGACTGAGCGGCCGGCGGCCGGCGCTGGTGGGGGTGTCCGGGGTGGCGGTGCTGGCCCTCACGGTGCCGGGCATGGTGGCCGCCGGGAGCCACGAGCACGACGAGGGCCACGAGCACGGCGAGGGGGCGGCGGCCCACGAGCACGACCACGGCGCCACCGACGGGGGCGAGGAGGCCGCGGCCGGGGGCCACGAGCACGCCGGTCACGAGGCGTCCGCCGTCGCGCCGACGCCGTACGACCCCACCAAGCCCATCGACCTCAGCGGCGTCGAGGGCGTGACGCCCGAGCAGCAGGCGGCCGCCGAGAACCTGATCGCCATCACGCTCTGGCGCCTGCCGCGCTGGGCGGACTACAGGGTTGCCGAGGCGGCCGGGTTCCACTCGATCGGCGACGGCCTGACCGGCTACGAGCACTTCATCCAGTGGGACTGGATCAACGACAAGGACATCCTCGACCCGGAGCGCCCGGAGTCGCTCGTCTATCGGGTCGACCGCGACGGCAAGCGCACTCTGGAGGCGGCGATGTACATGCTGCCTCAGGGCAACACCCTGGACACCGTGCCCGAGCTGGGCGGCAAGCTCACGCAGTGGCACATCCATGACGACCTCTGCTTCTCGCCCGGCGAGGCGCCCAAGGTGCGGGGCCTGACGAAGGCGGGCGGGGAATGCCGTCCGGGACTCGTCAAGTTCGATCCGGTCCCCATGATCCACGTGTGGATCGTGTCGCACGAGTGCGGCCCCTTCGCCGCCCTCGAGGGCGTGGGTGCCGGCCAGATCAGGGAGGGCGAGGAGCGGCTCTGCGACCACGCGCACGGCGCCTGACGTGAGCTGACCCTCGTAGCTGGTAGGACTGGGGCCCGGCTGGCGGGGTACCCCATCAACAGGCATGTCCTCCGTCGCGACGTCGATCCCGCCCCCGCGCGCCCCCTCCCCGGCCCCTCCCGCCCCGCCCGCCGTCGGGCGGGTCCTCGCCCTCGATCGGCTGCGGGGGCTGGCCCTGGTGGCCATGGTGGTGCACCACCTGACGGACTGGCTGACCGGCGATGCGCGGGCGGTGCTGCCGGGCTGGTCGTCGTTCGCGGTGACCGACGTCGCGGCCCCGGCCTTCTTCGTGGCCGCCGGGGCCTCGGCGGCCCTGTTCATCGCCGCCCGGCGACGTCGGGGGATGACGCGGCCGCGGGTGGCTGCCGAGGTGATGCGCCGCTACGGGCTGCTGGTACCGATCGGGCTCGCCTTCGACTGGCTGCTGTGGCGGCACCCCGCGATGTTCGGCGTCATCGAGGCCCTCGGCGTCACCGTGGTGGCGGGCGCCGCCGTCGCAATCGTCGTGGGACCCCGCCTGCTCCCCGCGGTGGCGGCGGGCATTGTCGTGGCGGGGATGCTCGCGGAGTGGGCGGCGTCCGGGGTCGGCGGATGGTGGGCCGACGAGGTCGTGGCGGGGAAGTTCCCGGCGGTCACGTACCTGGGATTCGTGCTCGTGGGGATGGCGGCCGTCCGCAGCGGGCGGTTCGCCGATCGCCGCTGGGGAATGACCGCCGCCACCGTGACCGCCGCGGGGGTTGTGGTCCTGCTCGCGCTGGGCGTCACGCCCGACCGCTATCCCGGCGGGCCGGCGTTCGTGCTGCCCGGCCTGGCCGGCACCGCGCTCGTCTACGCCGTTGCCCAAGGTGGCTGGCCCGCGCGGCTGGCCAGCGTGGATCGGCTGGTCCGGGCCGCCGCGGCCCACACCCTGGGGATCTTCCTGGCGCACTACGCCGTCTACTACGTCCTCGTCGACCGCACCGGCCTCGCGGGGGACGTGCCGGGGGCCG